>NZ_JBQQBR010000064.1:0-50495 GCF_052245935.1 Nonomuraea sp. 3N208 | reverse complement strand
TGACTGTGCCCGGCTCCGTCAAGGTAGTCATGAGGAACGTCCTTCTCGGCTCCGTCGGGGCGCCCCTCCTGGGCGGCCTCTCACCCCCACTACGAACACCCCCGACCCGATCCGACACCGCCCACAAGAATTTCGTCGAGATCTTCCGGCGCGGGTGTCGTTAGCGAACCGACCACGGTGGTGTGGAGGCACCTACGCACGCTTCTCAGCCGCGTGCGACAGCTGGAGATGTCGCGGCGCTCTCCGGATCGCCCACGTCAGGCCCGGTATGACGATCGCCGCTGCCCGTACATGATCACCCGCGAGCAGGAGCCTGGCCGATGTAGTCGTGTGGCTCGCAGCAAGCTGGAGCGCGAACCAGACCGTGGTCAGCGCGAGTGCGACCCGGACGAAGGTCTGCCGCGGCCGGGCGGGTCGACGCACAACACCTACCGCAAGGACGGATCCGAGTGCGGTGCACAGGACGACGCCGAACCGGAATAGGCCGGCCGGGACGGCGTCTGCATTGGCGTTGGCGTGCGACTTTCCGGGATCTCCGGCATGGAACGGCCCGTAGGTCGCGGTAACGATGGCTTCGTAGCAGAGGAGGCAGCCGGCACCGATGGCTCCGGCCAACAGCCCGCCGAGCAGTACGGCACGAGTCGCGGCCGGTCGACAACAGGCCGCGTCTCTACAGCCGCCGCAACTCCGAAGTAGTTTCACTCTGCGTGAAGCTACTGTCACGGGAGTGACGTTGTCGTCCGTGCTTTCCCGCGCCCGGGCGAGCCAGCGGCCGAGGCTACGGCTGCCTACTGTCGATGATGATCAAGCGTAGGCGGCAACCAAGTCGTTGCTCCGTGTCAGGTGGCTTTGCGGGCTCTTCGAAGTTAGGCGGGGTTAAGGTACCTGCGGTTCTTGCGGGTTGTGGTGGCGCAGCGCGTGCGGAGCCGCTGACTCCTCAGCGGTCCGGCGGGATCCGTCGTCCACGTTCAAGGCATGGCTGTTGCTCATGTGCAACTACTCGTGTTTGACTAGTCTCGTGAGTTCGATCAGATTGTTCATTCTCGGCGAACTGGCCCGCAAAGGCCCGATGCACGGCCACCAGATCCGCCGGGCGGCGCAGCTCGACCACATCGACGTGTGGACCGACGTCAAGCCCGGCTCCCTGTACGGCGGGCTGCGGCGGATGACGGCTGAAGGGCTGGTACAGCAAGTGCGTACCGAGCGTCCGGGAGGACACCCCGAGCGCACCGTGTACGAGATCACCCAGGAGGGCCGTCACGAGCTGGAAATCCATCGATCCGCGGCGCTTCGCGACGCCCGGCTTCGTCCCGACCCGGTCGATCTCGCGCTGACGCACGCGCAGGACATGGCCGCCGACTCTGTACTCGCCGCGGTACAGGAACGCCGAGACTCGCTGGAACACCAGCGGCAATCACAGCTGCGCCTGCGCGATCAGGCCGAGCCCTATCTCACCGACCTCGAACGGCTGATATTCGACCACAGTCTGCGGCGCCTGGGTGCCGAGTTGGACTGGCACGACCAGTTGCTCAGCCACCTCCCCAAGGTGCTCGCCACCGGCGATCAGGAAGCGAACGATGGGAGCCGTCATGGGTGACCGCATTGCTGTCACCGGCGCGACCGGGCTGGTCGGGCGCGCGGTTGTCGCGGACTTGATCACGCGCCACCATGAGGTCGTGGTGCTGGCCCGTGACCCCGGCCGTGCCCGTAACGCCATCCCCGGCGCCGCCGATTACGTGGCCTACCAGCAGGAGCACGAGGGCGACTGGGCACGCTTACTGACATCGGTCGACGCCGTGGTGAACCTCGCCGGCGCACCGCTGTTCCGCCCCTTCACCGGACGCAGATACTTCCGAAAGGTGACCCGCCAGCGGGTGGAGGGAACCCGCCACCTGGCCGCGGTCCTGCGCTCGGCCGCACGACCGCCCCGCCTGCTCATCAATGCCTCATCTGTTGGTGTCTACGGATTCGGCCCACCCTCAGACGAGGTGGTCGAGGAGGACACGGCACCACTGCAGGGCCGGCACGCACCGGGGTCGCTGGCGTGGGAAACCGAGGCATCGCAGGTCGCACCTTCCACCCGGGTGGTGCTCCTGCGGATGGGATACGTGCTGTCCGCGGACGGCGGCGGACTTCCGTACCAGCTTCAGCAGGCGCGCAATGGCAAGGCCGCCTACTTCGCGCCCGGGACGCAATGGCTGCCGTGGATCCATCTTGCCGATGTCGTGAACTTCGTCGCCCACGCCCTGGCTGAAGAACACTGGCGCGGCGCCTACAACCTGGTCGCGCCCCAGGAGGTACAGAGCCGGCAGTTCTCCGAGACACTGGCCGGGGTAGTGCAGGCGGATCCGCCGAGGCCGACGCCGGCCGTGCTGGCGCGCTTGTTCGTCGGAGCCGGCGCCGACATCATCCTGGGCGGCCGACGGGTCGTCCCCGCACGGCTGACGCAGGCCGGATACAAGTTCATCCATCCGGACCTGCACGGCGCCGTGCAAGCCTGCGCCCAAGCCGGGTAGCAAAGTCCCGCGTGCGCGGAGAGCATCCTCCGATCAACGTGTGGAGCTCTCACAGTCACGTCGCCCCCGCCTGCGTGAGATCGTCCACACGAGAGGCGCACCCCATTCGGGCTCTTCGAACTTGATCAGGGTTTGAGGTCCCGCCGGGCCCAGGAGGCTTGAGAGAGCTCGTGGCTCTCAGTGATCCTTCTTGTTGTCGAGGCAAGAAGATCACAACAGAGAAGCCACGAGCATGATCAACGATACGACGCTGCTGCTCGGCCTGGACGGGGTGACCGTCACCAGGGTCGTCGCCGCAGGCGAGGAGCCACAGGATGGGCCGGTGGTGCACCTGGCCACCGACGATGAACGGGCCAGATTCTGCCCGCAGTGCGGGGTCGCCGCAGTCCGGATGAAGGAATGGGTGACCACCCGCCCGCGTGACCTGCCGGTCGGCGGGCGGCGGTGTACGTTGCGCTGGCGCAAACGCCGCTGGCGCTGTGACCAGGCGTCTTGCCCGCGCCAGACATTCACCGAACAGGTGCCGCAGATCCCCGCACGCTCCCGGCTGACTCGGCGATTACGCCAAGCCAGCGGTGCCGCCGTGGGAGATGGCGGGCGAACGGTGATCCATTCGGCGCGGGATCACGGGGTGTCCTGGCCGATCGTCTCGGCCGCTTTCACCGAGCACGCTCATCGGGTCCTGCCCGCCCAGCCCGAGCTCGTCACCGTGCTGGGCATCGATGAAGTCCGCCGCGGCCGGCCGCGCTGGATGCTGGACGAGGCCACCGGCACGTGGACGGCGGCGGTGGATCGCTGGCACACCGGGTTCGTGGATCTGTCCGGCGAGCAGGGCCTGCTCGGCCAGGTCGAGGGCCGCACCATCGCCGCCGTGACCGGCTGGCTCAACCAGCGTGACCCGGCTTGGCGGCAGCAGGTGGCCTTCGTCGCGATCGATATGTGCACCATCTTCAAAGCCGCCGTACGCGCCGTGCTACCGCAGGCCACGCTGGTGGTCGACCACTTCCACATCGTGCAGTTGGCCAACCAGGCCCTCACCGAGGTCCGCCGCCGTGTCACCGTCCAGATCCGCGGCCGACGCGGGCGCAAAGGCTACCGCGAGTGGGAACTGCGCAACCGGCTCCGCAGCCCGGATGCACGGCTCTCAACTGGATCCGATGGTCGATGACCTGCATGCCCTGCCCGCACGGCTGGGCAGACCGATTCTGACCGCGTGGAACGCCAAGGAAGATCTTCTGGACCTGCTCGCCCTGGCCGCACTCACCCCGACCGGAGCGTCATCGCCGACCGGCTGTATCGCTTCTACGACCGCTGCGCCGCCTCCGGCCTGCCCGAACTCGAACGCCTGGCCACCACCATCGAGACCTGGTGGCCCGAGATCCTGGCCTTCATCCAGACCGGCATCACCAACGCCGACTCCGAAGGCACCAACCGCGTCATCAAGACCACCGCCCGAGACGCCTACGGCTTCCGCAATCCCGAGAATCAGCGTCTACGCACCCGATGTGCCACCACCCGCCGCGGCCGTGGATATCTCAACCCCGCTTAACTTCGAAGAACCGCTTTGCGGCAGGGCTGGTGCAGTGCTTTGACAGGGACGCGAGATCACGTAGTTGATGGTGCACCGCCGACCGTTACCGATGATATGTCCATCCCCTGCCATTCTGAAAAGAAGCAACACAGGAGCACTTTCTGATGTAAACGATCATCCCGGAATTCACCGTGAACCCGACGCTAATCAATGCGCGAGAAGTCCGCGATCCAGTTCGTTTCCCATGTCGCGCCCTGATCGGTGGAGAACGCCTGCTCCCACCGGCAGGAGACCGCAGTGATCTGGGACCACAGATATCGCACCTTGATCTGCTTGCCGTCGTAGAGTTCGTCCGCAGTGAAGACGCCGCGCCCGTCGTCCCCGAAACGGCCGACGACGGGTGGCAGGGACAACAGGCCGGTCTTGCTGCCGGCCCAGTAGAGAGACCATTCGTCGCGTGTCCTGTCGTAGAGGCGCAGCGTCACACCGCCGGATCCCAGTTCCGGGAATGTAACCTCATCGAAGTTCCCCGCGCCATCGAGGACGTTCCAGCATTCAGTGGTCCCGGTGAACTCGTACCACTCGGCGCTGCCGGCGAGCACTTCACGCAGGCGCCGCTGCTTGGAGGTCCAGGTGCCTACGAAGAAGTCGAAGCTGTTGGTGTTCACGGCCCAACGCTAACGATCTCTACTGACATCTACTGTCAGTGATAAGAAGCCTTCAACGTGATCACTTCTAAACCCGTCCGGGTTTGATGGACAGCCGCGCATGCAGCCATAGGACCATGATCACGGGATATATGCGGGATGATCTTGACCGCACTCCCCCAGGTCAGACACTGCTTCGGGGTCATCCACGGCCTCCAGCAGCCTCACGACCGCAGGAATACGGAACCGGACCCCGTCTCGGCTGCCCCCGGCCCGCCGAAGCGACGGAGACGCCCTTGGCCACCGCCGCCAGATGCGCGTATCTCTCGAGATCGCGCACAACGGCCGCCACCTCATGCCCGCGCACGACCAGCTTGTGGCTATAGCCAGTTGTCGTCCATGTCCACGTAGTACGCGACCGCGTACAGCACTCGCTGGCGCTCGTCGTCGTCCTCGTCCAGATGGGTGAGTCCCGCCAGCCGGGCAGTTTCCCTTGCCACGGTTGGGAGGGGGCGGCTCGTTCCCAGGGGGCACATCAGGGTCTGGGCGGCCTTGTCTTGCAGGAGCAGCCGGCCGTGCTCGGTGTCGTGGCCGGGATGCATGCCGCCCGTCCCGTCGAAGACGGCCCGGGCCTGCTCCTGCAGACTCCGGCTGAGCGTGTGCAGCTCACGGCCCGCTGCCCGGGCGCGTTCGGAGTTCCACTCGCGCTCGGCGATCAGGCGCAGGGCCTCCTCGACGAGGGGATCGTCGAGGCCGGTCGTGGCGACCACGAGCTCGGCGGCATAGGCGATGACCTCTGGCAGGATGTCCTCGGCGGGATCGGCAACGATGGCCGCGAGCCGCGCGTCCCCAGCCACGGCAGCCCTCATGTCCGCGTCCAGCCGGAGCGGCGGCCGCCTCTGGACGGGTGCGGGCGTGAAGGCAAGATGCGGGCGGGCCAGCCAGGCACGGTCCAGGCGGAGACCTGAGAGCTCCTCCCCCTGGGCCAGCGCAGCGGCCAGCCAGTCCCGCCGCCATTCGTCCTCGCTCACCCGGTTGGCCCAGGCCCGTTCCGCGCCTTCGAGGTCCAGGGGATCGAAGGCGCTGACGATCTCGCCCGCGCGTGCGTAAGAGACGACGACGTCGTGGTTTACGGTCCACCGGAGGCCGTAGACCTCCTGGCCCGCGCTCAGGACCGGCTCATTCATGCCGTGACAGGTGAACGGCTCCATGAGGAGCGTCCAACTGCCGTACCGCGCGGCGAGCACGTCCTCGCCGGAGTCCTCGTCGATCAGGTCGGTCCAGGTTTCCTCCGACGCCTCGGCCGGATCGGCACCCAACGCGTGGATGACCTGTTCCAGGTCGTCGGTCCTGATCCAGGTGAGGCACGCCTGTTCGGGGAGGTAGGAGTGCGCGTCCGTGTAGGCGTCGAAATACTGGCTCATCGTCGTTCTGCTTCAGTCTTCCGGTAGGGGGCGGGGGTGGGGCGGTGTGTCGCCGCCCCACCCATCATCTGATCAGTTTCCTGGTCCCGGCGGGCCCACGATGTTCGGGTCCGATGCCGTCCACGGTGCAGTCGTTGGAGTCCAGCACCTCGTCCGGGAACGGGTTGGTCACCACGACCCCGGGTGCTCCGCTCACAGGTCTGGATTGCCCGGCCAGCTTGATGTCGACCCAGAATGGCGATCGTTCCCTGATGCGGTTGCGCTGGTAGCACACGCCCAGGCGGGATCCGAACGAGCAGTTGTCCTTCACGGCGATGAGCCTGACTGAGTAGTCATGCACCGTCGAAGCGGCCGGGGATCCAGCGGGCAAGCACGTGCCGATGAACACGCATATGTGTACTCGATGCCGCGTAGGCGTTCGCGGACCCGCAGTAGGGCGGCG
The DNA here is from genome assembly GCF_052245935.1 of Nonomuraea sp. 3N208. Lineage (NCBI taxonomy): Bacteria > Bacillati > Actinomycetota > Actinomycetes > Streptosporangiales > Streptosporangiaceae > Nonomuraea > Nonomuraea sp. 3N208. The sequence goes on along the minus strand of NZ_JBQQBR010000064.1, from coordinate 43,935 downwards.
AGATGGCCGCTGACGGGCGACGCGCTCCCGCATCCCCGCCGTGATCACCAAGGGGATGTGGGACCTGCTCAACCGCTGAGTCGGCTGGCAGCGAACTATCCACCGGCGGGCGGCGTCTCAGAGAGGGGCATATCAACAAACTGCTGGAGAAACGGGGCGATGGGGATGAACATGACTCGACTGGTAGCGGCATTGGCGGTCGCCAGCGCGACGCTGGTGATCGCGAGCCCGGCAGGAGCCGTCGCCGCCACGTCGGGCGCCTTCGGCCCGTACGGCTACGGCGGCATCAAGCTGGGGATGACCGCCAAGCAGGCCAAGGCCACCGGCAAGATCGTGCTCAAGTGGCGCGACTACTGCTCCGGCTGGGACTACAAGGCCCACCGCAACGCCCGCAACGAGGTGGGGCTCTACATCTCCAAGAAGCGCGGTGTCGCCGTCATCTTCGCGCCGGCCGGGGTGCGCACCCCCAAGGGCATCAGCGTCGGCTCCACCCTCCGCCAGGTCAAGAAGGCCTACCCCGGCGTCAAAGAGGAGCCGAGCGGCTACTACGTCACCGTGCCCGGCAACCAAAAGGCGTACTACTACTTCGGCGTCAACCAACGGGACCGGGTCGAGCAACTCGGCCTCGCCCTCAAGAACCAGGACTGCGTGAACTGACTTCCCTCCGACCGCGCGCCTGGTCTGGAGATGTGTGTATTGGCTTCAACAGTGCAAATCAGCACCGCAACACTCCGCATCACCGACAGCCAGAGCGTACGCGGTCGGTGACCGATCTCAACCTGTCTTTGGTCAGAGAGTTGAAGATGGTCAGAGGCCGTCCTCTCGAGGGCGGCCCTCCCCGGCTAGGGGTGGTCGTCGTTCAGAAACGCCTGTAGAAGCGTGTAACCCGGCATTACGTCGCGTGGACGGATGCCAACGTCGAACAGCTCTGGGTCTTCGAAGACGGGTTCCCCCCGTCGGGTCGACGTGCATAGGCCACGCGACCGTAGTCGACACCGTCCGTTTGATCGAGGCTCATCCAGGTGATCACCTCCTGCTCTCCCTCACGGAGGGGATGATTCGACACAGCTCGCAGCGCGATCGTGCTCGGTGGCTTGAAAATCCATACTTGTGGAACTGCCAGCACCCAGCGGACTGCGCTGATCTCGCGTGCCTTAAATGCCGCTTGCGCGTCAAATGCGCTGGCTGACCTCTGGTCTCGAAGGTAGTCGTAGTCGCTGAGCACGAGGCGGTGCTCTCCCTGTAGGGCGACGCGGGCTGGGCCGCTCTCGGGGCGGGTTGACCACCAAGCTTCATCTGGCCGTGGAGCAGGGCCAGACGCTGTTATCGCTGATCATCGCTGCTGCTCAACGCGGGGATTCTCCCCAGTTCCAGCCCGTGCTGGAGCGGATCAGTGTGCCCCGACTGGGGCCGGGACGCCCACGCAAGCGCCCTGACAGGGTCCGTGCCGATAAGGCGTACGGCTCGCGCGCCAACCGTGCCTACCTGCGTAGGCGCGGCATCGCGTGCACAATCCCGGAGAAGTCCGATCAGATCCGCCACCGCAAGAACCGGGGCAACCGAGGCGGCCGGCCGCCCAGTTTCTGCAAGATCGACTACCGTGAGCGCTACGCCGTGGAATGTGGCATCAATCGGCTCAAGCGCCACCGGGCCGTCGCGACCAGGTACGACAAGCTCGCCGTCCGCTACGAGACCACCGGGACCATCGCCGCCATCAACGAGTGGCTGTGATCAACTTATGAGACAGTCCTTAGTCGTCGACCCTTCCCATGGTCAAGTTGACGGTGGTTCCGGTCATCCCGCCCGCCTTGTCGGAAGCCATGAAGACCGCCATGTTCGTCGTCTCCTCGAGCGTCATGAGCCGTCGTGTGTGGGTCGTGCTTGCGAGGAACTCTTGCCACTGTTCCCAGGTCATTCCTGATGCCTCGGCGCGAGGCTCGAAGGCTTCCTTGATCGTGCGTGTCTCCGGCATGGCGTATGGTCGCAGGCCGACCACGCGAATGCCCTGAGGTGCGAGTTCGGCCGACAGGTCTCGCGTGAGCGCCTCCTTGGCGGCCTGCGCAGGACCGTAGCCCCCCACCAAGGGGATGCCCGCCCGGGAGTGGACTGCGGTGACAGTCATGATCACCCCCGATTTGTTCGCAACCATGTGCCGCGCGGCCAGGCGTGCGGTCAGGAAGTACGAGTTGACCAAGGTTGTGACCGGCAGGGAAAACTGCCCGGCATCCAGGTCGGTCAGCGGGACCCCCAGAATCCCCGCATTGTAAGGACTCGGAATGCCTACCGCGTTGAACGAAATGTCGACGCGGCCTGCCTTGGCGATCATCGACTGCAGATGCCTGTCCACAGCCTGCTCGTCGAGAGCGTCGACCTGGGCCGCCTCGGCGGATCCGCCGGCGGCAACGATGTCCTTGGCGACAACCTCGACCGATGCCAGCTGATGCCCGGTGAGAAAGACCCTGGCGCCCTCGGAAGCAAAGGCGCGTGCAACAGCGCCGCCGATCCCGCCTCCGGCGCCATAAATCACCGCAACCTTGTCCTTCAGCATCATCTCTGGTTCCTCTCTGTGCCTGGGGGGCGTACCTGCCCCACATCGTGAGTTGAGACCGACGGCTGAAACTCATCTGGGCGTGGCTGCCTGATCGTCATCCGCCGACGTGCGGATCGTCAGAGCCGTCGATGATGTAGACGCCGCGATGTCGGGAAAGTGGGCGCCGGCCAACCGCCCAGTTCGCCCCTCGGCCGGCGTCCATACAGAAGGGAAGTACGAACAATGTGCGGGAGAGAGGTGGCCAGAGTGGAGTTGGTGACAGCCGACCTGATGTCAAGGGCGCGGGCTGGGGACGGCGAGGCGTTCCGGGCGCTGACCGAGCCGCACCGCGGCGAGCTGCAGGTGCACTGCTACCGGATGCTCGGATCCTTCCAGGACGCCGAGGACGCCCTCCAGGACACCCTGCTGGCCGCCTGGCGAGGCCTCGGCGGGTTCGAGGGGCGCGCCTCCATCCGCACCTGGCTCTACCGGATCGCCACCACCCGGTGCCTCGACGCGCGTCGGTCGGCCAGCCGACGCCCCGCCAAAGAGTGGGACGTGCCCAATGTTGAACCGCCCGAGCCGACCCGGCTCGGCGGAGTCGTGTGGCTCGAGCCATTTCCCGACGCCCTCCTCGAGGGGGCGATCGATGTGCTGCTTGGCCCCGAGGCTCGGTATGAGCAGGCCGAATCCATCTCGCTGGCCTTCGTGACCGCTCTTCAGGTCCTGCCGCCTCGCCAGGTCGCCGTCTTGATCTTGCGCGACGTCCTCGGATTCCGCGCGAGCGAGGTGGCCGATATGCTCGACTCGACCGTCGAGTCGGTCAACAGTGCCCTCAAGCGGGCCCGCGCCGGCCTGCGACGCAGCCAGTCGGCGGCCGCCGACCGCGAACCGGCTCCCGCTCTCGACTCACCCTCCGAGCAGGCGCTCGTGGCGAAGTTCGTCCGCGCCTACGAGTCCGGGGACCCGGACGCGCTGGTCGCCTTGCTCACCGACGATGTCTTCATCTCGATGCCGCCGATGCCGCTCGAATACCAAGGCCGCGACGTCGTGGCTCGTCTCTTCGCCAGCATCTTCGGCTCGGGCCGGAGGGTTGACCTCGTGCCGACGCGAGCCAATGGTCAGCCGGCGTTCGGGGCCTATCTGCGCGCCCCGACCGGCATCCGCCACGGGACCGGCCTGTTCGTCCTCACCCTCACCGGCGACCGGATCTGCGCCATGACCCGCTTCGACAACAGCGTGCTCCCATCGTTCGGACTGCCGCGATCGCTTCCTAGCCGATAGGCGGCTTCTACTGTTCATTGCCTGTGGCAACGGCGTCGTCGATGACCGGGCCGTTCGCTCGGTGCTCTCAGGCTGATCGCCGACATGTGCGCCGACCTGCACTATCGCCCTGCCGAGCAGGACATCGGGCGTGACTGGGCCAGTACACAGAGTACCGAGCATTCGCGCTTCAGCGGCAACGCCGCGCTGCTCGCGATGGGGCCGCCCACACCGGCGGGTGCCGGTGTGGGCGGCCTCGAATGTCGGTTACGCGCTGGTGCAGGTGTATCCGGATGGCAGGGCCGTGTTGCCGTCGGGACGGCTGGCCTGGAAGCCGAAGGTGGTGGTGCTGGCTCCGGGGGCCACCGTGCCGTTGAAGCTCACGTTCTTGGCCGTGACGGTCTGCCCGCTGGTGGTGACGGTGGCGTTCCACGAGCCGGTCAGCGCGTGCCCGGCCGGGAGCGTGAAGGTGACCGTCCAACTGGTGATCGTCGAGGTACTGGTATTGGTGATGGTCAGCGGCTGAATCACATAGCCGGTGCCCCACTGGGTCTGCACGGTCGGCGTGGCCGTGCAGGTTCCGGTGGTGCCGCCGCTGGTGGTGACCTGGACCGTGTCGGACACCGGCGAGAGGTTGCCGGCGGCATCCCGCGCACGGACCTGGTAGCGGTAGGTGGTGCTCGGGGTCAGGCCCGTGTCGCTGAACGAGGTCGTGGCCGAGGTGCCGACCTGGGCGAAGGTGCCGCCGGTGGCTCCGGGTGCGCGCAGGATGTCATAGCCGGTCACCCCGACGTCGTCAGTGGAAGCGGTCCAGGACAGGTTGGTGCTGCCGGCGGTGGTGCCGGAGGCCGCCAGCCCGGCCGGGGCGGTCGGTGGTGTGGTGTCGCCGCCGGTGGAGGCCGTGGTGAACGTGACGAACGCGGAGTTGGCCGACAGGTTGCCCGCGCCGTCCCGTGCTCGTACGTAGACCTGGTATTGGGTGTTGGCGGTCAGCCCGGTCAGGGTGATCGAGTTGGTGGTGGACTGGCCGAGTAGCGGGTCGGTGGGGGCGCCCGTTACGCGGTAGACGTTGTAACCCGCCAGGCCGGAGCCGCCCTGGTCGGTGGATGCCGTCCAGGTCAGGGTGGCGCTGGTAGCGGTCACGTTGGAGACGGCGGGAGTGCCCGGCGTGGTCGGCGGAGTGGTGTCGTTCGTGCTCTGGAACTGGTTGAAGAAGTTCCACACCACTCCCTTGGTCCAGGTCCGTGCGCCGTCGTCGGCGGTGGACCCATCCACTGGACCGGGGGTGTGACCCCCGTCGAACGCCGCCCATACGACCGGGTATCCGGATCGGCATCCCGAGTAGGCGGTGACAATGTGCGTCAGGCTGCCCTGTGCCGGCTCGGGGGGGTTTTGGGAAGTGCAACCGTTGTTCCTGACGAACCTGTCGCGCAGCGACCGGCCCTGCGAGATGTTAAGTACGTTGTCCCTGAGGCCGTGTAGCCCGATGTAGGCGATGGGCTGGGTGCCGCCGCTGCATCCGCTGAGCTGTGCGCCGGCGTAGACCGCGACCGCGCGGAAGACCGTCGCCCGGGCGCAGGCCAGGGCGTAACTCATGCCGCCGCCGTAGCTGAAACCTCCGGCGAACAGCTGCGTGGTGTCGACACACAGGTCTGCTTCGATCAGCCTGATCATGTCGTCGACGAAGGTCAGGTCTTGGCCGCCGGAATTGGCCCAGCCGTTGTTCAGGCCCTGGGGGGCGACGAAGATCGCGGTGTTGTTCGCCAGTTGCCTGAGCCCGTAGTAAGACCAGGTGAATCCGCTGCTCCCGCCCGAGTCGACGTCGTTGGCGGTGCCGCCGTTCCAGTGGAACCCGAAGATCAACCGGTAGGGGTTGTTGTTGTTGTAGTTGTCGGGAATTCTCAAGATGAAGGAGCGAGTCCCGCCGCCGCTCTGAATCGTCTGCGTGCCACTTCTGAGCGTTGGAGTCTTGCCGCATCCTGCCGTCGCCGCGGCGGCGCTCGCCGCGCGTGACGTGGTTTCGCTGCTGCTCAGCGCCGTACCACCGGTGGCCACCACGAGAAGCGCCGCGACCATGACAGCGGCGAAGAGGGATTTACGCCGCAACATCACTCACCTGCCTGTGGCACCGCCGAGAGGGGCGGTGCAAGGGCCTCGGTTAGCGTTAACATGAGGTTTGATCAGTCCTCTCATCCGTGCAGACCTGGTGGCGGTTGAAGGGCGTGACGGGAAGAATCGTGTGATCGTTAACATCGCTTCGCCGCGCCTACCCTCCGCCGATGGGTGGTGGTGCGACGGAGCAAATACGAGGCGTGCAGGTCCCGTCAAGGCGTGGCCCGCTCCTCTGTCCGGACGAGCGGCGACCCATGCCCCGCTTGCTGGCACGTATCGAATCGTTCCCCCGGAAACATCCTGAAAGTTTCAGGGCAACAAGCGTGCTACACCTGGACGACGCCGAGGCTCCCAGAAAGCCATGAGGTTGCGATCCAACCTTTCCCCAGTCCCTGGCCGCGCTGCTTCCAATGGCCCCGAAACTCCTTGAACATCGACGGACGATTTTCGATCGTATCGAACCGATTCGCTTCCCGGGCCTTGACAGGGGTAGGCGCGGTTTTCAGAATGACTCCCGGGCGGCCTCCTCCTGCCGGAGTCCGGTGGTGGATGGCAGGGGCCGCGCCGTTCAGGGACGGATCCTTCGGCGCGGCCGTCACCCGCTCTCGGTGTCTCCACCGCTAACGGCGCCTGAGGTGCGGATGGCAGGTCCCGGCATCCCCACCCATATCCAAGAGATTGACATGCCAGTCCGGCACAACACGCCGCGCCCGGCCCCGGCGCTCGTGCTCGCCCTGCTGGCCGCCGGGCTATCCCTGGTGGGCATCGCTCCCGCGCGGGCGGACGCGGCGATCACGATCAACGGCGGCTCGGCCGGCCGTACGTTCGACGGCGTCGGCGCCCAGCGGCGGCGGCAACAGCCGCCTGCTCATCGAGTGACCGCTCTACCTGGAGGTCACTGGCCCGTGGATGATGCGGTGGACGGTGGAGCGTCCGACGCTGTACACGGTGGCCAGGTCGGCCAGGGACGCCTCGCCCTCGGCATATGACCGGCGGACGAAGCGCCGGGCAGGCTGGTGAGGATCTCGTTGGCCTCGGCCATGTTGCGGGGGACCCGGTCGAACTTGGTCACGGTGAAGACGCTGCCGTCCCACGCGGCGGCGAGGGACCTGGTTGGCTGTGTCGGTGCCGTACGACACCGAATGCCGATCACTTCGACACCGCCCGAGATCCAGGGCGGGGGCGTGTCGGCGAGTTTCGACAGCGGGTGCGTGACGTTCTGGTTCTCAGGGCTGTGTGACGGGCTGGTTTGCGACCGCAGAGGCTGCGCAGGAGGCAAGGTCCTCGCGTAGCCGGCGCTGCCGCTCCTGCGACAACGGCGCGAAGATCTGCCGTTCGACGGCGCGCACGGCGACACTGGCCTCGTGCAGCGTCGATTGTCCGGCTCCGGTGAGCTCGGTTGGCAGTGCACGCCCATGAGCGGCGTGAGCAGGCCGGGTGAGCAGGCCCCGCTCTTGTAGCCGGCGAAGGACGACGTTCATCGACTGGCGCGTGACGAAGGCTCGGCGGGCGAGTTCGGAGTTGGACAGTCCCGGATGCTGGCCGAGCAGTTCGAGGCATGCGTATTGGGCAACGGTGAGACCCAGTGGACGCAGCACCTCATCCATCGCGGTGTGCAGTGATGCTTGCACCTGCTTGAGGACGTAGCCCACCGACTGGTCAAGGTCGCCAACGGCCTCTTCTTGCATCATGTCAGTAGTATGACATAGCGTGTATGTCAGAAGGACTGACATGCAGAAGGGATAGGCCATGAGTGGGCAGGTCACCTACTTTGAGCTGCCAAGCAGGAACATCGAAGCAACCCAGCGGTTCTGGGGCTCGCTGTTCGGCTGGACGTTCTATGAGGGCAACTTCCCGGGTTACTCGATGATCCAGGGACCCGAGCCCATGGGCGGATCGCCGCACGATGATTCGTCACGACACCCGCGCATCTTCTTCGCCGTCGACGACATCACCGCCGCTGTCGCTCGGGTACGCGAACTCGGAGGCACAGCAGAAGATCCGGTCAATATCCCGTCTGGTGCCTACGCCCACTGCACCGATGACCAGGGCGTGGAGTTCAGCCTGTCCCAACAGGCAGGTAACCACGATTGAATCGCACCGAGACCACCGGGTCAGGACCGAAGGGGTCCGGTCGCCTCCTCGGACCGCTACTTCCGCTGGCGCTGGCCACCTTCGCGGTCGGCACCGACGCGTTCGTGATAGCCGGTCTCCTGCCGGCCATTGCCGCCGACCTTAAGATAGGTCTGCCGGCCGCTGGCCAGTTGGTGACCGTGTTCGCGTTGACGCTGGCTGTCGCTGCGCCGGTTCTGAGTTGGCTGTTGAGCCCACTGGATCGTCGCAAGGCTTTGCAGCTGGTGCTGATCGTGTTCGTCGTCGGCAACGTCGTGACCGCACTCAGCCCGACCTACCTGCTGGCGTGGCTGGCCCGGATTCTCACCGCAGTCGGGGCGGCCACCATCACGGCCACCGCGTCGAGCGCGGCTGTCGCGATCATGCCTGCCGAACGGCGGGGACGTGCCATGGCGCTGGTCATCGGTGGGCTGACCTTGTCAACCGCGCTGGGCATGCCTCTGGGCAACTTGATCGGCGGCGTCGACTGGCGCCTCACACTCTGGGCCGTCGCGATCCTGGGCGTCGTTGCCGCGATCGGCATCTCGGTAGCGTTGCCCAAGGTTACGCTCCCGGCGACAAGCCTGACGGCCCGCTTGGCACCGTTGCGCCAGCCCAAGGTGCTCACCATTCTGGTCGTGACGCTGCTGGTGATGGCCGGGCACTATACCGTCTACACCTACATCGGAGCCGTGACCGCGGGCGCCACGACCGGGTCCTTACCCCAGGCCATCACCATGATTCTGTTCGTCTGGGGCGTCGGGGTCCTGGTCGGCAACTTCCTCGCCGGCCATCTCGCCGACAACCTTCCGGGACGCGGGATCGCGGTCGTGGCACTCGCCGGCGGCACTGTGCTGCTCGCGATCAGCCCACTCACCGTCAGCCACCTGGTTGTTGCGTGCGTCTGGGCCGCGATATGGGGGGCCACCGACGGGATGGTCTCCGTCGTACAGCAACACCGGCTGGTGATCCTTGCACCCGCCTCGGCACCAGTTCTCCTTGGCCTCAACTCCTCCGCGATCTACCTCGGAGTTGCGATGGGTGGTGGACTTGGCGGTCTGGCTCAAGACTGGCTGTCGGTCACCGTGCTCGGTGTTCCCGCTGCCGTCCTGGCATTGCTCGCCACCACCATCACCCTCGCCGAGGGGAGAATCGACACGGTGAAGGCCTCACTTAGGGCAGCCGAGAACCGCCGCTGACGCAACCAATGGGCTGTCCAAGACGCCAATGGACAAGACCAGCAGGGGTGGAATTGTTCGCCGCGATCCGGCACGATGCCCGGTCGGGTCTGTCGAACCGTGCGCTACAACGCAAGCACGGCGCCGGGTATCGCACGGTCGCCACCGCGTTGAACTCGGCGTGGCCCGAGCCAGGGTGCCCGGGGCTGGTGTTCCGGTTGAGGATCCCTTACGGAACACCAGTTCCCTCCGCTCTTTACGCCTGTCTCCCTCACGAGTCGTCTCGCAAGAGAGAGGTGCGCGCGATCTACCTCGGTAGTATGCGTCCGTTCAGAACGGTGGGAGATGCCGAGAAGATAGGCTGGCTGGCCAGTCAGGTGAGTGGCTGATGGGGAACGCGGACACCAGATGTATAGGTCACCGGTGAGGCCGGCCGGGTCCGAGTCCCTTGCTGATCCGGGTGCGCAAGGAGTGCAGGGCTTGCCTGAGTTCGCCCGGTTCGATGTCTGTGATGTCGGCGTCGAACGTGAGCAGCAGTCCTGCCAGTCCTGGCCATGACCATGCGCCGAGTGTGAGCCGGCACGTGGTTTCGGTGTCGTACCGGACTGTTGATCCGCCGGGGGCGAACCGGGCGACGGTGGAGGCGGGAAGGGCGATGATGGCTGAGCCGCGGCATGGCCATTCGGCGGCGGCATCTCCGCGGTCGTGTGCGGTCATGACGAAGGTGACGGGATCGCCGTGCGGGATGTCACGGCGGTCGAAGGGGATGTGCGTGGGCGGGTGTGGTTCGATGCGGTCCACCCGCATCGCGCGCCATCGGCCGGCGTCGGGGTCGAAGGCGACCAGGTACCAGCGTGCGGCCCAGACCACGAGGTCGTGTGGTTCCAGCGTGAGCGTGATGGTTTCGGCGTCGCCGGTGTAGTCCACGCGAACGAGGTGCCGGCGGTTGATCGCGGTGCCGACGGCGCGGACGCTCTCGGCGTCGATCGGTGGCGCGGGGAACTCCCAGTAGTTGCGGGCGGGAGAGATGGTGAACGCTTCGGCCTGCAGGCGACTGCGGGCGGGCATCGCCTGGTGCAGCGTGGCGAGAGCACGGGCCGCGTTCTCGCGGATGCCGGACAGGACCGTCGGCACGGTCTGGAGCGCGACGGCCGTGGCGACCGCCTGGTCCTCGTCGAAGACGACCGGCGGCAGGCGGCTGGCGCGACCGAGCCGATATCCTCCGCCCGCTCCGCGGATGGCCTCGATCTCGTACCCGAGGTCCCGGAGCGTGTCGATATCGCGACGTACGGTTCTCACCGACGCTCCGAGGCGGGTGGCGAATTCCTCGGCGGTCAGGGTCGCACCGATCCCGAAGATCGACAGCAGTTTGAGCGTCCGTGCGGAAGTAGCAGCCATGATTCTCCGATTCTCTCGCCGATAGCGGTCACTCGATGGCAACTATGTCGGTGATGGTGGCCGGCATGACCGCTTCACCGAGCCCCCGAGAGGGCATCCGCACAGCTGGGGCTTCCCCCGCACCCATCGCCGGCGCCGGCGCGACCACGGCGATGTTGGTGGTGCTCTTCGGTTCCTTCATGGATCTTCTCGACGCGACGATCGTCACCGTCGCGGCCCCGGCGATAGCCCGGGACCTGGGTGCCGGCCACGCTCAGATCCAGTGGACGATCGCCGCCTACGTCCTCGCCCTGGGAGCGGGCCTGATCACCGGCGGACGGCTCGGTGACCAGTACGGCCGCAAGCGGCTGTTCATGATCGGGCTGGCCGGGTTCATGGTCACTTCGGCGCTGTGCGCGCTGGCCGCCGGTCCGGGGATGCTCATCGGCATGCGGGCCGGGCAGGGACTGACCGCCGGGATCATGGTCCCGCAGGTGTTCGGGATCATCCGGGCGTCATTCGCCCCGGGTGAGCGCGCCAAGGCGTTCGGCGCCTACGGAGCGGTTCAGGGCGTCGCCTCGGTCGCCGGCCCGCTGCTGGGCGGGCTGCTCGTCGACGCCGGCCTGTTCGGCCTGGGCTGGCGCACGATCTTCTGGATCAACGTGCCCGTCTCGATCCTGGCGCTCGTCCTCGGCGCGAAGGTCCTGCCGGAGTCCCGCTCCGCCTCGACCGCGCGACTGGACCTGCCCGGCGCGCTCCTCGCGGCAACGGGCATCCTTCTCCTGCTGCTGCCGATCATCCAGACCGAGACATGGGGATGGAGCTGGGCCGGCTACGCCCTCCTCGCGGCCGGCATCATCGTGCTCGCGATCTTCCTCGCCCACGAGCGCCGCCTCACCGGACGCGGCGACGAACCTGTCTTCGACCCGGCCCTGCTGAGAATCCGCGCCTTCGCGGTCGGCCTGGGCGCTTCGGTGCTCTTCTTCGGCGGCATCGGGTCGTACTTTCTCACCCTCTCGGTCTACCTCCAGAACGGAACCGGCCGAACCGCGTGGGAGACCGGCCTGGTGGTCCTCCCGTACGCGCTCGGCTCGATCATCACCTCCGGCCTCGGCGTCGCTCTGGCCGCCAAGGCGGGCAGAACGCTCCTGATCACCGGCTCGCTCACCATCGCGGCCTCTCAGCTCGTCCTGTGGGTCATCGTCAAGGACGGCAACGATCCCGGATACTGGCTCCTTGCCCTCGCACTCTTCATCGGTGGCCTCGGGCTCGGTCTCGCCGCACCCATCCTCGTCAACGTCGTCCTCGCAGGCGTCCCCGCACGCAACGCAGGCGCCGCGGGCGGGGTGCTCTCCACCGTCAACCAGATCGGCGGCGCCGCCGGCATCGCTGTTCTCGGCACGGTCTTCTTCACCGCCGTCACCGGTTCAGCCACCGGAGCACCGATGCTGCCCGACTACAGTCACGCGCTCAGCATCGTCCTGATCGCCTCCTCCGCGCTCTACCTGATCACGGCGCTCGTGCTGCTGGCACTCCCGAAAGCCGCAGCCGAGCACACCGAGTAGAGAACCCATGCCGCCCCACGTCACGAGCGGCTGACCGGTCGGCGAGCCCGTACGTAGAATCGTCCTTCATGTACGTGATCAGCCCCATTATCACGTACATGATCGATCACGAGACGGCGGCAAGCAGGGCATCGGCCCGCCGGACCGCTGCGCGACTCCGGCACGTTATCCGGTACATTGCCGCGCCCGGTCTCGCACCGGCGCGGCGGCCGGCATGAGCACCGCGGCGCGGGCCGCTTCGCGGAAGGTCACCACTCTGCGCGGCGAGCACGTCGATCTCACCGCGCACGGTTTTGAGGGGAGTTGTTCAGGGTTCCTGTCGGCTAGAGGGACAGGCAGGCGCCTGGTGCAGCACTCGGCCAGACCTCGAGCTGAATCCGTCGGCACGAGGCTCATCGGGGGCGAGCGTATTTTGTCAGGCTGGATTGACGGCACCGCGCCTGTCAATCTAGCCTGACAGATATGCGAACCATCACACCGCCCGCGCCCGGCCACGGCGCGCCACAGGCGGACCCCCATGACAGGATCACCAGACGCTTACTGCTGTGCGGGGCGGTCGCCGGACCGCTGTTCGTCCTCGCGCTGCTCCTCCAGGGCGCAGTCCGCGCCGACTACGACCCGCTGCGCCACCCGGGCAGCTCCCTTACGCTCGGCGAGTACGGCTGGGTCCAGGCGGCCAACTTCATCGTCGCCGGCGTGCTGTCGCTGGCCTTCGCCTTCGGGCTGCGCCGGGCGCTCCGGGGCGCGGCCTGGAGTCCGATCCTGGTGGGGATCTGGGCGCTCGGATTCATCGGCGCCGGAGTGTTCACCAGCGATCCGGTGAGCGGGTATCCCCCGGGCACCCCCGCGATGTTGCCGGAGCACAGCAGTCTGGAGGCCGCACTCCACGATCTCTTCTCACTGGCGGGGTTCGTCGCACTCGTCCTGGCGTGCGTGGTGCTCGCGCGCAGATGGGGAGCCGGGTGGGCTGTTTACTCGGTGGCCAGCGCGATGGCGTTCGTGGTGGCCATGGTGCTGGCCTCGGCCGCGTTCGCGCAGAATCCCGCGCTGGTCGCCTACGGCGGGCTCCTGCAGCGCACCGCGGTGATCATCGGGTGGGCGTGGCTCGCCGTGCTGGCGGTGCGCCTGCTGCGAGGCGGCACTAGAGCAGGACGGTCACGAGAATGATCGCCACAGCATGGGCCGTGCCTATCCCGCCGGCCAGCGCGCGCAAAGCCGTCATCGCTGAGCATTCTTCCCGCCGAGATCAGAACTGAGGGCGGAATCCGTCAACTCGACCTGAACACCGACACGAGCACCGACAAACAACACGCGAACACCGACAGGTTCAACTGCAACTGGCCGCCGGGCGGGTCCCGGACTTGGCCGCCTCCCGCTCGATCGCCTCGCGCCGCTCGGCCGAGATGGGCCTGGCCTCCCAGCTGCGGTAGTAGCCGTTCTTGCCGAAGAACGGATACTGCTCGACGTCGGGAAGCTCGACCTCCGCGCCCGGCTGCAGGTCCATGGCATGCGGGACGACGCCATCGGCGGCCAGGCGGTTCCAGGCCTCCTATAGGGCCATGACCCGCTTGGCGCTGGTGCCGGTCCGGCGGGCGAACTCCCGGGCACTGATGCGCCGGAAGGTGTTTCGGCCGAAACACCTGGACTGATGTTCGAGCCGGACCCCGTCGCCGTCGCTGGGCGCGACCCGCCTGGCCACCAGGTAGGCCAGCAACCACGGGCCTTTGCTCTCCAAGGTGGTGAACTGGGCGATGTCCGCGCCGAGCGCATCCTCGCCGTCGTCGCCATCGTTGCAGAGAGCCTGCTCGGGCGGGTCGCCGCCCGTCACGCGGCCGATCGTCTCATCCATCACGTGGTCACGCTCTCGCGCCGAGCACGACGCTGCGCCGGGACACCAACGCGCGGATGCTCGTGACCTGGCGCGGGCGAAGGCCTCTCCACCTCCGACCTCGTCCAGATCTTCCTGTACGGCGCGCTGCGAGGAGAGCCCTCGTGACCCGCCGCCACGTGGTCATCCCCCGTCGCTGACCACGCCCGAGCCCGAGACGGCGATCGCGGCCTGCGGCCCACCCTCGCCGCAGTTCGGGCCGTTGGGGAAACTGCCCTCGGGCGTGACGGTCAGCTCCCGCTCCACGACGACCTCGCCTCCCTGCCCCTTCAGCCGCAGTTCCACCCGCACCGGCGCCTTGGGTAGTCCCGCCACGTCCCCGAACCCCTGCTTGCCGCCCGTCGGCTCGACCTCCGCCGTGCAGGCCTCGCCCTCGCAGGTCTGCCGCGCGACGCCGCCGGCCGGGTGCAGCTCCACCTTCGCCGTACGGCAGGAGCCGTTCCAGCACGCCGTCAGCTCGGTCGCCGAGACCCTGTCCGCGAGCGGCGCGTCGACGCGCACCGAGATCCCGACAGAAGTGCCGATCAGCGTGCACTCCTGCTCGGCGGCGCAGCCCGACAGCGCGAACAGGACGCCCGTCGCCACGACAAGTTCCCTCATGCCCCTGCAAACGTGCGCCGCCCGGCCCGGGTTCACCCCGGACTCACCACCCCGTTCCCACCCAATACGGTTCGGGTCGTGACATTTGTGACGGTCCCGCCCGGCAAGGTGCGGTGCGCGGGATAAGAGGGTCGACCGCCCTCGAACGGTTCCGGAGCCCGACACAGGTGAGCGCGACCGCGGGCCGACCCATTCGTCAGGCGGCAAGGTTGGGAGCAAGACCTTCTTCGGAGGTCAGCTATCGCGCAGGGGCCTCAGCGCGCGGCCCCAGGCGATGACGTCTTCCAGCATGGTGCTTACCGCGTCGTTCTGATGGACCCGTGGCTTGAGCTCCTTGAAGTCGATGAAGTCGTGGTGCATCTGCAGCGCCACGTGGTGGCGGACGTCGGCGATTCCGAGTGCGGCCATCGTGCTGCGCAGGTGCTGAATGGCCCGGCCCGCGCCCTCCATGCCGTATCCGACGAAGCCCGCCGACTTGTTCCCCCACTCGTGATAGAGGAAGTCGAGCGCGTTCTTCAGAATGCCAGGAAAGCTGTGGTTGTACTCCGGGGTGACGAAGACGAAGGCGTCCAGCGAGCCGACCTTCTCGGCCCAGCGGCGAGTATGCGGTCGGCTGTAGTCCGCGCTCATCAGCGCGGGCACCGGCTCGTCCAGCTGCGGCAGGTCGTAGTCCATGAGATCCACCAGCTCGAACTGCGCACCGCCCTGCCCCTTCGCCTCGTCGAGGACCCAGCGGCCCACCGAATCGCCGACGCGTCCGGGGCGAGTGCTCGCCACGATGATGCCAACCTTGATCATGAGATTGCCCTTCGCTTCATGTTCAGGGCCGGCCATCTGACGCCGGCGGTGCCAGCGTACGTAGAGTGACCGAGATGATCCATGTGTCAGAATCCCTCATAGATACGTCATCGTCCTCAGCTGCCGCCTGACGAAGGACTCAGGTACCCTGCGTCGGTGGACGTGCTGAGTCAAGTGATCGATTCCATGCGCTCAGGCCGGCCGCGGTTCGCCCGCATTGCGGGGCATGCTCCGTGGGCAGGCCGGTTCCGGCCCGTCGGGGGCGTGGCGTTCCACGTGCTGCTGCGGGGGGCCTGCACGCTGATTCCCCATGCGGGCGATCCCGTCGCGCTGAGCATGGGCGACGTCATGCTGCTCCCCAACGGGCACGGTCACGAGTTGGCCGACAGCCCTGGTACGGAGCCGGAAGACGTTCCACTCACGAGGGGCGAGGATTTCCGGCTCGAACCGCAGACCGTGCCGCTGGGATTCTCCGGCCGGCCGGTCTCCGCGGTGGTGCTGAGCGGAATGTTCCCCGTTGACGACAACCGCTGCCATCCGATCGTCAACGACCTGCCGGACCTCATCCGCATGCCGGCCCAGTTGGGCCACGAGCCGCCGTTGCGCCATGTGATCGACCTGCTGGGGGCGGAGCTGGACAAGCCGGGCATCGGTACGGAATCGGCGATCGGCTCGCTGCTCGACGCACTGCTGCTGTTCGCGCTACGCGCCTGGTACGGCGAACATGGCGCTCTGGTCGGCTGGGGGCCTGCATTGAACGATCGGGCGATCAGTCACGTGCTGTGCCGCATCAACAACGACCCTGGCCGACCGTGGACGGTCCACGACCTCGGCACGGAGGCGGGGCTGTCGCGATCCGCATTCGCCCGCCGCTTCACCACGCTCGTCGGCCGGCCGCCGCTCAGCTATCTCACCTGGGTGCGGATGAACGCGGCGGCTCAGACGCTCCGCGAGTCCGATGAGCCGCTGGAAACGGTGGCACGGAAGATCGGCTATGGCTCGGAGTACGCGTTCGCCACCGCCTTCAAACGGCACTTCGGCATCGCTCCCGGCGCTTACCGCCGGCAGAACCCGGCGACCTTGAAAAGATCGCAACGCCCATCCTCCAATCGGCAGCTCTGACATACTCCCCGCCTTTTGATGGGGGCTGGGAGCGGCAGCGTGCGGAGTCGCCGCTCGCAAGGCGTGCGCTGAGCGCAGAGTCGTCGGCTGAATAGCCGAGGTCGACAGCAGCGGGGCCCCGCCACCTTGTCCACGGCGGCGCTTTCAGGACAGCCAGGTAGTCCACCGGCGCCGGGGCGCACATATGACTGGGGGGGAAAGAATCCCCCGGTCATGATTTTTCTCCTCGGGGCAAGATCGACTCAGAGCGACCTGCTCGCCTTGACGCCCTCGGGTCCAAGGACGTTCAGCAGAGCCAGAGCCTCGGCTCCAGAGGATCCTGGCGGCGCGCTGTAGAGCACGAGGTGCTGGTCGCGGTCCGTGAGCGTGAGCGCGTCGCAGTCGACGGTGACCTCCCCGACGACCGGGTGACGGAACGTCTTCGTGAGCATCGGCGCGGCCTGCACGTCGTGCCGCTCCCAGAGCCGGGCGAAGTCGGGGCTGCCGTCGCGGAGCTCGTCGACAAGGCCGGTCACCGCAGGGTCGGACGGGTATCGGGCGAGGGTCGAGCGCAGCTCCATGACGACGTTCAGCCGGAACTCGGCGGCGTCGGAGATCCCGTACATGGCCGCATCGGCGCGCGCCGACCCGAGGAATGCCCGGCGCGCGAGATTGCGGTCCTCCGGGGTGAGCTCGGCGAAGTCCTCCATCAGCGCGGCCGCAAGGTCGTTCCACGCGAGCACCTCGAACGCGGCGGACGTCACGAAAGCGGCCGTCTGCGGCAGCCGCTCGAGGAGCGCGAGGATGCTCGGGCGTACGTCGCGCCGATGCAGCCGGGTACGGCTCGGCGCCGTGCCCGCCAGGACGTGGAGGTGATCGGACTCGGCGTCGGTGAGCCGCAGCGCGCCTGCGATCCCGGCGAGGACTTCGCCCGACGGCCGCGGCGCCCTGCCCTGCTCGAGCCGGACGTAGTACTCGGTGGAGATGTGCGCAAGAACCGCCACCTCCTCGCGGCGCAGACCCGGTGTCCGGCGTCGCGGACCCGAGGGAAGGCCGACGTCCTCCGGCCGGAGCCGCTCGCGGCGGCTACGGAGGAACGCCCCAAGTTCCTGCTTGTTCATACCCCGAGTCTGCACGCTGCGCGGCGACGGATCCTGGTACAGCTTGTGCCTGCATCCGGTCTGGAGGCCGGCCGGACACTGGCGTCATGACGAACAACATTGGCATCGCACCCATCGGCCTGCTCACCGGCAAGGTGGTGTTCATCACCGGCGCCAGCCGCGGCATCGGGGAGGCAGCGGCCCGGCTCTTCGCCTCCGAGGGCGCCGCCGTCGTGCTCGCCGCCCGCGGCACCGACGCCCTCCAGCGGATCGTCACCGAGATCCGCGCCGACGGCGGCGTCGCCG
Organism: Nonomuraea sp. 3N208; assembly: GCF_052245935.1. Lineage (NCBI taxonomy): Bacteria > Bacillati > Actinomycetota > Actinomycetes > Streptosporangiales > Streptosporangiaceae > Nonomuraea > Nonomuraea sp. 3N208. Next base: position 26,005 of record NZ_JBQQBR010000064.1, on the reverse strand, counting down.
ACGCCGTCACCCTGGACCTCGCCGACCGTACGAGCATCCGCGCCGCGGTCGACCGCGTCGAGGAGCTGCACGGACGGCTCGACGGCGCCTTCAACAACGGCGCGGCGATCCAGCAGCCCGGCCCGCTCCACACCACGAGCGACGAGGACATCGACGTGCAGTTCGCCGTGAACTTCCGCTCGCACTGGACCGCCATGACCGCCGAGGCCGCGCTCATGCGACGCAACGGTGGCGGGGCGATCGTCAACACCTCGAGCATCGGCAGCCGCCGCGCGAACCCCGCCCTCCCCGCGTACGGCGCCATGAAGCGCGCACTCAACAGCATCACCGAGACCGCCGCCGTGAGCTGGGCCCATGACGGCATCCGGGTGAACGGCATCACCCCCGGCGGCACCGCCACGGAGATGATCGACATGTGGGAGGCGGCGACCCCCGGCGTCGTCGAGCACATCAAGGCAGCGATCCCGCTCGGTCGGATGGCCGAGCCTCGCGAGGTCGCCGAGGTGGCCGCGTGGCTGCTCAGCGACCGGGCCTCGATGGTGACCGGCGCGATCGTGCCGGTGGACGGCGGCGCCGGTGCCTGAAAGACATCCCGGGAGCTAAACGGATGAACTAAGATCTTTTTGGCTGAACCCGAAGTGAGGAGACGGCATGACGGAGCACGAGCAGGCGCCGGCCGGGGTGGACGTCACGGTGCCGAGCGTGGCTCGCATGTACGACTACCTGCTCGGCGGCAAGGACAACTTCCCTGCCGATCGTGAGGCCGCCGCTCATATCATCCGGCTCTCCCCCAATGCGAGAGAGGTCGCGCGGGCCAACAGGGCGTTCCTGGGGCGAGCCGTGGCCGCGGTCGCCGAAAACGGGATCCGCCAGTTCCTCGACATCGGCACCGGCCTGCCGACCCAGGAGAACGTGCATCAGGTGGCTGGGCGGGTCTCCCCCGGGTCCCGGGTGGTCTACGTCGACAACGACCCGATCGTCCTGGTGCACGCCCGCGCCCTGCTGGCGGAGACCGCGGACACCATCGTGGTCGAGGGCGACATGCGCGACCCCCAGGCCATCCTCGGCCACCCAGACGTCGCCCGCCACCTCGACTTCGGGCAGCCCCTGGCCGCGATCATGGTCGCGGTGCTGCACTTCATCGCCGACGACGACCTGGCCCAGACCATCGTCCGCACCGTTCGCGAGTCCCTGCCCTCCGGAAGCCATCTGATCATCTCCCATGTGGTCGTGGGCGAGCTCGACAGCGACGTGGTGGGCGAGGGCCGCGACGTGTACCGCAAGACCAGCGCGGGCAACGTGACCCCGCGCACGCGCGAACAGATCGCCGGCTTCTTCGAGGGCCTGGAGATGCTGGAGCCGGGTCTGGTCTCGACGAGCGATTGGCGCCCGAACGTCGCCCTGGACCCGTCCCTTGCCGGTCCGACCGGCGCCGACATCATCTGCGGCGTCGGCCGCGTACCCTGACGGTCTTCAGCGAAGCCGACGGCTCTGAGATCATCATTGGTGTCGGGGCAGGGCCATCGGGGCGAAGCCGAGATCGGCCAGCGCGGCCGCGCCGCGGGCGGCATGCTCGCCACCGGCGAGCACCAGGGTCCGCGCCGACTGATAGCGACAGCCGGCGGCGTCAAACGCAGATACCGTGGCGAGCAACCGCTCCTGGTCATCGTCGAGCAGCGCTTGCGCCCGCTCCACAAGCGCACCGGCGACCGGGTTACCGGCCACGACGGTCCGAGCCTCGGCCACACGGTCGCCGGCAACGGAGCCCGTGGCGAGCACGGCAGCCTCGGCGCGCAGCACCACATACCAGTGAACGCCCAGACCAGAAGAAGGCAGCGCGCCGTGCCTCACGTGCGGACAAGGCGGCGCAGGACCTGCAGGACGTACTCGCGAAGATCGCCGAGATGCAGGAATCGGACCGGATCATGGCCGAGCGCGTCCATGCCGTCATCACCGCCAGCGCCCCGGTCCTCGCACCGAAGCTCTGGTACGGGATGCCCGCCTACGCGCTGGACGGCAAGCTCGTCTGCCACTTCCAGCCTTCGACGAAGTTCAAGACACGCTACGCGTCGCTCGGGTTCAGCGACCAGGCGAACCTGGACGACGGCACGATGTGGGCTGCCGGTTTCGCCCTGACCGAGGTGACGGCCGAGGTGGAGGCGCGGATCAGCGCGCTGGTGAAGCAGGCGGTCAACTGAGGCGCGCCCAGCGGGCTCGGTCGTACACCATGAGAACCGTTCGGTCCTGCGGGCCGGGCCCGCCGTCCAAAGCCGACGCAGCAGGCGGTATGCGCTGCGAACAGCAAGAAAGCGCCGGATGCGCGTGCAACCATTGCTCAAATACTTACCCGCTACTCATCAAGAGCGCCACGCTCTGACGTAACGCGACGAAGCGGAAAACGATGACCGCAGACGCAGGCGCCACAGCAGCGCAGTGGCTCACGTGGCGAATCGGGATTAGTTGAGGATCTTTTCTTGTGCCTTCCTCGGCCGAATGCTAGAAGTGAAGCAGCACCACCGACACATCCCCTTCTGGTCGGATGGAATCCTCATGGCAATGTTGAGTGACATGGGTGTGCCCATCGAGACGGTGAATTTCCATTTGTGGCAGCCATGCAACATGAGATGCCGGTTCTGTTTCGCCACTTTTCGCGATGTCCGTAATTCCGTCCTCCCAGAAGGGCACCTGCCCGAGCAGGACGCAAGGCGGGTCGTGGCCCTGCTCGCGGAAGCCGGTTTCACTAAGATCACATTTGCGGGAGGGGAACCTCTCCTTTGCCCCTGGATCGCGGATCTGATCCGGCTCGCCAAGAGCTGCGGCCTGACGACGGCTCTCGTGACCAATGGGAGTCTGCTGAGCACGCAGAAGCTCGAGGACCTCGGAGGCGCTCTGGACTGGGCGACGATCAGCGTCGACAGTGTGAACGCAATGACGTTGAACACGATCGGCCGGGTCACCGCAGGGACTCCGGCCGATGAGTGCCACTACCTAAGTCTGTGCCACCGCATAAAAGAAGCCGGCATCCATTTGAAGATCAACACGGTGGTCACCGCCGCCAACCGCTTCGAAGATTTGACGAGCTTCATCATCGCCGCCCGCCCGGAACGCTGGAAGATCCTGCAGGCCCTGCCTGTTTCGGGGCAGAACTCAGGAAAGGTGGAGTCACTGCTCATCACTCCCGAGCAGTTCGAGCAATTTGTTAGACGAAGCGTCTCCGTCGAAATGCACGGGATCACCGTCGTCCCGGAGGACAACCATGCGATGAGGGGCAGCTACGCGATGCTCGATCCAGCGGGACGGTTTTTCGACGCGGTCGGGCACGGCTATGCGTACAGCAAGAGCATTCTGCAGGTCGGCGTCGCTCGCGCGATAGCACAGGTCAGGATCGATCGTGCGAAGTTCTTGGCCCGAGGAGGGCTTTACTGAAGGAAATTTCCGGTCTCGATAGTGGTCATGAAGTCCGTCGCATCCTCGATCCTGCTCTTGAAGTGTTCGTTCACGACCCCGCTGACAGCGAACCTGGCTCCGTCCTCGGCGCGCGCGACGACGCCGCTGCCGGATGTGACCTCGCCGATGTGAAACAGCGGGAACGACGTGTCTCCCAGTTTGCGCAGCTCGTCCGCACGCTCTGGTGAGACGCAATAGAGGATGTTCCAGTCTCCGCCGCCGAAGATGAGTTGAGTCAGCGGTACGCCGGTCTTGCGAGCGCACTCCAAGGCGAACGGGTGATAGGGAATCGCATCGAGATTCAGGCTCACCTGTACACCTGCGGACGAAAAGGTCTGGAGCACATCCAGGATCCCGTCGCTCGCGTCCATGCCGCAGCGAGCGGCCTTGAGAGCATTCACTTCCGTGGCTACCCGCCACTGGGCCCGGGGGGAAGAGGGATACCGGATGTAGTCCTCCGCCGGCCGATCACGCTGGTCCTGTGGCACTCTCTTGAGCATGAAGTAGGCGCCCGCGAAGCCGCCGATCAACCCTGCGCAGAATATTTGGTCGCCGGGCATCGCGGTGTTCCTAGGGAGGAAGCCGTCCTTCGCCACGATGCCTATCGCGGTGCCCACCACATGCGCGTCCTTGGCCTCCTTGGTGTCACCGCCGGCATAGACCACACCATTCGCGCGGCACTCGTTGGCGGCGCCGAAGATGATCTCCTGCACGTCGCGCGCGTTCTCGGTGCCGGGCACCATCACTGCCATCATGAAGGCAATCGGCTGACCGCCGGACGCGAGTATGTCGCTGCAGTTCGCGGTGACCGCCATCTGCCCCCACGTGCGATGGTCACACCAGCCTTCTTTGAGAGCGACAGGGTGCGAGGCTCTGTCAATCTTCTGGATGAGGTTGAACGGAGCGTTCGTCAACTCGATGACCGAGGCGTCATGGCCGAAGCCACCGACCAACAGCGGATCACTGTAGAGACGGGGAAGCAGGTCGGCCAGGAAGCCTTTCTCGCCCAGCGATGTCATGTCGTCCGTGGTCATGACTCAGTGCCCTCCGCTTGTTTCTCGGCTTCGATGGCGGCCTCGCCGCGGTCTTTGAGACGGGTCAGCTCATCGTCGTCTATCTGATACCTCGAATGCAGCTCTACCGAGACTGCCGCAAGCCCTTCCCTGGCATCGCCGTCGAGCCTCTCGAAGAGGCAGATGCAGTGGGCCACGTTCAACCCGTACCGACGTAGCAACTTCACGCAGCGAGCCAGGAACGACGCCTCCATGCAAAGATCGTCCACGAGGATTGCGGTTGATCCCGGAGAGAAGGTCCCTTCGATGGGATAGCCGAATCGCGGCGCCCGGCCGGTCCTGATCATCAGGAAGTTCATCCCCAGATGCTGTGCCGCGGTCGAGCCCACCAGGAGATTTCCTTCACGTGGGGACACGAGCAATGCTCCGCGAATCGCCTGAGGTCCCAACACCTGCCGCACGAAATCGGCCAGCGCCATCCCCAGGGTGTCCCGCTTGCGCGGGTCACATGCTGCGCTGTGCATGTCTAAGTACACGCAGATCTGCAACTTGTCGATGTAGCCGACGCCCTTTTTCTCCGATTCGATGAATATGTGGTCCGCGGCTATGGCGCGCACCGGATCGGATGTGACTTCCCCGCTGAGGATCTTATCCGCTTCGGCCGGATCCAGCCTATATCCTGGAGGCCCACCCTTTTGTGAATGCTTTTGTAGTCGATACTGAGAGACGTTGACCACCAAGGTCAATACGGCCACCAGGGCAGCTATCACTCCTACGAGAAAAACCGCTGTCTCCATGGCTGTCTCGAGCTTTCCTTCAAGGGCCCCAGCTCAGATTAACCGACTATGCCATATCATGCCCTAACTTTGCTGATATGTATGCCCGCAATCATCCTTATGGCTTGCCCGAAACAATCTGTCTGATAGGCTGGGTTTGCGCTTCAGGCCGATGAAATGAGGCTCCGTGGTTGACCTTCTGATCGTAGGCCATGTCGGCACCAATGACGAAACCTCTCCTCACGGCAGAAAACTGAGTCCGGGTGGCGCCGGCTACGGAAGCGCCCGTGGTGCCACGCTCCTTGCCCCTGAGCAGGTCGGACTCGTCTCAGCGCTAGGTCTCGACTATGACCTTGAACCGTTGCGGAAGCTGGGAATCGACACTCGTGGCGTGGCGCTCCTGAATGGGCCTTCTGCTCGATTCCGAATCATTCAGTATGCCGATGGACGCAGATCAGTCGATGCAGATCTGGGAGTTGCGTCGCAGGTCACTCTTTCGAGCTTTCCAATGGAATACCGAAATGCCAGACATGCTCACATATGCACGGCACCTCCGAGCCAGCAGCTTCAATGGCTGGAGTTTCTAAGGGGGCTCCCAGGCCGGCGCACCATATCGGTAGACGCATTCGAGCTTTATGCCAAGACCGACCCGGAGAGATCTCGAGTCGTGGTCGCCGAAAGCGACCTGGCATTCATGAACGACGAGGAACGTCAGATCCTCTTCGGCGCAGGCCCTCTCCCCGACGTTCCGATCGTTGTCAAGCATGGGCCCCGGGGAGCCTCGTACGTTGAGGACGGCCAGGTTTGTCCTGTTGCCACATGCCGGGTGACCGCGGTCGACACTACTCACGCCGGTGAGATCCTGGCCGGGGTGTTTCTGGCGCTACGTATGGCTGCGGTAGACGCTGTTACGGCTCTCCAATATGCAGTGCGTGCGGCCACGGCCAAGGTGACTCAGTTCGGCGTCGACGGCGATCGGCTCCTGGAGAGCCTTTCCCAGATCAGAGCAGAGGTCAGGGCCGAAGCGATCTCATGTAGTAATACCGAGTAGCTGAAGGCCGCCGGGGTATGTGTTTCCTGTGGCCGCGGATCAGCGCGGCGATGCGCTCGGCCACGCGGCCATCCCGCCGACCGGCGGTAACGCTACAAATCCGTCCGATCACATTGCGACATCACGGGCATGGACTCGCGAACCGCACTCTGAAGACCACCGAAACGTCCGGCGTATCGGCTACGCCCGAGTGGTCAACCGGCTGCGGTACGGTGCCGCGTGTATACCGCCCAGGTTGTAGCGGCGGTCAGCCGCATGAGTGATGAGTGACGCGGCCGGTCGCGGCTACCATGCGCTGATGCGCGCAAAGGTGCTGTCGTCCCTCAGACGGCTCGCCATGATGAACCCCTTCCTCACCGATCTGCTGTTCGGCGTCGTGGTCGCCGGCGTCACCCTGACGTTCGGCCTCGTCTCGTCCAACGGCTCGGTCGATCCGGGCTATGCGCGGCGCTCGCTGGAGGTCGCCGGCGTGGCGTTGACTCTTGTGGCCAACCTCGCGCTGGCCTGGCGCCGGCGTGTCCCGGTTACTGTGCTGATGGTCTCCTGCGCCGCCTCGATCATCTTCCACGCGGCCGGTTACGATGCCAGGCTCAACGGGGTGGCACCGCTTCTGGCGCTCTACACCGTGGCTGGCCAGCGATCGCCTGCCGTGTCCGTCCCGTGCGTCCTGCCCCCGGCCGTCTCCTTGTGGCACGCGGCGTTCCTCGGCCCGGACGAGTTCACCTGGCCGAACCTCGCGCAGACGAGCATCATGGTCGCCGTCGCATGGACGTTCGGCAACAGCACCCGGATGCTGGTCGAGCGCAACAGGCGGCTCGCCCACCTCAGCGAACGGCTGCGCCATGAGCAGGAGGACAAGGCGCGGCGCGCCGTGACCGAGGAACGGGTGCGCATCGCCCGCGAGCTGCATGACCTGGTCGCCCACCACATGTCGGTCATCGTGATCCAGGCAGGGCTCGCCCGGTACGTCCTCGGCTCCGATCTCGCCACCGCACGCAGCGCGCTCACCACCATCGCCGACACCGGTAGCGAGGCCATGGGGGAGATGAGACGCCTGCTGTCCGTCCTGCGCATCGACATGGACGACGACGACGCGGACGGCTATGACCCCGCACCCGGCCTGCAACGGCTCGACCAACTGGTGGAACGGCTGCGCTCGGCGGGTCTGCCGGTCGAGGTGTCGATCACCGGCCCGGTACACCCGCTGGCACCCGGTATCGACCTGTGCGCGTACCGCGTCGTTCAAGAATGCCTCACCAATGTGCTGAAACACGCGGGCCCGGCCACGGCGTGGGTTTCGCTCCATTACGGCGCCGAGCTGGAACTGCGCGTCACCGATGACGGGCGTGGGGCGGCCGCCACCCCGCAGGAGAACGGCCACGGCTTGATCGTCATGCGCGAACGCGTCAAGCTCTACAAGGGAACGGTCGCAGCCGGATCGAAGCCGTCAGGCGGATTCGAGGTCGTGGTCACCCTGCCCCTGTCGTCCTCGCACCAGGACGACCAACCTCCTCAGTCACACGGTAAGCCGAACACATGATCAAGGTACTTGTCGTCGATGATCAGATCCTCGTCCGCGCAGGCCTGGCGGCGCTGCTCCGCGCGGCCCCCGACCTCGACGTCGTCGGAGAGGCGGCGACCGGCGAGGAGGCCATCGACCAGGCGGCCTCCACCCGGCCCGACGTCATCCTCATGGACATCAGAATGCCGGGCATGAACGGCGTAGCGGCGACTGAGCGCATCCTGTCCACGAAGAGCGACCATCGGCCCCAGGTGCTCATTCTGACCACCTTCGACCTGGACAAGTACGTCTACGACGCCCTCCGCATCGGTGCCTCGGGGTTCCTCCTCAAGGACACCCCGCCGGAACGACTCATCGCCGCCATCCACACTGTCGCATCGGGTGACATGCTCTTCGCACCCAGCGTCACCCGGCGCCTGATCGAGGCCTACACCAGTCAGACGGACCCGTCCCCCGCCGTGCTCTCGCCCGCGCTGCACCTCCTCACCGCCCGCGAGGTCGAGGTGCTCAAACTGGTCGGGCGGGCGCTGTCCAACGCCGAGATCGCCACCCGGCTCTGCGTCAGCGAAGCCACCGTCAAAACCCACCTCAACCGCACCATGACGAAACTCAACCTCACCAGCCGTGCCCAGGTCGTGGCACTGGCGTACGAATCCGGCCTCATCACCCCTGGCCGGGAAAGCTCGTCACCCACCTGACGGTGGGGTGTCGCGCGTACGGTGCGAGTCACAGGGCACCTACCACGTGAGCGATCGGGACAAGCCGGCCGGCTGACATGCAATGGGCGTACGACGCTGGCGCGCGTGACGTACCGCCCGTAGCGTTTGATCATGATGCGGCGGGCCCTGGACTGGTGGAGCGAGCATCCTCAGCTCGCCGATGCGCTGCTGGCTGTGGCAGCCTGTACGTTCCTCCTGGTGGAGGTGCCCTACAGCGATCACACCATCGCCAGTCCTGGCAGCCTGCCCGTGACGTTCTGGGGCGACCTGTTGGCCTATGCGAGCCTCGCCCTGCGGCGCAGGTACCCGGTGCAGGTGCTGGCGCTGGTGTGGACGCTGTGGTTCGTCGGTGGCCGGTGGGACATCTGGGCGGAGTGGAACGCCTCGTGGTCGGAGCTGAGCACGCCGACCGCGCTCATGCTCGTGCTCTACACCGCAGGCCGGTGGACGTCCTCGCGGTGGCCGGTCGTCTTCCTTGCGGGCACGCTGCTGCCGACGGTCGTGACGGTGGCGCGGATGTGGGCAGGGCCGGTGTTCCCGGAGCCTTCGGACGACCTGTTCGCGGTGTCGTTCGTGACCTGCGCGGCGGCATGGGGGCTGGGCAGGCTGCGGCGGTCGGAGGCCGAGGCGGTGGCGCGTGCCGCGGCCCGCGCCGAAGAGAGCAAGGCCCAGGCCGCGCTGGCCGAGGAACGCATCCGCATCGCCCGCGAACTCCACGACATCGTGGCGCACAACGTGAGCGCCATGGTGATCCAGTCGTCGAGCGCGGGCGTCGCGCTGCTGAGCGACGACAAGGCCGGGGCGAGCGCTGCCGTCGAGGCGATCGGGCACGTGGGCCGTACCGCGCTGGCCGAGTTGCGGCTGCTGCTCGGCGTGCTGCGGGAGGGCCCGACGCTGCCGCAACCGGGGATCGAGGCGATCCGGGAGATGACCGAGTGGCTGCCCATCGACGTACGATTACGCGTCGAGGGTCCAACTCGTCAGGCGCCGCCTGACATGGGCCTGGCCGCGTACCGGATCGTGCAAGAGGCGTTGACCAACACGCTCAAGCACGCCGGGAAGGACGCCGAGGCCGAGGTGTTGCTGCGCTATACGGCGGACGGGCTGCACATCCAGGTCACCGACGACGGCATCGGGGGCGCGGAGCGCGGGTGGGCCGGCGCGGGCGGACACGGTCTGATCGGCATCCATGAGCGTGCCGAGGCACTTGGCGGCACGGCGCACGGGGAACCGCTGCCAGAGGGCGGGTTCAGGGTCGAGGTGACCCTGCCGTGGGTGTGAGTCGTGGCGGCGACGATCCACGTGCTGCTGGTCGACGCCGCCGTGCCGATCGCGCGCCCTCAATCAAGGGGATACGGTCGAGGTCGGGGTCCGGGGCTGTGTCGTTGTGGATCTTGACGCCGCCCGTCATCTGCTCAGCCGACCTCGTGGTCGCTGAGTGTCGGCGAGCTCGCGAACCGCGTCGGCGACGGCACGGAAGTCCTTGCGCAGCATGTTGCCGTAGTTGCTGGCGACCGTCCGCACGCTGAGCCTGGGCAGAGCGGCGACCACACAATGGCGGGACGCGGAGGCGAGCAAGGCCGCCTTCAGCCCCGACGGGACCACGGTCGCCCTCGCCTATCCGCTGGAGAAGCCGGGTGTCGTTCGGTTCCGGCTCCACGACCGGCGATCCGGGCAGCGTACCGCCGACCTCCCGGAAGTGCCCTGTCCGGCGATGAATCAGAAGGCGGCGGGAGCGGGCTGCTCGACATTCCTGGCCTTCAGGTCCAACGGACGGATGCTCGCCTTCGACGGTTCCACGGACGCGTCCCGCTCATTTCGGACGCGATTGTCCGTGTGCCCCGATTGTTCGGCATCCCCTCATCAGGCAGGCAAACAATGCATTCGAATGGCTCCCTCTCCTCTAGCGAAGGGAATCTCGTAACGGTGGTGGGCCGTCGTGAAAGTCCGGTCGACCCGGCAGCGGGACCGGTTCAACGCTTCGCCTCCGAGTTACGCAAATGCGCCAGGAAGCGGGCGGCGGGCCATGGCCAAGCATGGGGTTATTCGGTCACCACGCTGTCGCAGGCAGCCGCCGTCCGCTGACGTTGCCGTCACCGTTGCCGTCAAGCGCGCCGGAAGCCCCACCGAGAGGATCCCGGTGGGGCTTCCGCCTGCACACTCATTCGACATTTGCAAACGAAATGTCTCGCCTATCAGAACTACTCTGCGGCGGTAATTTCATCGACGAAGGTCAGTGCACTCTCAATGGCACTCCTCAGATACGGCCGGGCGCTTCCGCCGTCGGCCTTGCTCAAGAGGACCGTGAGAAATTCTGAGTCCGGATACCCCGCAACACCTGTCGACTTGGCAACGTCGAGCTGCGACCAGATGGCTATCATCATCTCGTTGCAGGCGCGGGCTTGACTCAAGCTGTCCGGGGTGTCGCTGGCGAAGATCTCGCGGGCTGAAATCCCAAGCCGATGCCCGAGCGTGCGCAGAAACAGCTCCCTTGCCTCCGATTCCAAGGCCGACCGGACTCGATCTCGAATCTTCATTGATCCATATCCCAGAAGTCTTCGTCCGTCATTGGATTGCCGCCGTACGGTTCGCGTGGAAGCGAATCGACGTCATATCCGCGTGAGCGCAGAACGGTGACCCGAGTGTTTCCATTCATGATGGTTCCATCTGGTGTCACCTTCAGCGACTCATCCAGGCCGGGACGCAAGGACAATACGATGTCCTCGGTGTCTTGATTGTGCCAGAAATCCAGCGAGCTTCTGTCGAGCGAACTGTCCGGGTGCAGATTTTTCAGCGGAGGGCATCCACCAGAATTGTGAACCAACACCGGCGTCTCGCCCGCCAGCACATAGTACGTGTGCGTGTCTGCCACGGTGAAGTCGTGAACAGTTCGTCCGCTCGCGTAGCCGGCCACGCTTACGACCGGCGAAGTAGATCCGTTCAGAGAGCGAAGCAGCGTGCCGGCGTGTAGCTGATCAGCTCTGATCCATGAGCCGGCCCCTGCGTTCCAGAAGAGATGGTGTTCGGTGGCGTGGATGACGCCTGTCCGCTGACCACGCTCACCGTCGATGTCGACGGTGATTCCGACGATGTTGTTGTAGCGGGTGCCGGAGAAGGCTGCCACGACCGCTTTGGCTTGGGTCTTGCCGGTCTTGGGATCGGTTGCGAGGACTTTGTCGCCGGGTTTGATCTTTTCGATGGGTTTGGTGGTGCCGTTGGCGAGGCGGACCTTGGTGCCTGGTGTGAAGCTGTTGCGGCATGATGATGCTGCTTCGGCCGCACGTGCCGTACGTACGGCTGCTTCGGCGATTTTCAGTCCGCGGCGGGCGGCGAACCAGTCCTTGATGCCGCCCGCGATGTCTTTGACGGCGCTCCAGAGTCTCTTGATGAGGCTGGCGGCCTTGCCCCATCTGAGGGCGTATTTGCTGAGGAGCTTGCCGGCCAGTCCCCCGACCGCCGAGCTGAGGACGTTGACGATGGTCTCGCCGCAGGCGCCTATGTCTCCCTTGGTGAGGCAGTCGAGGCCGGCGGTGATGCCGAGTTCGTCTGCTGCGATCTTGGCCAGGGTTGCGGCGGCGTTGGCGATGCGGGATTGGGCTTTGGCGACGCGTTCGCGCATGGCCCTGGCTGCGGCCTCTAGACGCTGACGCCTGGCCGCGGCGGCTTCGGCGTCGCTGGAGCCGCCACGTCCGGTCTCGTAGGAGTTTCCGTACTTGTGGTCGTAGTCGCCTTGTCGGAGCGAGTGACGGTCCTTGCCGACGCCCTTGCCTGCGCCTGTGCCGTTTCCGGGGCTGCCGGGTTCTTCGCACTGGCTGCCGTCGCGGTGGCAGGGAGACAGGCCAGTGGGGTCGGAGAGGGTGACGGGGTTGTTGTTGGCGTAGGCGTACCCGTTCATCTGTTGCGGGCTACCGTGATCGACGATCGGGTCGGCGGAGGCGAACCGGCCGGTTTCCGGGTCGTATTCGCGGGCGCCCAGATGGATCATCGACGTGTTGGGGTCGGGTGTGCCGCCGATGAAGGACTTGGTGCCGGGCCAGTCGACGGGGTTGGTGCGGAGCCGGCCGAAGGGCATGTAGCGGCGCCGGACGACTTGCTGGGTCTTGGCGTCGATCGCGAGCTGGGCGCTTCCCTGGCGGTTGGGGATGAGCCAGGACAGGCCCTTGGCGGTGCGTACGGCGATGACGTTGCCGTTGTGGCTGTAGTACCTGGTCCCCGTCACCGTTCCGGTGGCGTTGAGCTTGAGTTCTTGCCCGTCGAGGAAGAGGGTGCGGGTGCCGTCGGAGTCACGGCGGATGAGCAGGTTGCCGTTGGCGTCGTACAGGTAGGTGCTGGTCTTGGTGCCGCCGTTGCCGTCGGGTTCGGTGACTTGGCTGAGCTGGCCCTCGGCGTCCCAGACGAGGGTTTGGTCGTCGCCGCCGACTTTGCGGGTGGTGGTGTTGCCGGTCTTGTCGTAGGTGTAGGTGCTGGTGGCTGTGCCGCTTTCCGGGACGCCCTCACCGCCCCACGTAGTGGTGAGGGAGGTCAGGGTGTGCGGCTGGCCCTTCCTGTCGCCGTCGTAGGCGTAGGTACTGGTGCGGTCTTTGGTGGTGACACCGGTGACGTCGTGGTCGACGCTCTTGGTGCGGTTGCCGGTGGCGTCGTAGCCGAAGGACTGCCAGTACGGCTGCGGGCCGCCGATGACCTGACCGGCGTTGTCCTTGGTGGGCGCCTGGGCGCAGTCGTCGGTAGCGGTCCAGGCCTGGGTCAGGCGCTGGAGCCTGTCCTGGCTGAAGCATTGGACGTCGGCGACGCCGCCCTTGGGGGTGTCGGCGATCTTGGTGATGTTGCCGGCGGGGTCGTAGGTGTAGTTGACGTCGTCGTCAGCGGAGTTGATCGTTTCACGGTCAGTACGCGAGCGGGTGAGGCGGCGTGTGGCGCCGTCGTAGTAGTTGGTCAGGAAGACATAGTTGGAGGTGAAGGTCGCGAGCGAGAGCTGCGACAGCTCTCCGAAGTCGGTGTAGGAGGCGCCCTGAGCGTAGGCGTCCAGGCCCGCCACCGTGGTGGCCTGACCAAGAGCGTTGTAGCCGAAGCTGACCGTTTCGAGGCCGAGTTCTCCGGCGGCCGGCATCGCTAAAGTCGCGGGGCTCCCGTCGGCCTTGTACGTGAGCTTCGTCTGGTACGTCTTGCCGAGGTTGCCCTCGGTGGTGGGGATGGTGACCTGGCTTTCCAGGGGCCGGTAGGCCGCGTCGTACTTGGTGATCTCCTGGGTGTAGGCCTGGCCACCGGACCAGCGGATCGACTTGGCAGGCATGCCCTTGCCGCCCGCGACGGTGTCGTAGGTCCACTCGGCCAGCTTGGTCTCGGTGCCGTCGGCGGCGACCTGGTGTTCGAAGGTCTTGCGGCCGAGCGGGTCGTAGCTGAACTTCAGGGTCCGGTTCTCGGCGTCGGTGGTCTTGGCGACACCGCCCGCCGCGTTGTAGTCGATCTTGGTGAGGCCCCGGTCGGGGTGCTCGACGGTCTTCTTGTTGCCGCGCAGGTCGTAGGTGTACTTCCACTGATTGCCGACCGCGTCGGTGACCGTGGACAGCTCTCCTGCGGATGTGTAGGCGTACTTGGTGGCGTCGTAGTCCGCGGGGTCGTCGCTGACGGCGCCGTTCTTGTACTGGCGGAGTTCGACGGGCTTGCCGCGGGCGTTGGTGATGGTGGTGGCCAGAACCCCACCGCGCGGGGGCGTGGTGGTGGTGCGGTCACCGCCATAGCTGGTGGAGGACTCCCACTGCCTGGTGGCGAAGCTGTAGAGGGTGCTGACGATAGGCCGTCCGGCACCGTCGTACGTGGTCAGGGTCTGGCTGGGTACCGAGTTGTCCTGGACCGGCTTGAGCAGGGTGGTACCGGGCTGCCCGGTGGTGTCCAGGTAACGGTGGTTGGTCTTCCAGGCCAGGCCGCGGTCGTCGTAGTAGACGTCGGTGAGCACGCGGCCGGTGCCGCTGCTCGGCCCCTGGGCCTGGCGCGGCCGCAGCAGCCCGTCGAACAGCTGGTACGTGGCCCGCTGCTGCCCGTTGGGCATCAGTTCTTTGCTGGTGATCGCGGTGGCCGCGGTCTTGCTGACCAGATAGGCGAACTCACCCGTCGGCGCCTTGTCGGTGGCGCGCCCCGGCCCCCAGGCCTTGATCAGCCGCCCCAGCGCGTCGTAGTGCAAGGTGGAGGTGTTGCCGTTGGTGTCGGTGGTCACCGTCGGCAGCCCCCACGCCGGCTCCATGGTCTGCGTGGAGGCTTGGTTCAGCGCATTGGTGGTCGTTCTCGCGGTGACGACGCCGCCCGGAGCGGTGTAGCCGGTGGTGGTCTTGTTGCCCAACCCGTCGTAGGTCTCACTGATGCGGCCCAGGCCGTCATAAACCGTGCGAGAGGTGGTGACATAGGTCGGGTTGCCGCCGGTGTAGCCGTCGGCTTCCTCGGTCTTGGTCGGCTCGCCGTAGGTCAGGTCGAAGGTGGTTTTCACATCAGAGACCGCGTCGGCGGGCAAGGTCGCGCTCTGGCCACAGGGTTTGGAGACCGTCCACGTCCGGTTGTTCAGCCCCCAGATGCCCGCCGTGGCGTTGCCGGTGTAGGTGTACTGGGTGCACAGGTCGTCGCTGTCGCCGACACTCGAACCGGTGTCGCCTTTGTCCCACTGCTGCTTGATCGTCCCGTCGTTGTTGAACTCCTTGAGGACCTCAGTACGCCTGAAGCCGTTCGACAGCGCGGTGCGGGTACGGGTGCGGCCGACATCGGTCTTGTATGCCTTGACGCTGCCGTGGGTAGCGGTCGGGCCGAACTCCCACGGCGTGTTGATCGTGGCGGACAGCTCCTTGTTGCCGGTCTTGTCCTTGTACTGGATCGACTCGAGCAACATGCCTTGCCGGTGGTCGTGGTCGGCGTACGGGTCGTCTTCGGAGTCGACGAGTTTCACCGGCGGCTTGAGCTGCGACCCGTCGGCCTTGGCACGGTCGCCGTCCATGCCACGGAAGTACAGGTAGTCGGTACGGGTCTGCTGGGCGTGCGGAGCGCCGTGCAGGACCTGGACCTTGGAGTGTCCGCGCCACTGCGACCAGGTCTTGAGCCGGGCCGGCACGAGAGCGTCGTCGTCGGCGAAGCGCCAGGCCGGCTTGTCCAGGTACTTGTACTGGGTGATCTGGGCGGGGGCGTCACCGACATAGTCGGCCTCGTTCACCTCGGTGACCACGTACTTGTGCAGCCAGTCCGTGATCAGGTCGTGGGGATCGGTCGCGCCGGGCCGCCCGACCCGCTGCGGGAAGCAGTACCTGGTGTTGCTCTCAGGCGACGGCAGGGAGGATTTGGTGCAGTCGATGGGTGAGTAGGTGATGTTGGTGCCGCCGCCGTGTTCGTTCTGGATACCGGTGAGGCGCCACTTGATGAACGCGGGCATGCCGTCGCCGATGCCGTCCACCCGGTTGGGCATCTGTGAGTAGCCGAAGGTGACGCTAGGCAGCGACACATCCCCGCCGACCACGTTGGAGCCGGTGGCCTTGCCGGTGTGGGTGATCCCGTTCAGCCGCAGTGACGGGTCGGAGGTGTCACCGGCCGCGACGATGGTCTGGCCGAAGACCCAGGAATCGACCGGCTTGTACGCAGTGCCGTTGAGGACCTGGGTGGTGATCCCGGCAAGCCGCTTGCGCGTCCAGAACGTCGGGGAGAACTTGTTGCCGCAGGTCGCGTCCTTGCTGCAATTCTGATCGACCGGGATGTCGGGCCAGTTGGCGCGGTTGGCTTCGGTGAACTTGCTGTCGGCGCAGTCCGCGGCGCTCTTGAAGCACCGTTCCCGTACGTCGAACACGACCTGGTAGGGGGCCTTCGCCGAGTAGATGGTGTTCTTGGTCTGGCCGTAGTCGATGCGGGTCAGGTAGCCGCCGCGGATGTACGGCGTCGCGGGCTTGGCGACCTTGTTCTTGGCGTAGTAGTTGGTCTCGGTGTCGTACCACAGCGACATCGCGTTACCGCGGGGGTCGACGACGTAGTCCAGGTTCCAGCGCCACGCCTGGTTGCAGAACGTGTCCCCGAAACCGGTGGACTTGTGGCACGGCTCACCGGAGTCGTTGCCGGCGACCGGGACGGTCCACGTGGACTTGGTCTCCGGCTTGCCGGACACCCAGTTCGGCAGCCGGTTCATCCCGAAGTAGTACTGAGTGCCGTCAGCGGTGGTGACCCGCCAGTGTTCACCCAGGTTCTCATTGTCGCCCTGGTCACCGTTGGCGACACCGGACAACTTCTCGATCGTGGAGCCGTCGTCGTCCTTGGGACGCCACACCCCGGTCTTGTCATCACGTACCAGCTCGGTCGCCGAGCCGTTCAGCGACATGGTCGCGTTCTCGCCGCCCCAGCACTGGTCACCGGGCGGCGGATTACCGGTCTGCCCGTCGTCAGAACACGACTTGAACTTGCGCTCGATGTAGCCCGGCCAATAGTCGAACCCCTCGCCCAGCCAGGAAGTCTGGTTGTTGGTGGACGACGTGCGCCCGTCCACACTCCCCGAGGAGTACGACAGCCCGATCTTCGGCGACGGTCCCGAAACCGCAGGCGGCGTCCGAACGGGATAGCTCCAGGAGAACGCGCCCGACTGGTTGGACACCTGCCACGTCGCCGACGGCGACAGCGAGGTCGCCGCGAAATCGCCCGCGGGGCCGGACGCCCCCGCCACCGCAGCCAGCATGAGCGGAGCACCGGCAGGAGGAAGGTCGACGTCCGCGCTGAGCGTGTGGGCCGACGCGTCGTTGCGGCTTGTGGCGAGAGACTGCGGCTGGCAGTCAGGACTGCCGGGCCGGGTCAGCGCACAGTCCGGTAACCTGACCAGCCGGAGCCGCTGAGCCCATCCCGCGCCGCCCATGCCGCGGAACGCCGAATAGTCCAAGGTCACCGATGCCTTACCACCGGCGGCCGGCGCAACGGCACCAGGTGTCGAAACCACCTCCGCCGCACCTACCTTGAGCAGGACGCCGTACACGCCCGCCTGGGCAGAAGCCTTCTGGTCAAGGAGTTCCACCCTGACCTTGCCGGGAACCCGCTGCTCACTCGGCTTGTCCGCGGGTGCGCCGGTGCCTGCGCTCGCCGCTCTGACCGACACCGGCAGCGTCCCCGCCTGGGCCGCTGGCGCAGAGCCCCGGGCGACCTGTCCGGTGGCCGTGCCCACGTCCGCGACGGCGACACCGGGCTCAGGCCAACTGCCCTCCAGCTTCGGCTGCGCACCGGCCGGAGCCTTCATGTGACCCGGCCTGAAGGCCACCTTGCTGGTCTTCACCGACGGCTGCCGCTGCGTCGTGGGACGATCCGCGCCACGCGGCTTGGCAAGGGTCGACGCCGGGGTCGGCGCGAGCAACTGCGCTATCAATGTGAGCGCCAGGGGCACCACGATCCACAGCACCCGCCGGCCCGACCACCGGGCGTTATTCAACCAGCCGCGCACGCTTCCTCCGAACCGGACCCTCGCGCCAAAGAACGTGATGAGGACGCAGTCGGCCACGGTGTGGGCTGCGCGTCCAGACAGCCCGCACCATCAGCGGCTTGCGAAGAATCAGGGAGCAGCCGGTCCCGGCAGCCGAATATAGGGATTGGACTCGCCGAGGATCATCTGCTTGTCGATCGCGCCCGGGTAGATGTGCACGTCCTGGACGGAGCCGTCCAGGTAATCGAGGTACTTGTCGTTGAACCAGGCTCGGCCCACCTGCAAGCTGCCGGTGGAGTTGAAGGCGGGACGGAACCCGTTGGTGTCGACCACGTCGGTCTCGCCGACGTCGTTGCCGTTCACATAGAGGCTGAGCGTCCCATTCACCGAGTCGTAAACTCCGACGAGATGCGTCCACACGTCCAACTCGGCCGGATAGTCACTCGTCGAGATCGACCGACGCGCAATGTAGTTGGGAGCCGATGTGGCGACGTCGTTTTGGGTCATCAGGAACGTCCACCGCTTCTCGGTGTCGCTGACGGTCTTGTAGTAGAGGGAGAACCCGGCGACGTGGGTGCCGGACTGGGTAACGACCGCCATGTTGCGGTTCGGCAAGCTCCGCAGCTTGACCCAAGCCGAGACCGTGAAGCTCTGGTCGGTGCGGATGATCGGCACCTTGGCGCCTGGGTTGTCCGGGCAGGCTGTCACCGTGGTGCTGGTGTTCCCGCACGCCTTGACGCCGTCGAAGCCGATCGCCTTCCCCAGCCCGGGTCGCCCATCTGCCCAATACGCCGGCTGGCCGAACATCAACGTGCGGTTCTTGCCGGACAGGTCCTGGCTCACCGACCCGCTGCCTTCGCCCATGGTCCAGAATCCGGCACTCATCGCCGGACACGGGCGGTAGGCGCCGTCGCCGCAGTCGGGCGGGTTCACCAGGATGGTGATGGAGAACAAGGAATGTTTGCTGTCGGTGTTACCAGCGGCATCGAACCCCCGGACGTAGAGCACGGCCGGACCGAACTGCGAAGGCGTCGCCGCGATACGTGCGGTTCGATCGGGGTCGGTTCCCGCCGTCACCTGGTTGGTCGGCGCGCTGGTGCCGAACGACCAGCGGTAGAAGGCGATGTCGTTGCTGGCACCGACCGTAGGGGCCTTGATCTCGAATGTTCCGGCCTTGTTGAGCCCACCGCCCCAGACGTCGGGTGAATAGACCGGCGCCGACTCCCCCTCACCCGCCACCGGAGTGATCGTGAGCTTCTCGTCCGGCACCGTGGCGTCGACCTTGAAGTAACAAGGGTTGCTCCAGTAGCTGACGCCTTGTTCGTTGACCTTCCACGTGTCATAAGCACGGGCCTTCACGTAGTACGTGCCGTCGGCCAGCGAGGCGGCGGTGTTCTGGGGGATCTCGGTCTGCCAGGTCCTGCCGGAGGCATCGTCGTGCGTGTCCCTGGGGTTCCCCTTGGGCGTCATCGTCTTGGTCACCGGATCGTAGGTGCCCCACTCGAACTCGACACCGGTGATCTTCTGCCCCTTGTTGGCATCGGGATCAGTTGCCATCGCCGACACCACGGGGGCCTGCCGACCCGACATCTTGCCGATCAACGGCCAGGTGGTCGTAGAACAGGTCTTACCGCCGACCTTCAGCTGCGAAGGCTGGCGCGGCCGCTGGTTGTAGTCGATGGTCCACTTCGGGTCGAGCTTGAAGCGCATCCACCAGTCGGAGTCACCTTCGTGTCCCGACAGTGCCTTCAGGCCGAACGTCGCAGACCGCCACCCCGCCGCAGCGGCCTTCCGCGCGCCGTCGAGCACGTTGAACTCAAGCGACCTGGCCCCACAGCCGTCATGGCCCAGGGACGCCGACTGAGTGTCCTGAACCGTGGACCAGTGGCCACTGCCGCTGAAGTTGTTCCAGGTCTCATTGCCATTGATGCCGGAGGTGAGCCTCAACTCCACGCCCACCTTCACGCTGCACGACCAATTGGGCGTCCAGGTGCCGGTGATACTGAACTGGGCGGCGCCGACGTAGGAACCCTTCGGCAGTTGACTGGTGTCCATGGCGAACATCGACCGGATCGCGCCTGCGCCGCCGTACCGTCCCGCACGCGGCGGATAAGGGTCTCCGTCGCCGTCCTTGCAGGAGTTGTCCCAGCACGCCTGGCTGGGATGGGCTTGGTCGATGTAGCCCCAGTGCGTACGGCCATCGGTGATCGTCGGATCGATGAAGACAGGAAACCGCGTCGCCGGGTCCTGCAGAATCGTCTGATCGGGAGTGATCGTCAGTATGCCCGAGCCGACCTCCATAGGCATCTCCACCTGCCGGAGCGGCTCCTCCTGGGCCGCAGCCGGCGCGCGACCCGAAGCAGTGACGGGCTGCTCGTCTCGGCTCCCGCTGGAGTCCCACATCTTCGGCGAGTTCGCCCGGAAGACCGTCCGCCCCGCCGCGTCGAGCGCGTCGGCACCGTTCTGGCCGTCTGAGCGCAACGTCACACCCTCGGTGCGCGTGGTGAATTTGATCTTCGACAACGCCGGATTCTTCGCGGCCTCGGCCGTCTTGACGACCAGCACCTCGCTGAAACCGAACAACTCGGCAGTGACCTGCAAATCCACGCCGGGGAACACCGACGGATAGGTGGCAGTGTCACCGCTGACCATGGGCGTCGGCAGCTTGTCCTGCCAACCCAGGCGCAGCGTGCTGCGCGTGTCCTTGGAGACGTAGGCCGCCAGAGCGGTGTCTCCACCTCCGGAAAACGCCACGTTCGCCGGACCCGCCTTCGGCGCCAGCTTGCCGTCGGCACGCTTCACCAGGTCCAGGTCGATGTCCGTCCACGAACCGTCCGGCTTCCGCACCCGCTGCGGCAACGCCGTTATCTCAAGCCGGGACGTCCCATCGGGCTTCACCCACGTCGTCGACGTCTCCGTCCGCAACGCACTCGCCTCAACCGGCTCACCACTCTTGCGGGCCTCAACCGCCGCCGCAGCCTCCGAACCCGGCAGCGGCGTGAACGGCGACGTCGCCCCGTCCCGCGGTTCCGCTACAGCGGTCGGAACCGACAGGGCCGACGCCAGCAACACGCCTGCCACCACAACCCCGACCGACCGAGCCGCAGCCCTGACCCGCCTCCGCCAGGAGACCATCTCGACAGCCCCTTCCGCCCTGGGAGGCCGATCTTCGGCCCAGACGCGAAGGTATCCGTCAGCCACTTGGCGGTCGTCAACCGCTGAGTGGACTATCGCTTCCACCAGCCGCAGTAGCGCACGTCTGATGTCAACCAGCCGTGGTAAACCCGGCATCGGGGTCCCCGTCACCAGCGGCCCCCGAGTGATCCTTGCCCCGGGTGATCCTTGCCGCGACGGGACAGTGGCCAGGGCATGCTCGCGAGGAGCGCGTGCTACCGCGAAAGTTGACGGCGAATACGGCGGCAGGCTGACGCCTCCGCCTGCGGCCCCTCTTAGCATCGGCCACCTGGCAGAGGCCGTGCGCCGCGGGGAGAGACACATCACACGTCCTGGCTGCCATCGACGCAACAGTTCACGGGTGGAGGTTCGATGCGTTCGGCCGGAGTGACTCGCCTCAGACGGGTTCTGCTCGCACTGCTGCTGGGGACGGGGATAGGCGTCGCCGCCCCCGCCGAGGCGAGCGTGGAGCAGGGTACGCCGTTGCTCAGCCCCGGGCAGGCCTGGTATCCGCGGGTCATCCGGCTGCAGCACGCGGACACCACCCACAACGGCCGCGTTCTCGCCTCCACCAACACCGGCGCCGGCGGGACGATCCGCGAGAGCACCGACGGAGGGCTGACCTTCCGTCCCATCAGCGAGATCCGCCCCGACCTCGCCGCCGGCGAGTTCGCGTGCTGCTCGGCGCTGTTCGAGTTCCCTCGTCAGCTCGGCGCCGGCGCGGCGGGCACCCTCATCTGGGCCACGTCGATCAACGCCGTCGGCGGCGGCGAGGATCAACCTGATCCGAACGCGCGGATCGTCGGTTGGACGAGCACCGACCATGGATACACCTGGACGCCACTCCCCGGCCCCATCGTGACCGGCTCCACGGGCCACGGTCTCTGGGAGCCCGAGTTCTCCGAGGCGTCGGGACAGCTCGTCATGCATTTCTCGGACAAGACCCAGCAGCCCCGCTACGGCCAGACGCTGGCGCGCGTGCGTTCCGCCGACGGCGGCCGGACGTGGAGCGCCAAGGTCAACACGGTCGCCGTGGACGCCGCCGCCGACGTGAACGCCGAGGACAGCCCCGGCATGCCGGTGGTCAGGCGGCTCCCGAACGGGAGCTACCTCATGGTGTACGAGTACTGCAACATCCGGCCGGTCACGAACGGGCACGGCTGCCGGGTGTACCTGCGTACCTCACCGGACGGCTGGAACTGGGGCGACCCCGAGGACCGCGGCACCATCATCCGCACGGCGGATGGCAAGCACCTCGCCCACGCGCCCACCCTGGCCTGGGCCCCCGGCGGCGGCCCCGATGGGCGGATCCTGGTGGTCGCCAAGCTGGTGCGCACCGGCGGCGACCGCGGAGACGCCACCGTCCTCCCGGAGAGCGGCCGGATCATCCTCGTCAACACCGCGGGCGGCATGGGCGCCTGGTACGAGATCGACGCCCCGGTCAAGGTCGACGTCGACCTCACCCCGCCGAACCCCAACCTGTACCTGCCTTGCCAAAACTACAGCTCACCGCTGCTGCCCTCCCAGGACGGCACCCAGGTCCTGGAGATCGCCACCGACGTGACCGACGACACCTGCAAGGCGTACGTCGCCACCGGCCCGGCGCACGGCACCGGCGACGCCACCGGCGTGTCCACCTCGGCCGTCTACCGCGCCGTCAACCTGGCCAGCCGCCGCTGCCTGGACGTCGACGCGGGAGCGACGGAGAACGGCACCCGCATCCAGCAGTGGACCTGCAACGGTGCGCTCGCCCAGCAGTGGCGCCCGGTGCGCCGGGCCGCCGGCGTGTTCTCCTTCGTCAACCCGAAATCGGGCAAGTGCCTGGACGTGCCCAACGGCAACATCTCGGTGGATCCCGGCGACAAGGCGCACCTGTGGACGTGCAACGGCACCGGCGCGCAGCAATGGCTTCCGGTCGCGGTCGGCAGATCCGCTTATGTGCTCAAACCCCGCAACAACCAGGCACTGTGCCTGGACGTCGCCAACGGCTCCACGGCGGACGGCGCCGAGGCACGGGTCACTCCGTGCTCGAACGCCGGCACGCAGATCTGGTATCTCGACCCGAAGGCGTGACCGGATCTAGAGCCTGTACGAATTCCCGACGTTCCGATCGTTGTCAAGCATGGGCCCCGGGGAGCCTCGTACGTTGAGGACGGCCAGGTTTGTCCTGTTGCCACATGCCGGGTGACCGCGGTCGACACTACTCACGCCGGTGAGATCCTGGCCGGCGTGTTTCTGGCGCTACATCTGGCTGCGGTAGACGCTGTTACGGCTCTCCAATATGCAGTCCGCGCGACCACGGCCAAGGTGACTCAGTTCGGCGTCGATGGCGATCGGCTCCTGGAGAGTCTTTCCCCGATCAGAGCAGAGGTCAGGGCCGAAGCGATCTCACGTAGTAAGACCGAGTAGCTGAAGGCCGCCGGGATCTGTGTTCCAGTGGCCGCGGATCAGTGCGGCGATCTGGGCGGATGACCCGTCCGGGTGAGAGGCCGGCGACGGCGTAGATCGTGACGATGGCGGTCTTGCCGGTCTTGTGGTCGATGTGGCGGCGTTTGATCTGGATCGCCTTGGGCGGTGTGGGCCCTTGCCAGCAGCGCCCCGGACGGAAGTGTTCGCCGAAGACCTCGACGCCTTCGCAGACTTCTACGTCCGCGTTCTCGGCTCCACTCCCGTCGACGACCGGCCTTCCCGCTCGTTACGGGCGGTAGGCGTCTCGACGATGTTTGATCGTCTGAATCGTGACAGTGTGCTTATCCTCGTCGATGCGGTAGACGACCCGATAAGTCCCACGCCGGGCGACGTGTAGTCCTTCGTACGGCTCTTGCAGGGGTTTGCCGACGCGCCACGGCTCACGCGCGATCGCGCCGCTGATCAACTCCCAGGCCGCGGCCGCCACAGTCTCGGGCAAGCCCGAGGTGAGCGCGCGCCGAGCGGGCGGGGCTAGGAGGATCGTGTAGCGGTCACTCACGCGCTCGCCTTACCAAGGCGCGCCGCCATGATGGCGGCCATCTCCTCCTCTGTGGTCACGTCGCCGCTCTCCTCGGCGGCGGCGGCCTCGACCAGGTCGGCGCGTGTCTCCGGGTCGGCGAGGATCTCCAGGGTCTCCTGCAGGGACTCCCACTCGGCCATGGAAACAATGACGGCGTGGGGTCGCCCGTTGCGGGTGAGAGTGAAGTGATCGTGCTCCCGGGCAGCCCGATCGGCCAGCTCGGTCAGCCGGTCCTTCGCTTCACTGATGGGAATGAGCTCCATACGACGATGGTATCTCGCTAGCTTGAATATCGGCCATAGCTCCGGCTACTCGTCCATTCAAGGCGAGCGGGAACCACGAGGCGCTGGAACTCGCTGAGCTCGAAGACGCCGAAGGAACCGGGCAGAGAGTCCGAGTGACCTTCGTGAGCCGAGGGCTCGCGCCTGCGGCCCCAGCCGGGCGATGCGCTCGATGTGTCACGTGGACCATGCCCTCTCGTCCACCACCACTGGCTAACCCACGAGCGAGACCAAGTTTGGTAACCGGCTTGCCCCCCGCTCCGGCCCCGCCCGGACCCTCTGTGCCAAGCTCAAGTGAGACAGATGGGACTAAAGTTCCTTAACTGACATGAGTAGGGCGAGAACGGGTATCCACCGCGGTGACCATGACCAGCCATGACCTCCAGCGCGGCACCGGGCCGCGTGCCGACCGGCCCAAGCGGCGGACCTTCACCGCCGCCTACAAGCTGCAGATCGTCGAGGAGTACGAGGCGGCGCCGGACGGCACCAAGGGCTCGATCCTGCGCCGAGAAGGGCTGTATGAGTCCAGCATCTCGCTGTGGCGGCGCCAGCGTGACAACGGCGAGCTGGCCTCCGCGTCCAACCCGGTCAATGCACCCCGGGCCCGCAAGACGCCCGAGCAGCTGGAGTTGGAGCGGCTGCGTAAGGAGAACGCGGCGTTGACGCGGGACAAGGCGCGGGCGGAGAAGAAGCTGGCGCAGACCGAGGCCGCCCTGGACATCATGGGAAAAGGTTTCGCGCTCTTGGAAATGATCTCCGAGAGCGCGGAGAACGAGCCGTCGTGACCACGGTCCGGCGCGAGACGCTGGACCTGTTGCTGGCCGCCTGCCTGCCGATCGCAGTCTGCTGTGCGCTGACCGGGATTCCCCGGGGCTCCTACTACCGCAGCCTGCGTCAGCGGCCCGAGCGCGCGCCGACGCCACGTCCGGCGCCGCCGAACAAGCTGACCGCGGCCGAGCGTGAGGAGTTGGTCGCGGTCTTGAACAGCCCGCGCTTCGTCGACAAGGCTCCCCGCCAGGTGTGGGCTGCCCTGCTGGACGAGGGCATCTACCTGGCGTCGGTGTCGACCATGTACAGGCTGCTGCGCGAGCGCGATCAGGTCCGCGAGCGCCGTGCCCAGGCCCGCCACGAGGCCCGTAAGAAGCCTTATCTGGCCGCCCGCGCCCCGAACGAGATCTGGTCGTGGGACATCACCAAGCTGCCCGGCCCGGCAGAGCGGCAGTTCTACGACCTGTACGTGATGATCGACATCTTCTCCCGGTACGTCGTGCACTGGGAGATCCACCTGCGCGAATCGGGTGAACTGGCCCGGCAGTTCATGGAGAACAGCCTGCTCGCCAACGGCGGGATCGCACCCCAGACGATCCACTCCGACAACGGCACCTCGATGACCTCCAAGCCGGTAACCGATCTGCTGGCCACCCTGGACATCATCAAGTCCCACTCCCGGCCGAAGGTCAGCAACGACAACCCCTACAGCGAGGCGGCGTTGCCGGGTAGCGGGCAGGGATCTCACCTGCCCGCCCCCACAGATCCGGACGTGAACCTCTCGATTCATCCGGCTCGTGCCGTCCGGTCCTTCGGTCAGTACCGCAGCGCCCAATGCGCGAACAGCCGG
>NZ_JBQQBR010000063.1:0-60474 GCF_052245935.1 Nonomuraea sp. 3N208 | reverse complement strand
CCGGCACGTAGATGGTGCGGTAGCGCACGCCGTTGCGGAGCAGGTCGGTCTGCAGCGGGTTGTGGTAGTCCAGCACGTACGGGGGCCGGTCGAAGGTCAGCACCTCCTCCTTGGCCTCCTGCTGCAGGGAGCCGAGCCCTACCGGGATGGCGCATCCGGCGGCCGCGGCGCCGGCGAGCGCCAGGCTGCCGCCGAGGAGGCTCCGGCGGGTGACTTTGGGGGGATCTTGCACGGTTGCCTCGATGTTTCGTCGGGGTTACCCGAGTGTTAGCGGTAACAAGAGAGATGTCAAGGCTCTGATCGCAACCGGTTTTCGTGATCGCATGACCTTGACCAACCGCGCTGATAACGCTAACAATTCTGAGCGAAGTAACGCCCGCGAAACAGGAGCCACCTTCGTGCATCAGGCCAAACTCACGATCGATCCCGCGTTCACGGTCGCTCCGGTACGCCGGCGTACCTTCGGCACGTTCGTCGAACACCTCGGGCGCTGCGTTTACACCGGCATCCACGAGCCGGGGCACCCGACGGCCGACGAGGACGGCTTCCGCCGCGACGTGCTCGATCTGACCAGGGAACTGGGCGTCTCCACGGTCCGCTACCCGGGCGGCAACTTCGTCTCCGGCTACCGCTGGGAGGACGGCATCGGGCCCAAGGATCAGCGCCCGCGCCGGCTCGACCTGGCCTGGCACAGCACCGAGACGAACGAGGTCGGCGTCGACGAGTTCGTCCGCTGGTGCCGCAAGGCCGGCGTCGAGCCGATGATGGCGATCAACCTCGGCACCCGCGGCATCGAGGCGGCACTCGACCTGCTGGAGTACTGCAACCATCCGTCCGGCACCGCGCTGTCCGATCTGCGGGCCGCCAACGGCGCCAAGGAGCCGCACGGCATCAAGATGTGGTGCCTGGGCAACGAGATGGACGGCCCCTGGCAGACCGGGCACAAGACCGCCCACGAGTACGGCAGGCTCGCCGCCGAGACCGCCCGCGCCATGCGCATGGTGCAGCGGGACCTGGAACTCGTGGCCTGCGGCAGCTCAGGCTCCGGCATGCCGACCTTCGGCTCCTGGGAGGCGGAGGTGCTGGAGGAGACGTACGACCTGGTGGACTACATCTCCTGCCATGCCTACTACGAGGAGAAGGACGGCGACCTCGGCAGCTTCCTGGCCTGCTCGACCGACATGGAGTACTTCATCCGCTCCGTCGTGGCCACCGCCGACCACGTCGGCGCCCGGCTCAAGTCACGCAAGCGGATCGACATCTCCTTCGACGAGTGGAACGTCTGGTACCTGTCACGCTTCCAGAACGCCGAGCCTGCCACCGACTGGCCGGTCGCGCCGCCGCTGCTGGAGGACCACTACCACCTGGCCGACGCGGTCGCGTTCGGCGGCCTGCTGATCACACTGCTGCGCAACAGCGACCGGGTGACCGCCGCCTCGCTGGCGCAGCTGGTGAACGTGATCGCGCCGATCATGACCGAGCCCGGCGGGCGGGCCTGGAGGCAGACCACGTTCCACCCGTTCGCGCAGGCGTCCAGGCTCGCGGCCGGCGACGTGCTGCGGATCGAGCCGGTGTCGCCGCTGTACGAGACGGCCGAATACGGCGAGGTGCCGGTGCTGCACGCCGTGGCCACGCACTCCGGCGAGGGCACGACGGTGTTCGCGGTCAACCGCTCGACCGACGGGCCGCTGTCGCTGGAGATCGACGCGCGGGCGCTCGGCGGGCGAACACCGGCGCGCATCGTCGAGGCCACCACGCTGACGGACACCGACGTCTACGCCCGCAACACGGCCGACGACCCGGACCGCGTCGCGCCGCGGCCGAACGCGGACGTCGAGCAGGACCCGATGCGGGTCCTGCTGCCGCCGGTCTCCTGGAACGTGATCAGGCTCGTCTAGCAGTGCTCTCGCGGACGATGAGCTCCGGCTCGACCAACCGGCGGGCGTCGGGCTCGGCGCCCGCCATCCGGTCCAGCAACATGTGGAAGGCGTGCCGGCCGACCGCCTGGAAGTCCTGCCGCACGGTCGTCAGCGGCGGCCAGAAGTACGCGGCCTCGGGAATGTCGTCGAACCCGGCCACGCTCACGTCCTCGGGGACGCGCCGCCCCGCCTCGCGCAGCGCGCGCAGCACGCCGAGCGCCATCTGGTCGTTGGCCACGAACACGGCGGTGATGCCGGGGTTCTTGGCGAGGTCGCGGCCGAGCTGGTAGCCGGAGCGCGAGCTCCAGTCGCCGCGCAGGATCTCGGGCACCGGCCGGTCGGCGGCTTCCAGCACCCCGCGCCAGCCCTCGATGCGGCCGTTGGCGTCGAGCCAGTCGGCCGGTCCGGCCACGTGCCAGACGGTCTCATGGCCGAGGCTGAGCAGGTGCCTGGTCACACGTACGGCGCCGGCCCCCTGGTCCACCTTGGCGACGGGCACGGGGATGTCGTCGCCGGCGTCCACCGCGACCACCGGCATCTCGGGCGGCAGGTGGCGCAGGCCGTCGGCCGCCGACTCGTGCGGCGCCACGATGATCACGCCGTCGACGGCCTGAGCACGCAGCCGCTGCACGCCTTCCTCCATCGACCTGCGGTTGAGCGAGCTCAGGCTGGCGATGCTGACGTTGTAGCCGGCGTGCCTGGCGGCCTGCTCGATGCAGTAGAGCGTGGAGGCGGGGCCGTAGAGCGTGGTGTCGATGCTGACCACGCCGAGCACGCCGGAGCGACCGGTGACGAGCTGGCGTGCGGCCTGGTTGGGCCGGTAGTCGAGCTCCTTGACGGCGGCCAGCACGCGGGCCCGTGTTTCGGCCCGGACGCGCTCGGGGGCGTTGAGCACCCGCGAGACGGTCATCGTGGAAACGCCGGCGAGCACGGCCACGTCCGTCAGCACCGCAGGCCTGCCGTCCCTGGATTTCACCGCGGCTCACCCCCCTTGGCGGTAACGCTAACAGGCCGAAGAGGCGAGCGCGCGATCATATTTTCTCGGTGGACCGCCGCCGACCTCATACCGGGCGGATGGACCACTGCTGGCAGTTGTTGTTCAGCCAGCTCCACAGGCGCACGTCAGTCCCGTCGGCGGTGCCGCAGTCGGCCACGTCGGCGACCTTGCCGGTGGCGGCGTTCACCAGGCGGACCCAGCCGCCGGTGGCCGTGTAGACGAGCCTGAAGCGCTGGCAGGTGTTGTTGAGCCAGCTCCACTGGCGGATGTCGGTGCCGTCGGCGGAGGCGCAGTTGGCCACGTCGGCGACCTTGCCGGTGGCGACGTTCACCAGGCGGCTGGTGTCGTCGGCCTGGTCCTCGATGCGCCAGCGCTGGTTGGCGCCGCCGTTGCAGGCCCACTGCTGGATGTTCGCGCCGTCGGCCGTGCCGCCGCCCGCGACCTCCAGGCACTTGCCGCTGTTGCGGTTGACCAGCGTGTACGCGGCCGGCGTCGCCGCGGTCTCCCCGGCGGGCGCCGGAAGGCTCGTACCGGTGGCGACCGGGGTGCCGAAGTTCGGTGTGCCGTCGGAGTTCCAGGTGAACCGCTGGGCGCGGGTCGTGCGGTTGTTGTCGCAGCCGCCGCCGGAGGAGCTGTTGGCGTGGTAGACGATCCAGTTCTCGCTGCCGTTGGGGGAGGTGAAGAACCCGTTGTGGCCGGGGCCGTACACGCTGCCCGACCGCTGGAACACCGGCGTGCTCCGCTTCGCCCACGACGAGGCGCTGAGCGGATTGCCGCCGTTGTAGGTGAGCTGACCCAGCTTGTAGTCCGGCCCCCAGCAGGCGCTGGCCGAGTAGATCACGAAGGTCCGCCCGCCGCGCTGCAACGCCACCGGCCCTTCGTTCACCGTGCCGCCCTGCGTCTCCCAGGTGTGCGTGGGACTGGAGATGAGGCTGAACGTGCTGCTGCTGAGCGTGTACGGGTTGCTCATGGGCGCGATCACCAGGCTCTGCGTGCTCCCGCCGATGAACCCGCTGCCGAGCAGGTAGAGCGAGCCGTTCAAGGTCATGGGGCTGGCGTCGATCAGCCAGCCGCCCGGCGTGAGGTTGGATCCGGTGAGCATGTTCCGGTACGTGTACGGCCCGAGCGGGTCGCTGCCCGCGCTCTCCAGCACGTGCGTGCGCTGGCTGTCACAGCAGGCGGCGCCGACCGCTCCCGCGGAGTAGTAGATGTACCAGCGGCCGTTGAAGGGGTGCAGCTCCGGGGCCCAGAAGTTGGTGCCACGGGAGCCGGTGGTGTCCTGCCAGACCTGGACGCTGGGGGCGGTGGGCAGGCCCTGGAGCGTGGGTGACTTGCGGATGACCAGCGTGTTCGTGAAGGTCGTGTTGATCAGGTAGTAGTTGCTGTCGTGGTACGCCAGCCAGGGGTCGGCGCCCTTCTGGGACTTCAGGGGGTTGGTGAAGGATGTGGCTGCCGAGGCGGGTCCCGTGCCGGGGACCAGGGCTAAGAGCAGGAGCGCCAGGGCGGCCAGGGTTCTTCCGATCATCGTCGGACTCCCTGTGTCAGACTTCCCTGTGGGCCTGGGATTCCGCGATTGTTAGCGCTCACGTCAGGCGTGTCAATCGACGCTGAAACTTTCACACCCGGCCAGGCGCGGATCACGTGGCACTGGCTCTGAGCCGGTCGTTCAGGTGGTGATGTCCGCCGCGAGCCTCGATTTCCCACACGACATATTGCTCCGTGTTGGGCAGACTCGTCCCATGCACAACGGACGGTTCTATACCATCTTCGGCGGGATCTTCGGTTTTATCGGGCTGGTGCTGCTCTGCGTCGGCATCGCGCTGGCCGCCTCTACGGTGAGTTTCCTGGCCTCGGCCAACCGGACCGACGGTACCGTGGTCGAGTTGACCGCACGGACCACCACGACACGGAGCTCCGGCGGCCATACCCGCCGCGACACGTCGTGGTACCCGACCGTGGAGTTCACCGTCGACGCCAGGCGGTACTCGTTTCAGAGCTCCACTGGCAGCAACCCACCGTCCCACAAGAAGGGCGAAAGCGTACCTGTCGCCTACGACCCGGACGATCCGTCCAACGCGCGGGTTGCGTCGTTCTGGTCAGCGTTCCTCGCTCCGCTGATCGTCGGTGGACTCGGCGTGGTGTTCACGCCGATTGGTGCGGTCTTGTTCGCCAAGGGACGACGGATCACTCGGCTGCGAGCCTAATCGCAACCTGGTCGACCTGGACGCGCCCTCATCCCATTCCTGAGGCTCTCGTTGGGGGTGGCGTGCCAGGCGGCATCATCTACAAGGCCTACGAGAACGACGGCATCGAGTTCCCCACCGACGAGCAGGGCGCCATCGGGGGCCAGCGCATGTGCCAGTGGACGAGATGTTTACCCCCTTCTGGAACGGCACGCGACAATCCTGTAAACATACCCGCGATATACCGCCGCCTCCTATGATCGGTTCCGCACAGGAGAAGTCAGTGGGAATGTGAATCGCTTGTCTGAGCATTTCCCGTCCACTCGGAATTCACCTGGAGGAATCTCATGTCGCGATCCGCAATATTACGCGGGTTCATCGCCACATTGTTCACCGCCGCGTTCTGCGTCGTCGGCCTGGCGAGCCCGGCGCTGGCCGTACCGAACTTCCAGCTTCCCTTCCCGTGCGGCCAGAAGTGGCAGCTGAACAGCTGGGCCCACGCACCCGCCCTCGACATGGTCAAGGAGCCCGACCAGCACGGCACCGAAGGCGCCACCCTGCTAGCGGCCGCCGGCGGGACTGTGGACAAGTCCTTCTGGCATGACAACGGCGGCAACGTCGTGCAGATCGATCACGGCGGCGGCTACTTCACCACCTACATCCACCTGCAGTCCCGCGCCGTCTCGGCCGGGGACAAGGTGGAGCGGGGAACGGTGATCGGCAAGGTCGGCAGGACCGGGGGGGAGTCCAACGACCACCCCCACCTGCACTTCGAGCTCGCCTACGACGCCAACGGCGATGGGGACGCCTCTTGGGGGTTCGCCGGTTCCGAACGCATCAAGCCGATCTTCAACGGCGTCACCTACGGCCAGGCCAACGGCATGGAGTGGGACAACGTCGAGAGCCGCAACTGCGGCCCGGTGTCTCCCAAGGGCGACGCGTCCGTTTACGGCGTCCTGTCCAACGGTCTGTTGACGTACACGTCGATCGACGCGGCGACCGGTAAGCGGACGTCGGGTGCCGAGGTGTCGGAGGTGTCGCTGGGGTTCAAGCCGAAGGCGATAGCGACGCTGAATCACAACACGCTGCTGGTGACCGAGGACGGCACGGGCGGCCGGTTGTATCGGGTCGATATCGGCACGGTGCAGGGTACGGTGACGTTCGCGACGCCAGTGTTCTTGGGAACGGGGTGGACGCACGATCTGCTGGCGTATGACGGGTCGTCTTATCTGTTCGGTATCGCGGATGGTGCGTTGCGCCGGTACAAGCTGACGGCCGACAAGCCGGCGTTGGCGGATATCACGGGTAACACGCTGATCGGGAATGGGTTCACGCTGAAGACGCTGACCGCGACGGGTCCGAGCTGGATTCTGGGCACGACGTCAGCGGGTGCGCTGATCTCGTACAAGATCAATGGTGCGGAGTCGTGGCAGCGCTACCAACTGCGTGACACGACCTGGCAGGTGTTCGACCAGTTGCTGTCGCCGGGTGGCGGTGTCTACTACGGCCACAGGAACGCCGAGGGGTCGGTGCACCGCTACTTCGATGAGAACCCGCACGACGGCCAGGGTGATGACCTGACCGGGCAGGGTGTGGTGGACACCGAGGGCTGGACGCAGGTGCTGCTGTCGGCCAACCCCGACACCGTGACCAGCTCGTGAAGGGCCTGACAGCACGCGCCGCCGTCGCGGCCACGGCCGTGATCGGCCTGATCGGGTTATCCCACCCCGCGATGGCCGACCCGACGGACCCGCCGATGGACGCGTCGGACATCACCGCCGCCTACGCCACGGTCGCCTGCGACCCTGGCGGCACCACCTCGACGGACGCGGCCCTGGCCACCCAGCTCAACAGCGCGCTCGACGACAAGATGCGCGGCTACATGACCGCCTACCGCGTCTCCTGCGCCCGCATGGTGATCAAGGCCGTGCACGACCGCGGGCTGACGAAGCGGGCCGCCGCCATCGCGATCGCCACGACGATCGTGGAGTCCAGCATCCAGAACATCAGCGAGGAAGTCGACCACGACAGCCTTGGCCTGTTCCAGCAGCGAGCCTCCTGGGGCAGCAGGACCCAGCGCCTGAACCCGACGTGGGCCACCAATGCCTTCCTCGACAAGATGCTCCGCGTCTACCCGAACGACAGCTGGCAGACCGCGCCGATCGGCGAAGTCTGCCAAGCCGTCCAGGTCTCGGCCTACCCCGACCGGTACCAGGTCGAGGCCAGTGACGCACAGATCATCGTCAACGCCATCTGGCCCTACATCGACGGCCCCAACGGTGTGGCCTCGGTGTACGGGGTGCTGTCGAACGGTCTGTTGACGTACACGTCGATCGACGCGGCGACCGGTAAGCGGACGTCGGGTGCCGAGGTGTCGGAGGTGTCGCTGGGGTTCAAGCCGAAGGCGATAGCGACGCTGAATCACAACACGCTGCTGGTGACCGAGGACGGTCCGGATGGCCGGTTGTATCGGGTCGACGTCATCACGGTGAGGGACACGGTGATTTTCGAGAAGCCGGTGTTCTTGGGAACGGGGTGGACGCACGATCTGCTGGCGTATGACGGGTCGTCTTATCTGTTCGGTATCGCGGATGGTGCGTTGCGCCGGTACAAGCTGACGGCCGACAAGCCGGCGTTGGCGGATATCACGGGTAACACGCTGATCGGGAATGGGTTCACGCTGAAGACGCTGACCGCGACGGGTCCGAGCTGGATTCTGGGCACGACCTCGGCGGGTGCGCTGATCTCGTACAAGATCAATGGTGCGGAGTCGTGGCAGCGCTACCAACTGCGTGACACGACCTGGCAGGTGTTCGACCAGTTGCTGTCGCCGGGCGGCGGTGTCTACTACGGCCACAGGAACGCCGAGGGGTCGGTGCACCGCTACTTCGATGAGAACCCGCACGACGGCCAGGGTGATGACCTGACCGGGCAGGGCGTGGTGGACACCGAGGGCTGGACGCAGGTGCTGCTGTCGGCCAACCCCGACACCGTCACCTGAGAGGTCGCGAAGGCCCCGGCCTGCCGGGGCCTTCTGCGTGGCCTTCGGCGACATGCCCAACGACTTGGTCGTCCTGCCTGTCGTGTGGCGGGCCGGATACGCCATGGCCAACGCCCACCCGCTGGTGCTGTCCGCGATCGACCGGCGCACCCTGGCCAACCATGAGGACGGGGGTGGCAGTGGTCCTGGAGCGCCTGTGGACCGAATATCGGTGGAGACCGTAATCCTCTTGTTGGCGGCGTCACGAAGCTTAGCGTGATTCTTCAAATAACGGATAGGACCGTAACTGCTGGAGGATCTTGTCATGCTCACACGTCGCCGGTTACTCGCGGTCTCCGCCACGGCCTCGGTCGCGGCGCTGGCCGGCCCGATAATGTGGCCGGGCACCGCCGCCGCTGCCGCCCCGGTCGTCGACGCTCTCGGCTCGCCCCTCAAGGACGTCCTGCTCATCGGTGGCACGGTCGCCCGAGGACCGTACGGGAAGCCGGTCCTGTGGTCCGCCTCGTCCGGCGAGCCCGCCCGGCTCAACTCGGTCGACCCCGCAACCGGTAAGACGCTGACCAGCTTGGTCACCGTCGACAAGGCCACCCTGCAGGCGACCGTGCACCTGCCGGTTGTCACCGACCAGTCCGTTGTGAGCCTGGCCTACGCGGGAGGCCTGATCATCGGCGGCACGTCGATTCACGGCGGCTACACGGTGCCGAGCCCGACGCAGTCCGAGGCCCGCCTGTTCGGGTGGGCGGTCTCCAGCGGCAAGGCCTTCGAGGTGACACCGGTGCCGGGCGCCGAGGCGATCCCGGGCCTCGTCGTGGACTCCGCCGGCCTCGTGTGGGGGCTCGCAGACGGGCAGCTCTTCGCCTTCGACGTCGCCACCCGGCAGATCGTGCACCGGGTGCAGCTCGCCCCCGACACCGGCAGCACCGCAGGCGAGCTCGCCCGCGACCGCAGCGGCCGGATCTACGCCCTGGTCCAGAACCACCTGGTGTTCTCGTTCGCCCCAGCCACGCGCACCAGCCAGCTGGTCGTCGACCAGAAGGCCCAGCACCTGGCCGTCCACCCCGACGGCCGCATCTTCATCTCCGACGACCACGTCCTGTACCGCGTCACGGCCGGCTGACCCCCGAGGAGACTGAGACACCGCAAGTTAACGAAGGCACTGGTTGCTGCCCTGCTGCTGAGTACGTCCGCGCAGGCGCCCACGATCGAGGACGTCGGTCAGATCCCGCTCACCGCGACCACGACGGCCGGCGGCGCCACCGCCCGGATGCCGGACGGATCGTCCCGGATGTGGCTGGTGGTCAGCGGCGCCCCGGCGTACCTGGCGGAAATCGACCCGGTCGCGCGCCGCATGGTCAAGGCCTACCCCCTCGGCGCCCGCGCGCAGGGCGGGTGGGGCGTCGACGAGGGGCGGCGTCGCCTGCACCGGCACGTTCGAGGGCAAGCACCAGGGCACGCTCCCGCCGGCTGGCCTGCGGTTACGGCGGCGCTCGGGGCAGTTGACGATCTTCGCCGCGACGGTTCTTGCAGCGCGGCGAACTCCACGCGCTGCGCGAAAGCAACGACATACCGCCGACATACCAGGCTGAACTACCATCGCTCCGCGTCCGCAGAGGCGCACGAGCAAGGTGAGGAACGAACCGGGTCGGCGCTCCTGTAATCGGCACGGTCGGCCTTAGCGCTCCGCAGGACCGCCGCTTTCGTCACCTCCAAGGCCGTCTGACTCCGACCACCCGTAAGCCCCAGCCACGCCGATCACTGTCCAGCCAGCCCCCTTTGGGAAGGAATCCCTTGCGTCTCGCTCGTCCTGTTGCTGCCACAATGCTCGTGGCCGCCGCGCTAGCTGTCCCGCAACCCGCGCAGGCTGCTGTGTTCAAGCATCCAGGGGTCCTGGTCAGCCGGGCTCAGCTCGACTTCGTCAGAGCCAACCTGGACAAGGAGCCGTGGCGAGCCGCCTGGAGCAAACTGCAACGCCACTCCTACGCCTCGCTGTCCTACACGGCCAAGCCCCGCGCCGACGTGAACTGCGGCGGGAATTCCATTCCCGACAATGGCTGCTCGGACGAGCGCGAGGACGCCATGGCGGCCTACACGCACGCCCTGCAGTGGTACCTCACCAAGGACGCCCGCTACGCGAAGAAGGCGATCCAGATCATGGACGCCTGGTCAGCTGTGATCACCAAGCACACCGGGGACAACGCGCCGCTGCAGACCGGCTGGGCGGGGGCCAACTTCTCCCGTGCCGCCGAGCTCATCAAGCACACCTACGGCGGCTGGAGCCAGGCCGGCCGGTTCGCCGGCAAGCTGCGCACCGTGTACCTCCCGACCCTGATCGCCGGGCGGCCGAACAGCAACGGCAACTGGGAACTGATCATGACCGATGCCGCCATCGGCATCGCCGTGCACCTGGACGACCGGGACTCGTTCGACCGAGCTGTCGCGACCTGGCGCGGCAGGCTGCCTGCCTACATCTACCTGACGACGGACGGCTCATACCCCAAGGCGCCGCCGGGCAGCGAGCACGACACCAAGGCCGAGATCATCGACTACTGGAAGGGGCAGACCACGTTCGTAGACGGCCTGGCCCAGGAGACCTGCCGCGACTTCTGGCACACCGGATGGGGCATCGCGGCCATCTCCCACGTCGCGGAGACCGCCCGCATCCAGGGCATCGACCTGTACGCCAAGGCCAAGCATCGGCTGCGGTTCGCGATGGACTTCCACGCCAAATGGCAACTGGCCGGGACGGTCCCGTCGTGGCTGTGCAAGGGAAAGGTCACCCGCAACCTCGGGGACCACTTCGAGGTCGGCTACAACGCCCTGCACGACCGCCTCGGCTACGACATGCCGTACGCCAAGCAGTGGGTCGAGCAGAAACGCCCCACGGGAGTGTCGCACTTCCTGGGCTGGGAGACCCTCACCCACGCGCAGAACCCCGCCTCCTCCTCCGTGGAGAGCGCCTCGGTTTACGGGGCGCTGCCGGACGGGAAGTTGACCTACACCGCCATTGATGCCGCTACCGGACAGCGCACGCGTGGCGCCTTTGTGTCCACGGCCACTCTGGGTTTCACTCCCAAGGCGATGGCGACGCTGGACTTCAATACCCTCCTGGTCACCGAGAAGGGGCCGGAGGGCCGGCTCTACCGGGTCGATATCCAGAGCAATCGTGACAGCCTCACCTTCGAGAAGCCGGTCTATCTCGGCAGCGGTTACACCCACGACCTCCTCGCCTACGACGGCAACGGCCACCTGTTCGGCATCGCCGGCGGGACCCTGCGCCGCTACACCGTCAACGCGGTCAAGCCCACGATCGACAACATCATCGGCAACACCGCCATCGGCGACGGCTTCACCCTCAAGACCCTGACCGCGACCGGCCCTGGCTGGATCCTCGGCACAACGGCCGACGGCAAGCTGATCTCCTACCGGATCGACGGCCCCGGCTCCTGGCAGAGGTACCAGCTTCGCGACACCACCTGGCAGGTCTTCGACCATCTCCTGTCGCCCGGCGGGGGCGTGTACTACGGCCACCGGAACGACGGCTCCCTCCTCCGCTACGCCGACCAGAACCCCTACGACGGCCGGGGCGACGACCTCAGCAGCCAGAGCGCCGTTGGCACCGAAGGCTGGACCCAAACTCTCCTATCCGCCCAACCTGCCACCATCAGCTGACCGAACAGCCTGCAGGCGCCGGAGGACCTCGGGTACCGTCCGAGGGCCTCCGGCGTGGCCTGGCCCTCGATGCCCGACTCCACAGTGGCGCAGCCGAACTCTTGACGAGATCCAGCTCAGCATTGTCAACGGTGTGAAGGTCGCCGGGAAAGGGCGGTCTGCGTCGGGGCGGTCATGTGCTCGCTGACCCGTGCCCTACGTCTTCGATCTCCTTCAGGCGTCGGGTGATCCAGAAAGTCGCGCGAATCACGCGCGAGTCTGCTGCCAAGCACGACGTCGAGGTCCGTGATTGCCTCGATCTCCAGGTTCCAAGCTGGAGCCGGAAGTCTGCGAGTGGCTCGACACGCTCAGCAACATCGATGACAAGCGCGTCGAAAGACCAGGTATTGGAGCTGCGGATCCGGCTTGCCCGATGGCGGCGCGGGTACCTTACTGCCGTCGGTCAGTGGCGGTGGCCTGTGTCGTTGGAGCCGCAAGTCGCAAGGCCGCCTGCATAAGCGCAGCCTTGGCCGTCGCGGGTGTGCTTGAGCTGTCCGCATGCATCATGCGTGCCATCTGAGGTACGGCGTACCACCAGCCCGCCAGAGCCAGGACGAGGAACGCGAGGTCAGCCGCTGGGACGGCATCAGTGATGACGTTGGCCCGTTGAGCGTCGGCGAACGCCGCGACCTTGGTGCGGTAGTAGTCGGTGCGGGTGGCCTCATCGGGCACCTCCGGAAGATCCAGCAGTCCTTCCCAAAGCAGGAGCCTGGTCAGTTCGGGGTGGTCGGCGTGGTAGTCGTACACCGCGCCGGCGTATTCGGCCACGCTCTCCGGGCTGTCTAGGTGCTGGAGCGGTACGGCGGCGGCCACTTTGTTGAGCTCGTCGGCCAGCACGGTGGAGAACAACTGGGATTTGTCACCGAAGTAGGTGTACAGCCGTTCCTTGTTGACCCCGGCGCGGCGGGCGATGCGTTCCATGGTCGTGCCGCCGAGGCCGTGTTCGGCGAACTCGGCAACCGCCGCCTCTTTGAGCTTGCGCTTGGTCTCCTCGGTGTTCCAGGCCATGCCGGCCAGCTTATCCAACGCTCGCGTTGGAGATTGCCGCGAGGTGTCATAGACTCAAATTCCAACGCATCCGTTGGAATTTGGGAGGGTCATGCCGATCACGAACGCCCCATACACGCCCGTGA
Source organism: Nonomuraea sp. 3N208 (assembly GCF_052245935.1). Classification (NCBI taxonomy): domain Bacteria; kingdom Bacillati; phylum Actinomycetota; class Actinomycetes; order Streptosporangiales; family Streptosporangiaceae; genus Nonomuraea; species Nonomuraea sp. 3N208. The sequence goes on along the minus strand of NZ_JBQQBR010000063.1, from coordinate 47,533 downwards.
TCACGCGGCAAGTGGCCGGCGGCACTGCTGTTTCGCTGCTCGTCATCACCGCCTTGATCGTGCTGATGCAGCTCTACGTGTCCATTCCCCTCCACCAGATCGTGGGCAGCGAGCTGGGTGCGCCCGGCGCGACGGCAGCGCTCGCAGTGGGCTACTCGTTCTTCTACGCCGTGGGCTTCCTGGTCTACGGGCCGCTGTCGGATCACTTCGGACGCCGCCGCGTCCTGGTGTACGGCCTCGCGCTGCTCACCCTCGCCACCATCGCGGTCGGGTTGGCGCCGTCGATGACCGTTCTGGGGATATGTCGGGCAATCCAGGGCGCGGCGGCCGCAACCTTCGCACCGACGGCTCTCGCCTATCTCGCAGAAGCCTTGCCGCCGCGGCGCCGCGCGGCGGCGATCGGTGCGATCTCGGTTGCCTTCCTCACCGCGGGGATCCTCGGACAGTTGGGAGCCACGGCGATCAGCACCATCGCAGGATGGCGCTGGACCTTCTTCCTCAGCGGTATCGCGCTGGCGGTCGCCACGTTGGTCTCTGCCGTGGTGATCCGCGAACCCGACGTGGACCGGCCTCGCCAGCCTCTCCTGAGCCGGTACGCAAGCCTGATTCGTTTCACCATCCGGCCCAGCTCGCTCTTCCTCTGCGCCGGGCACCTTGTCGTCCTGGGCGGCTTCGTCGGGATGTACACCCTGCTCGGGCCGCACCTGGCGGACGCCGGACTCACCCCCACCGAGACCATGCTTGTCCGCGCTGCTGCGCTGCCCGCGATGTTCTGTTCGCTCCTTGCCGGCCCATTGTCGACTTGGTTAGGCGTGGCACGTTCCGCACTGGTCGGATTCGCCCTGGCCGCCGTGAGTCTGGCGGGCGAGGCGATGCTCGGCGGGAACCTCGTCGCACTCACCGTGGCCAGCATCGGCTTCGTCGCCGGAGTCGCCATCCTCGTGCCGAGCATGATCACTATCTGGGGCGACGCTGCCCGCTCCGCCCGGGGGATCGGGATGGCCGTCAACGGGTTCGTGCTCTTCCTCGGCGCCGGTCTGGGCTCCTACGCCACCGCGCTTCCGGGCGGCTTCACCACCGCTCTCCTCATCCTCGCCGTCCTCTACCTCGCCGCCGGATTCGTCGTCTTCACCACGCACCGCACTTCATCCATTCGCTGAAAGGGAGTAACTCCATGGCACGCCTGAGAAAAGTCGTCCTTCCCGGCATCGCGTTCGCGGTTCTGGCGATCACGGGAACAGCTGTTGCCTTAAACGCCAGCGCCGAGACCGAGACGGCCACCGTCCAGCCATCCTTCACCCAGCCGGGAGAGACCACAGCAGTGCCAACCCCCACCGGCTCTCGTCCCAACGTCAGCAGCGCGCAACGACTGGCGGCCGAGGCCCTGCGCGGCACCGGGCTGACCATCCCGGCCGAGTGGGAGGTCGTCAACGTACGGCAGGAGCAACACGACGACCGCCCGGTCACCGTGATCCGTCACCAACCTGACGTCTACCGCCTCGGCGGTCCGCACGCCAGCCTCGTCCTGGACGGCGACGGCGCCATCCTCGGCTACACGCGCCTGGCCGAGCAAGACGACAAGGCAATACTCCCCAACGCCGCTGCCAGCGAACAGATCGCCCTGGATTTCCTGCGACGCGTGGCACCCAAGCACGTCTCCGGGCTCCGTGTCGAATGGGTTGACCAACACGATGAGAAGGTGACCCGACCCGATGGCACCACAGCCACCATCTCTGGAATGAAAGTGAAGATGCAGCACGACAGCGGCCTGTACACCTGGGTCATCGTCGGGGCCGACGACTCCATCCTGACCTACGAACGAGACATCAACTGGGACTCCAGCCAGGGACGGCGCGGCACCCAGATGTGGCTCCACGACTCATGGATCGCCGCCCACGAGGGCACTGGTCCGCAACCTGGCTCCCCATACGCATTGGCACAGACGTAACGAGCGCGGTCAGATCACGGCTGAGTGGTCGGGGCAAGCCGGGGGGGGCGCACGGCCGATCGCCCTCCTGTCCCTCTGCTCGACCTGAAGCTCCCGCTGAATCTGAAGATCAGCGGCAGCACTCGAGGAGGTCAACCGCGTGGTGGGCGGCCCATCCCCCTCAACAAGCGACACGCCTGAGGGCGCCCCGCCCCCGTTTTGCTCCCGATTCCTTGATCCGTAACCGGAGAAACAAGAAACCCCAGGCCGTTGACCTGGGGTTTCTGCGGTGGACGATACTGGGATTGAACCAGTGACCTCTTCCGTGTCAGGGAAGCGCTCTCCCGCTGAGCTAATCGTCCAGTGAGGTGGCGACGGGATTTGAACCCGTGTGGACGGCTTTGCAGGCCGCTGCCTCGCCTCTCGGCCACGCCACCGGGCCAGATCTCCGAGCGGAAGACGGGATTCGAACCCGCGACCCTCACCTTGGCAAGGTGATGCTCTACCACTGAGCCACTTCCGCATTGCTCAAGTAACTCTAGCGGGTTTTCCGCCCGAATGGTTACTTGCGCAGTTGGCGGGCCACGCTTCGCTCGGTGGCAGGCAGGCTGAGGAAGATCTCCAGGATCCTGGTGAGGCGGTGGACCTCGATGCGGTGGAAGGCGGGGCCTTCCGAGCGGGCCAGGATGAGCGCGATCGCGAGCGGCGGCAGCGGGGCGTGGATGACGTGCAGGCCGTCGTCGAGCGTCATGGCAGCCGGGCGCGCGGGCGCCTCGTCCGGGATGGTCAGCTCCTGCGGGGCGCGCCAGCTGGCGTACAGCACGCGGTTCTCGGCGGTCGTCGCGGCCCAGTCGGCGCTGAAGAGCACGGGGAGCGAGTCGACGAGCGTGGTCAGGGCCCGGTCTCCCGCCGTCGTGATGTATTTGAGTATCTCCAGCTCCGGGTACGTCCCGGGCGCCTCACGGGTGGGCCAGATGCCCTCGATCCGCACCCCTTCGACCCCCTCCAGGCTCTTGACCAGGGCCTGCCGGGGCGTGCTGTCCGGACAGAAGATCGTGATGTCGTCGACGGCCGCACCCGCGCCCCGGTCGAGGACGATCACCTGGGTGATGTCGGCCCCCACCACCCCCAGCACCTTGGTGACCTGCGCGAGGGAACCCGGCCTGTCGGGCAGTTCAACGCGCATGCGAAGTAGCATCTATCCCCCATCCGCCGAAGATGCTGCTTCTCACCCTATCCGCGAATACCGCTCGCAACCTGACCTGCGCTACAACTGACGAAGTGAAGATTGGGCCGATTGGGGTTTGGCCGCCGGTGGTGCTGGCGCCGATGGCGGGCATCACGAACGCGCCGTTCCGGGTGTTGTGCAGGGAGCAGGGCGCCGGGCTGTTCGTATGCGAGATGATCACGACGCGTGGGCTGGTGGAGCGTAATCCCAAGACGCTCAGGATGATCAGATTCGCCGAGTCCGAGCAGCCTAGGAGCATCCAGCTTTACGGGGTGGACCCCGGCGTCGTGGGGCGGGCGGCCAGGATGATCGCCGAGGAGGACCTGGCCGATCACATCGATCTCAACTTCGGGTGCCCGGTCCCCAAGGTGACCAGGCGCGGGGGCGGGTCCGCGCTGCCGTACAAGCGGAATCTGCTGCGGCGGATCCTGCGGGAGGCGGTCGCCAACGCGGGGTCGTTGCCCGTGACGATGAAGATGCGCAAGGGGATCGACGACGATCACTTGACCTATCTGGACGCGGGGCGGATCGCCGTCGAGGAGGGTGTCGCGGCGGTCGCGTTGCACGCCCGTACGGCCAGGCAGCACTACGGCGGGGTCGCCGACTGGGAGGCCATCGCCCGGCTGAAGGAGGCCGTGCCGGAGATCCCCGTGCTGGGGAACGGCGACATCTGGTGCGCCGACGACGCGCTGCGGATGGTGGCACGGACCGGGTGCGACGGCGTGGTGGTCGGGCGCGGCTGCCTGGGACGGCCGTGGTTGTTCAAGGACCTGGAGAACGCGTTCAACGGCAGCCCCGAGCGGGCCCGGCCGACGCTCGGCGAGGTGGCCGAGGTGATGGCCAGGCACGCCGAAGGGCTGGCCGGGTGCTTTGACATCGAGCGGTACGCGGTGGCGGACTTCCGCAAGCACGTCGGCTGGTACCTGAAGGGGTTCATGGTCGGGAGCGAGGTGCGGCGGGAGCTGGGCACGGCCGAGTCGCTCGACGGGCTGCGCGAGGGGCTGGCGAAGCTGGAGCACGACCAGCCGTGGCCGGCGAACACCGACACGCCCCGGGGTAAGTCGGGTGAGCGGTCCAAGGTGCTTCTTCCCGACGGGTGGCTGGACGACCCGTGGGACTGCGTGGTCCCTGAAGACGCCGAATCCGATATTTCCGGCGGCTAAGGGTTAGTGAGGCCCGGTGACCTCGGTGCCGCAGGGGCCGCCGCCCACGGCGGGCTCCAACTGGATACGCTCGCCGGACATCGTGAGCGTGGGGTAGTACTCGGCGATGCGTTCTGCCGAGCGGCCTGTGTAGTGGCAGATGAAGCTGCGCCTGAAGCGGTCGGCCGTGCTGTTCGGCTCGGAGCCGTGCACCAGGCTGCCGTTGAAGAACAACACGTCCCCGGGGTCCATGTCGACCGGCACCTTCTTCAGGCCGGGCGGCGGCGGCACGTACTCCCTGGTGAACGAGACGTCCTGGTCGGCCTCCTCCGGGCAGAACAGGTCCATCAGATGAGTGCCCGGCACGACCTCCAGGCCGCCGTTCGCCCGGTCCACCCGGTCGAGCGCCACCCACGCGGCCACGCAGGTGCCCGGCTCGACCCGGAGGTAGAAGTTGTCCTGGTGCAGCGCCTGCCCCCTCGCGCCCGGCGGCTTGAAGTAGAACATGCTCTGGGCTGCTATCGGCTCCTCGCCGAGTATGTCGCGGAGTATCGCGGCGATGCGCGCGTCGAGCAGATAGCGCAGGGCGAGGTCGTTCACCTCGTGGGGATGCATGATGCGCGGGTATTCGCGCAGGATGTCGTACGGCCGGCCGGGCTCCTGCGGCTGGGGCGAGAAGTGGCCCGGGATAGGGCCTCTGGCGTGCATCGCCATGAACTCGTCGCGCAGCCCTGCCACCTCTTCGGGGGCCAGGAGGCCGGGCACCAGCACGTATCCCTGCTCGTGGAAATCGTCGATCCTCATGTATTTCACGCTAAGGACCCGGATCGGGTAACGGTATGCCTGTGATTGCTGAGGACTTGTCCGTTCCTGCTGCCGAGCTGATGATCGTGGGCCACTACGACAAGCTCCCCGGGTACGGGACGCGGCGGCCGGCGGGGTCGCCCAGCTGGCTGCTGCTGTGGACGCAGGCGGGCGCGGGGCTGGTCGCGCAGGGCGGGGCGGCGTTCGAGGTGCGGGCGGGGGATCTGGTGGTGCTCGGGTCGGGGGTCGCGCAGCACTACCAGGTGGCGCAGGGGGCCTCGCGGTGGCGGTTCTGGTGGGTCCACTTCCAGCCGCGCGCGTCGTGGGCGGCGTGGCTGGGGCCGTACGGGCGGGGCGGCGGGTGTCACGTCGTCCCGCGGGTGCCGGAAGGGCTGCACGAGCGCATCGACTTGGCTTTCGGGCGGGCGCTCCGGGACGCCAGATGGGTGCCGCCGACCCCGTCCCGCGCCCTGCCCGGCAGGACCGCCGACCAGGCCGCTACCGTGCCAGAACTCGGGCTTGGCGCCGAGCAGGCGGTGGGGCGTGGTGCCGAGCCGGTGCCTGCGGTCGTCGTGGGCGGGCCCGCACGGGAGCTGGTGCTGGGCGCCGTCGAGGAGGCGCTGGTGCTGGCCACCGCCGCCGCCCGGCCTGAGGGGGCGAGGCAGTCCGACGAAGGCGACGAACGGGTGCGGCGCGTCCTGGCGATCATCGCCGCCGAGCCGGGCGCCCCGCACTCTGTCGCCTCGCTCGCCCGCGCGGTCGCGCTCTCACCCTCCCGGCTCGCCCACCTGTTCACGGCCGAGACCGGCCGCACCCCGATGCAGGCCGTCCGGCAGGCCCGGGTACGGCACGCGGCCGGGCTGCTGGAAGTGACCGACCTGGACGTCGGGCAGGTGGCGGCGGCGTCGGGGTTCGTCAGCCCGTTCCACTTCAGCCGTGCCTTCAAACGCGAGTACGGGTTCCCGCCCCGCGACTACCGTGCCCGCCTCCGCCCCCAGCCCTGACCCGCCCGCCGCTCATCTCTGTCAGCGGGTGAGGGGGAGGGGGCCCTTGTCGGGGGTGAAGAGCTGGTCGTCCAGGTGGTCGACAGCGTAGTCGATGGCGCCGACCACCACGCACTCGTCGCCCAGGGTGGACGCGCGTACCTCCGGCATGCGCATGCACACCCGCTCCAGCCGCTTCCGCAGGCGATCGAGCAGCACGTCGGACGAGCGGGAGAAGCCGCCCCCCAGCACCACCATCTGCGGGTCCAGGATGAGGACCATCGCGGCCGTGCCCACCGCGAGGTCGTCGACGTACCGCTCGACGGCCTCGATCGCGACCGGGTCGCCGTTCCTGGCGGCCGCGAGGGTGTAGCCGGCCGCGTCCTCGAGTGCGGTGCCTTCGGGCACGCACGCGCACGTGTTCAGGTGCTCGGGCGCGTCGAACCATCGGGCCTCGGGCAGCATGGAGATCTCGCCGGCCGCCGCGCCGAAGCCCCTGTGCACCTTCCCGCCGATGATCAGGCCCGCGCCCATGCGCCGGCCGACGTGCAGGAACACCACGTCCCTGGCTCCCCGGGCGACGCCGCGGCGGGCTTCGGCCATGGCGGCCAGGCGGCTGTCGTTCTCGATGAGCACCTGGCAGGGGAACATCTCGCGCAGCTTGCCCGCCAGGTCAAGGTCGCGCCAGGCGGGCACGGCGGCCGAATAGATCACGCGCCCCTCGATGTCGATCACGCCGATCGTGCCGACCGAGATGCTCCACACGTCCGCGACCGTCGTACGGCTGAGCGCCAGGCACCCGCTGACCGCCCGCTCGATCGCAGCCAGGCGCTCTTCGAGCGGGGCGTCGGGCAGCACCGGCTGCCGGGTCTCCGCGAGGATCTCGCCGTCCAGGTCGGACAGGGCGGCGCGGATGTTGTGACCTCCTATGTCGACGCCGACCAGGTAGCCGCTGTCGGCGCGGAAGCGGTAGCGGCGGGCAGGCCGGCCCATCGTGCCCTGGCTCGGCGGCACCTCCTCCACCCAGCCCAGCGACATGAGCTCGTCGGTGACCTCTTTCATGGACGGCCGCGACAGGCCGGTGCGCTCGGCGAGTGCCGACAGGGTGAGCGGGCCCGCCCTGCGCAGTGCCCGGATGGCGGTCAGCGAGTTGAGCTGCCGCAGCCGTGACAGGTCGCCGCCGCGTAGGTCCGCCATCCGCCGTCCTTAATGTAGCTCTCCTCTGTAATCAGAGATTATGCCAGTGCTTGACCGGTGTACACGTCCCGTCCCTGTCGAGGAATCGGCCGTTGACCCCTCCATGGGGCCGGTGCTACTAATGAAGGGCTCCTGCGTAAGTGAAGAGAAATGAGGACTGATGTCGTTCGCGGACATCGGCGAGATCACGTGCGTTCCCGGCCGGGCGCGGGTGTTCGAGCACGGCTGGCAGTCGTGGAGCCCCACGGGCGCCTACGGCCTGGGAGCCGCCCCGCCCCGGCCCGCCGACGAGACGATCCAGATCCTCTGCTACCGCCCCGAGACCCCGGCCCCCGACGGTGTGTTCCAGGGGGAGGGCTTGCTGGCGGTCGAGCCGGGCGACGGGTCCGTGGAGCTCTGGTCGGCACCGAGCCCGCTCAAGGTGCCGTCGATCAGGGCGCGAGAGGCGGAGCGCGGCCGTCTGGTGATCTCCGCCGACGGCCCGGTACGCCACCACCGCGCCGAGGGCGGCCTGGCCCGAGCGCTGCGTGACTGGGCGGACACCATGGCGGCGCCCAGGACGTTCCCCGCGGTCCCGCCCATGTGGTGCACCTGGTACGGCTACTGGGACAAGGTCACCGAAGCGGACGTCATCGAGAACCTGGAGCTGGCTTCCCGTCACAGGTTGCCCGCCGACATGTTCCTCATCGACGACGGCTACGAGGCCGAGATCGGCGACTGGCTGGAGGGACGGCCCGGGTTCGGATCGCTGGAGCGGGCCGTGGACGCGATCACGGCGACCGGCCGGCGGGCCGGGATCTGGACCGCGCCGTTCCTGGTCGGGCACCGCGGCCGGGTCTTCCGCGAGCACCCCGAGTGGCTGGTCGACGACGCCTACGCCGGCCGCATGTGGAACCAGGACCTGGCCGTGCTCGACGTCACCCACCCCGGCGCGGCCGAGCACCTGGTGAACGTCTTCCGCACGTTCCGCGCCATGGGGATCACCCACTTCAAGCTCGACTACCTGTACGCGGGGGCGCTGGCGGGCGGGCGGCACGAGGACCTGGACCCGATCGCCGCGTACCGACGCGGGCTGGAGCTGATCCGCGAAGGCGGCGGCGCCGAGGCCACCTTGCACGGGTGCGGCGCGCCGATGTTGCCCAGCATCGGGCTGGTCGACATCATGCGGGTCAGCCCGGACATCGCGCCGACCCTGCTGCCCAGGTCCGGGGACATCAGCCAGCCGTCGCAGCTTGGGGCCCGGCTCACGGGGGCCGCCAGGGAGTTCCTGCACGCCCGATGGTGGGTGAACGATCCCGACTGCATCATCCTGCGGCCCGAGGTCGAGGCCAGGGAGGAATGGGCGGCGCACATCGCCGGCACGGGCGGGCTGCGCGGCGCGAGCGATCCGATCGCGGCGCTGGACGAGTGGGGACTGGAGACGACCCGGCGCCTGATGGTCCCGACCGCCACGGAGCCGTCGTGACCGGCCGCGCCGCCGGCGCCCCTCTCCCGTTGCGGGCCGTACGCGGCCGGCCGGGCGGGAGGCGGTGGGGGAGCGGGTGGCACGCATACCTGTTCATCGCCCCGAGCTTGTTAGGCGTCCTGGGGTTCCTGCTGCTTCCCATGATGATCGTCCTCGTCCTGAGCCTGTTCGACTGGGAGTTGCTGTCCGCCCCCGAGTTCGTCGGTCTGGACAACTACCGCCGCCTGGCCGCCGACGGCGAGACCTGGCACTCGCTGGGGGTCACGGCCGGCTACGTCCTGCTCTGCATCCCGCTGCAGACCGTCCTGGCCCTGGCCCTGGCGATGCTGCTCAACCAGCGCGTGAAAGGCGTCAGGTTCTACCGCTCGCTCTTCGTGATCCCGTGGATGGCCACGCCGATCGTCCTCGCCCTCATCTGGAACTGGATCTTCGACCCGCGTGACGGCGCGATCAACAGTGCCCTCGCCCTCGTCGGCGTCACCGGCCCCGACTGGCTGTCCGACGCGGACTGGGCGCTGCCGGCCGTCGCTCTGGTCAGTGTCTGGCAGCACACCGGCTACAACATGTTGTTCTTCCTGGCCGGCCTCCAGGGCATCCCGAAGGAGCTGCACGACGCGGCGTCCACCGACGGCGCCACCTCCGCCCAGCGGTTCTGGCGGGTGACGTTGCCGCTGCTCAACCCGACGATGTTCTTCGTCACGGTGACCAACCTCATCGGCGCGTTCCAGGTCTTCGACACGGTCTACGCGATGACGAACGGCGGGCCGAGCCGCAGCACCGAGGTGCTGAACTTCCGGATCTTCGAGACCGCGTTCAAGGAGTTCGACTTCGGCTACGCGGCCACGCTGTCCACCCTGCTGTTCGCGGTCATCTTCCTGGTGACGGTGGCGCAGGTCAGGTTCTTCGGCAAGCGCACCACCTACGACCTGAGCTGAGTGACCCATGACCAAGCGCATCCTGCTGTACGCCGCGCTCGCGGCCGGCGCCTTCCTCTCGGTCTTCCCGTACCTGCTGGTCGTGCTGACCGCTGTCAAGACGCAGGCGCAGCTGAGCTCCACCCCGCCGTGGCTGCCCGGGTGGCCGCCGACCACGGACAACATGGCCAAGATGCTCGGCGGGGACTTCCCGCGCTACCTGCTCAACACGGCCCTGATGACGGCGCTGCTCACGGCGGGGCAGCTGGTGTTCACGACGTTCGCCGCGTACGCGTTCGCCCGGCTGCGGTTCACGGGCAGGGACGTCCTGTTCTGGTTGTACGTGGCCACGATGATGGTGCCGAGCGCCGTCACCATGATTCCGCTGTTCCTCATCATGCGGGAGCTGGACCTGGTCAACACCTGGTACGGCCTGCTCGCCCCGTACATCCTCGGCACCCCGTACGGGATCTTCCTCATGCGGCAGTTCTTCAAGAGCCTGCCCTCCGGGCTGGAGGAGGCGGCCAGGATCGACGGGGCGGGGCCGATGACGGTCCTCCTGCGCGTCCTGCTGCCGCTCTGCCGGCCCGCGCTCGGCACCCTGGCGATCATCACGGTGATCTCGTCGTGGAACAGCTTCCTCTGGCCACTGATCATCACCAGCGGCGACGACACCAGGGTGATCACCGTCGCGATCGCCACCCTCAAGGACGGCATAGGCGTCGACTACCACCTCATGATGGCCGGCAGCCTGATCGCGCTGGCGCCGATGGTGGCCGTCTTCATCTTCTTCCAGAAGCACATCGTCAGGTCTGTGGTCCTCACAGGCCTCAAGTAAGAAGAGGTCAGCGAATGTTGAAATCCCCCCGGATTCGCTGGGCCGGGGCGCTGCTCGGCGCCGCCCTGCTTACCACTGGACCCACCCTCACCGGCTGCTCGTCAGGAGAAGGAGGCGGGACGGACAAGGTCACGTTGACGTACCGGCTCTGGGACGACCAGCAGAAGGCCGGCTACGAGAAGGTCATGGCGGCCTTCGAGAAGGCCAACCCCGGCATCGACGTCACGATCGAGCTGCTGCCGTACGACCAGTACTGGACGAAGCTCACCGCCGACGTGGTCGCGGGCACCGCGCCGGACGTGTTCTGGATGACGCCCACCCAGTTCCCCGAGTTCGTCACCAAGGGCGTCCTGTCGCCGGTCCAGGTGGACACGGCGAAGTACCACCAGACCGTCGTCGGCTCCTTCACCTACGAAAGCAAACTGTACGGCGTCCCGAAGGACTGGGGGATCGTCGGCCTGCTCTACAACAAGGACCTGTTCAAGCAGGCCGGCGTGGAGATGCCGGACAAGCTCACCTGGACGGCCGACGGCACCGGCACCCTGCTCGACACGGCACGCAAGCTCACCGCGGACGAGGCCGGCAAGCACCCCGGCGAGGCCGGCTTCGACCCCGCCAAGGTCAAGACGTACGGCTTCGCCTCCTGGAACCACTACCAGACCCAGTGGATGAACTGGGTCGGCTCCAACGGCGGCAAGCTCGTCGACAAGCCCTTCGGCAAGTACGTCTTCAACGACCCGGCCTCGGTGCAGGCCCTGCAGTTCGGCGTGGACCTGGTCAACAAGCACCACGTGTCCCCGCCGGCCACCCAGACGAACCCGCCCACCGGCAAGGTCACCGACATGTTCAAGGCAGGCCAGATCGCGATGTTCCCCGCCAACAACGCGCTGCTGCCGTTCGTGGCCCCCGAGGCGACGTTCGAGGTGGGCGTCGCGCTCATGCCGGAAGGCCCGGCAGGCCGCTCGGTCAACCTCAACGGCCTGGCCGAGGCCGTCTACGCCAAGAGCGAGCACCCGCAGGAGGCCATGAAGCTGGCCGCCTACCTCGGCACCGAGGAGCCGCAGAAGATCATGGCCGACGGCGGCTACGTCTTCCCGGCACTCAACGGCCTCTCCCAGGGCTACGTCGACTACTGGAAGGCCAAGAAGGTCGACGTCTCGCCGTTCGTCGAGGAGGCGGAGGGGTCCACCTTCCCCCTGCCGGTCACCACCGGCTTCACGGGCTTCGAGACGAAGCTTAATCAGATATTCAACGAGATGTACCTCGGCAAACTCTCTCCGCAAGAAGCCGCAGACCAGGCTGTCGCCGCAGGTAACGCCACCCTCGAGTAAGGACCCCCATGATCACCCGGCGTTCACTTTTCGCCGGGGGCGCAAGCCTGGGCATTTCCGCCGCACTGGGTGCAGAACCCGTGCGTGCGGCGGCCCGCCGCGCCCCTCTGTCCGACCCCTTTCAGCTTGGCGTCGCCTCGGGCGAGCCCACGCCCGACGGCGTGGTGCTCTGGACCCGGCTCGCCATGGACCCGATCGCGCTCGACGGCCTCGGCGGCATGCCGAGCCGTGCGGTCCCCGTCCAGTGGGAGCTCGCCAAAGACGAAAAGTTCCGGCATGTCGTACGTCGCGGCGTCGAGCTCGCCCGCCCCGACGCCGCCCACAGCGTGCACGTCGAGCTCGAGGGCCTCGCGCCTGGCGCCGAGTACTTCTACCGCTTCAAGGCCGAGAAGGAGATCAGCCCGGCCGGCCGCACCCTCACCGCTCCCGCCCCCGGCACCCGCAGCCGGCCGCTGAACCTGTCGTTCACCTCGTGCGCCGACTACCAGACCGGCTGGTTCACCCCGTACCGCAGGATGGCCGAGGACCAGCCCGACCTGATCGCCTTCCTCGGCGACTACATCTACGAGTACGGCGACTACAAGTACCCGGTCCGCGACCAGGCCGGTGGAGAGTGCCTCGACCTGGCCGGCTACCGGGTGCGTCACGCCCAGCACAAGGCCGACCCGGAGTCCCAGCTGGCGCACGCCATCGCGCCGTGGGTCGTGGTGTGGGACGACCACGACATCGAGAACGCCTGGGCCGCCGACGTACCCGAGCAGCCGGACCCGCCGTTCCTCAAGCGCCGCGCCGACGCCTTCCAGGCGTACTACGAGAACATGCCGCTGCGCCGCGCCCAGAAGCCGGACGGCGCGGCGCTCAAGCTCTACCGCAGCATCCGCTGGGGCGCGGTCGCCAACCTGCACCTGCTCGACACCCGCCAATACCGCGACCTGTACGCCTGCACCGGCAGGAGCGGCACGGTCGGCCCCGACTGCCTGGACCGCTTAGAGCCCAACAGGACGCTGCTCGGCCGCGACCAGGAGGCCTGGCTCGACGGCGAGCTGAAACGTTCGCGCGCCACCTGGGACCTGCTCGGCCAGCAGGTCTTCTTCATGGAGATGGACTGGGCCAACGGCCCTGGCAAGGGCTACTCGAACGAGGGCTGGGACGGCTACGTCGCCTCCCGCAACCGCCTGACCGCCGCCTTCGACGCCTACCAGCGCAACGCCGTCGTGCTCACCGGCGACGTGCACTCCCACTGGGCCGGCGAGATCAAGCGCGACCACCAGGACCCCGAGTCGAAGTCCGTCGCCGTCGAGCTGGTCACGACCTCGGTGACGAGCGCGGGCAACGGCCTGGACGAGTACCCCAACACGCAGATCCTGCTGGATGAGAACCCGCACGTGAAGTTCTTCAACGGCCGCCGCGGCTACGTCCGGACCACGATCACGCAGCAGGAGATGAAGGTGGACTTCCGCTCGCTGTCGCGCATCACCGAGCCGTACGCCCCGGCCTACACCTCCGGCTCGTTCGTCGTCGAGCCGGGCAACCCCCGACTCAACCCCGCCTGAAAGGACCGCCATGCGCACCATCACGGCCGCCGCCGCGGCGGCCCTCCTCGCCCTGCCCTTCGTCCCCTTATCCAGCGCCGCCGAAGCCGCTGTCGCCGGAGCTCGGCCGCCGATGGGCTGGAGCAGCCGCTCGCTCGGCTGCTCGGTTTCGGAGTCGTCGATGCGGCAGGCCGCCGACGCCCTCGCGCCCCTCGCCCCGCTCGGCTATCGGTACGTCATCGTCGACGACTGCTGGCTCGCCCCGCAGCGCGCGGCCGGCGCACTCGTCCCGGACCCCGCCCGCTTCCCCGGCGGCGTCAAGGCGCTCGCCGACTACCTGCACGGCAAGGGCTTGAAGCTCGGCCTCAGCCTGTCGGCCGGCACCAAGGCCTGCTCCGGCGGCGGCCCCGGCTCTTACAAGAGCGAGGCCGCCGACGCCGCCCAGGTCAAGGAGTGGGGCGTCGACTACGTCAAGTACGACTGGTGCTCCATCCCCACGGCCGACTTCCCCGGCCAGAACGTGCAGCAGATCGCCCAGGCCCTCTTCCCGCGCATGCGCCAGACCCTCGGCGGCGACGTCGTGTTCGCCATGAACAACGAGGACGGCAGCACCGTCCCGTGGCTCTGGGGCAAGGACGCGGGCGCCACGACCTGGCGTACCAACGTCTACAACCGGCCGATCGCCGACGCGTACGCCACCATGGTCGACATCTGGGAGTTCAACCAGCTCAGGGCCGAGTACGCGGGACCCGGCAGCTGGGCAGACCCCGACCTCGTCCAGGCCGGGCGCGGCGGAATGACCGACACCGAATACCGCACCCAGGTCACGCTCTGGGCCATGGGCGCCGCCCCGCTCATCCTGCAGGCCGACCCGGCCAAGGCGCCCGCCGCGATCGTCGCCAACCCCAAGGTGATCGCCGTCGACCAGGACTCGCTCGGCGCCCACGGCCGGCTCGTCAAGAGCGACGGCTGGTACCACGTGCTGTCCAAGCCCCTCGCGAACGGCGACCGGGCGATCGCGCTGTTCAACGAGAGCGACCGCGCCGCTACGATCTCCACCCGGCTCGGCGGCTCCCGCTACCGGGTCGAGGAGTTGTGGACCGGCGCGGTCACCTCGTCGGCCGGCGAGCTATCGGGCCAGGTGCCCGCGCACGGGGCCGTGCTCTACCGGGTGGCCGAGAGCCGCGAGCAGGCGCCGCCGCTGGTGACGTTCGAGGCCGACCCGCCCGCCTTCCTCGGCCAGGACCGGCCGTCGGTGCTGGAGCCCGGCCGGACCGGCGAGATCGTCACCCGGGTCACGAACACGGGCGCCACCGGCCGGCTGCGCGACGTCGAGGTGACGGCATCCGCGCCGGCGGGATGGCAGGTCGCCGCCCGCACGCCGGCCCGGACGAGCCGGCTCGACGGCGGCGAGACGTTCACCGTGACATGGGCCGTCACCCCGCCTGCCGACGCCGCGCTCCAGAACCACGACCTGACCTTCGCCACGGGCGGCCAGAGCGCGACAGCCGTCGTGACCGTCGCCAAGGCGCCGGGATCGGGGCGGACATACCTGAGCGACCTGACCTGGACCAGCGCCAAGAACTACTTCGGCCCGGTCGAGAAGGACACCAGCAACGGCGAGCGGGCAGCCGGCGACGGCCGGCCGATCACCATCGAGGGCGCCACGTACGCCAAGGGCCTCGGCACCCACTCGCCCGCCGAGATCGAGTACTACGCCGGCGGGCGCTGCTCGACGGTCGAGTTCCAGGCCGGGATCGACGACGAGGTCGGCGCGGCCGGCTCCGCCGGGTTCGAGGTCTGGGCCGACGGGGGCAGGGTGGCCTACTCGGGCCTGGTCACCGGGGCCATGCCCGCCCGCAAGGTCACCGCGTCCATCGAGGGCGCCCGCTTCATCCGGCTGGTCGCGACCAACGGCGGCGACAACGCCACCTCCGACCACGCCGACTTCGCCGACGCCACCATCACCTGCAAGTAGCAAGGAGAGTTGATGATCGTTCCCAAGCCGGTGCAGCACGAGTCCAGGCCGGGCTCGTTCGTCCTCGACAGCCGGGCCACGCTCAACGCCGATCCGGCGCTCGCCGAGGTGGCGGCCTGGCTACGAGGCGAGCTGGCCCCCGTCACAGGCGGCGAGCTGCTGCCCGGCTCGGGGACGATCACTCTCACGCTCGGCGATCTGCCGCCGGAGGCGTACCGGCTGACCGTCGGGCCACGGGCCGAGATCGTCGCGGGCGGGCCCGCAGGGGCGTTCTACGGGGCGCAGACGTTCCGGCAGCTGCTGCCTCCCGCCGCCTTCAGGAAGGCCGCGACCGGCCCCTTCACGGCGCCCGGCGCGTATGTGGAGGACGCGCCGCGGTTCCCGTGGCGCGGCTGCCTCCTCGACGTCGCCCGGCATTTCATGACCAAGCATGACGTGCTGCGCTTCATCGACCTGCTGGCCCTGCACAAGCTCAACGTGCTGCACCTGCACCTCACCGACGACCAGGGCTGGCGGATCGAGATCAAGCGCTACCCCCGGCTGACCGAGGTCGGGGCCTGGCGCAGGGAGAGCCAGACCGGCTGGAACGGCGCGATGGACGGCCGCCCGCACGGCGGCTACTACACCCAGGACGACATCAGGGAGATCGTCGCCTACGCCGCGCGGCGGCACGTCACGGTCGTCCCCGAGATCGACCTGCCGGGGCACACGCAGGCCGCCATCGCCGCCTACCCGGAGCTCGGCAATCTCGGCACGCCGCTGGAGGTGCGGACCACCTGGGGCGTCGGCGTGAACGTGCTCAACGTCGAGGACACCACGATCGAGTTCTTCCAGAACGTGCTCGACGAGGTGCTGGAGCTGTTCCCCAGCCCGTACGTCGTGCTCGGCGGCGACGAGTGCCGCAAGGACCAGTGGCAGGCCGGCCCGGCCGCGCAGCGGCGGATGGCCGAGCTGGGGCTGCGGGACGAGGAGGAGCTGCAGAGCTGGTTCATTCACCGGTTCGACGACTACCTGACCGAGCGCGGCCGCAGGCTGGTCGGCTGGGACGAGATCCTCGAGGGTGGCCTGGCGCCCGGCGCGGTGGTCGCCTCCTGGCGCGGCGAGCTGGGCGCGGTGGCCGCCGCCAGGAGCGGGCACGACGTGATCAACTGCTCCAACACGAGCCTCTACCTGGACTACCGGCAGGGGCCGGGGGAGGAGGAGCCCGCTCCGTTCGGGACGGTGCTGACCTTGGAGGACGTCTACGCCTTCGAGCCCGTCCCCGAGGAACTGCGCGGCGACCCGGCCGCCGCCCGGGTCCTCGGCGCCCAGTGCGGGATCTGGACCGAGCTGATCGACTCCAGCCGGCACGTCGACTACATGGCCTTCCCCCGGCTCGCCGCCTTCGCCGAGACCGTGTGGAGCCCAGCCGAGCGCGACCTGGCCGGCTTCCGCGAGCGGCTGGCCGCGCACCTGCCCCGGCTGGAGGCCATCGGCGTGGAGTACCGGCGCGCCGCCGGCCCGCTCCCCTGGCAGCGGCGGCCGGGCGTGCCGGGACGGCCCGAGGACCCGGAGGGGTGGCAGGCCAAGCTCGACGCCTGGACCAGCAACCTCCGCACGCTCTAAAGGTGAACGGGGCCGCCGCTGCGCCAGTAGACGTTGTCCTCCCTGGACAGCAGCCCCTCGTCCACCAGATAGCGTCGCAGGGCAGCGTGGTCGTCGTGGAAGGCCCGCAGCGCCACGTTCACGTCCTTCTCGGGGTAACGCACCCCCGGCTCGAACACCATGGCGATGTAGCGCAGCACGACAAGGCGCTTGTCGCGCCGCATCGCCAGGGTCGTCAGCCGCCCGTCCACCAGGAACGTGCGCAACACCCGCTCCTCGGCGGTCAACTCCGCGGCCGGCTCGGCGCGTGCCCGCAGCAGCTCCCTGAACCGCTCGGGCCTCGCCCGCCACTTGCCGCTCTCGTCACAGACCGCCAGTCCGCCGCCGGCCAGCTTGTGGAGCGCCTTGGGGGAGAGCCCTTCGCTGTCGCCGAGCACGAGGGAGGCGAAGGCCCGTAACGTGTCGTCCTGGTAGAGCAGCCCGAGGACGCGCCTGATCTCTTCGTCGCTCACCCCTACCATTTTGTCCCATGATCTCAGCACTCATCCTGGCGGCCGCGGTCGCCATCCCGAACAACTTCCTCCTGTACGAGAAGGCCGCCGCGACAAAGGACGACGACCCCGAGACCAGCTGGTCCGCCAGCAGCAAGAAGTCGGCCAGGTTAGTCGTCAACCCGTGCCAGAAAGCCAAGCTCGGACAGAGCGGGCGCACGGCGGCCAGGACGCTCACCTACACGGCGGTGCCCGACTACGCCAAGTCGGAGCAGGTGGTCCTCTACGCGTCGGCGGCGGCCGCGGGCAAGGCCCTGCGGGACCTGGAGGCCGCCCTGCGCGTCTGCGGTACCAAGAGCTACCGCTACTCCGCCACGTCCGTGAGCCTCGGCGACAAGGCGCTGAAGGTGACCGGCCAGGCCTACCAGGGGAAGAAGGCGGCCATCGGCGGCGAGCGGGCCGTCGTCGCCCGCCGCGCCAACGCCCTGATCGTCTACACCGTGTCCGGCGAGTGGGGCAAGCCCGCCGCCTCCGACTTCAAGCAGCAGACGAAGGACGCCACACGGATCCTCGCCAAGATCTGCACTGTCGCCGACTGCTGACCGCGGGAAATGTCTCGATCTTGCGACATTGCCATGACATGACACCGACGTTGGCCGGAAGACACTGAATTGACAGGCGTGTGCCGGGGCGCCCTTGCCAGTCCGTTCCGGCACACGGCTTGTCACATCTAGAGCCGGTTGAGCCCCTGCACGTGCAGGACGGCCCGGCCTTCCTCATCCGACGCGGCCAGGTCCACCTGGGCGTCGATGCCCCAGTCCCCATCGCCGGCCGGGTCCTTGATCGTCTGGCGTAGCTTCCAGAACCCGCTCTCCTCCTCGATCCGCAGCAGCGCGGGCCCGCGCGCGTCGGCGTCGGTGAAGATCTCCTCGTGGTCGGCGTAGTACGCGTCCAGCGCCGCGCCCCAGTCCACGTCCGGAGCGAGCTCCTCCAGCTCCTCCTCCTTCTCCAGCGCGCACAGCTCGACCAGCCGGAACATGGCGTTGCGCACCAGCACGCGGAAGGCCCTCGGGTTGGCCGTGACCGGGCGTACCTTGGCCTCGAGCTGCTCCTGCTTCTCCAGCGCCTCGGCCGGGTTGGCCAGCTTCTCCCACTCGTCGATCAGCGACGAGTCGACCTGCCGCACCAGCTCGCCCAGCCACTCGATCAGGTCCACCAGGTCGTCGGTCTTGAGGTGCTCGGGCACCGTGCGCGACAGCGTCCGGTAGGCGTCGGCCAGGTAACGCAGCACCGTGCCCTCGGAGCGGGCCAGCTCGTAGAACTGGATGTACTCGCCGAACGTCATCGCCCGCTCGTACATGTCGCGGATCACGGACTTCGGGCTGACGGTGTAGTCGCCCACCCACGGATGCCCGCGCCGGTAGGTCTCGTACGCGCCGAGCAGCAGATCCTCCAGCGGCATCGGGTACATGACCTCGGCCAGCTGCTCCATCCGCTCCTCGTACTCGATGCCGTCGGCCTTCATCTGCGCGACGGCCTCGCCCCTGGCCTTCTTCAGCTGGGCCGACAGGATCTGCCGTGGGTCGTCGAGGATGGACTCCACGATCGAGACCATGTCGAGCGCGTACGACGGCGACTCGCGATCCAGCAGGTCGAACGCCGCCAGCGCGAACGTCGACAGCGCCTGGTTGAGCGCGAAGTCCTCCTGCAGCTCGATCGTCAGCCGGGCCCTGCGCCCCTGCTCGTCCGGCTCCTTGAACTGCTGCACGATGCCGCCGGCCAGCAGCGACCGGTAGATGGCGATGGCCTGGCTGATGTGCCGGCGCTGCCACTTGCGGTCCTCGTGGTTGTCGGTCAGCAGGTGCTTCATCGCCTGGAAGCAGTCGCCCGGCCGGTTGATGACCGCCAGCAACATCGCGTTGGTGACCTTGAAACGCGAGGCGAGCGGCTCGGGCTCGGCCTCCTGCAACTTCTGGAACGTGTCCTCGCTCCACCCGACGAAACCCTCCGGCGGCTTCTTGCGGGCGTAGCCGCGCCGCCGCTTCGGGTCGTCGCCGATCTTGGCGAGGGCCTTGGCGTTCTCGACGTCGTGCTCGGGGGCCTGGCAGGCCACGTAGCCGATCGTGTCGAAGCCGGCCCGGCCGGCCCGCCCGGCGATCTGGTGGAACTCGCGGGCCCGCAACCGGCGCACCTTGTTGCCGTCGTATTTGGACAGCGCCGTGAACAACACCGTCCTGATCGGCACGTTGACGCCCACGCCCAGCGTGTCGGTGCCGCAGATGACCTTCAGCAGGCCCGCCTGGGCCAGCCGCTCCACCAGGCGGCGGTATTTCGGCAGCATGCCCGCGTGGTGCACGCCGATGCCGTGGCGGACCAGCCGCGACAGCGCCCGCCCGAACCTGGTCGTGAAGCGGAACCCGCCGATCAACGTGGCGATCGCCTCTTTCTCGGCCTTTGTCGCCATGTTGATCGACATCAGGGACTGGGCCCGCTCCATGGCGGCGGCTTGGGTGAAGTGCACGACGTAGACCGGCGCCTGCCCGGTCTTGAGCATCTCCTCCAGCGTCTCGTGCAGCGGGGTCATCCGGTAGGAGTAGACCAGCGGCACGGGCCTCTCGGCGTGCTTGACCACGGACGTCGGCCGCCCCGTGCGCCGGGTCAGGTCACGCTCGAACATCGACATGTCGCCGAGCGTGGCCGACATCAGGATGAACTGCACGTTGGGCAGCTCCAGCAGCGGCACCTGCCACGCCCACCCGCGGTCGGGCTCGGCGTAGAAGTGGAACTCGTCCATCACGACCTGGCCGATGTCGGCGGCGGCGCCGTCGCGCAGCGCCACGTTGGCCAGGATCTCGGCGGTGCAGCAGATGATCGGCGCGCCCGGGTTGACGCTGGCGTCGCCGGTCATCATGCCGACGTTCTCGGTGCCGAAGATCGCGACCAGGTCGAAGAACTTCTCCGACACCAGCGCCTTGATCGGCGCGGTGTAGAACGTGCGCATGTCCCGCGTCAGCGCGGCGAAGTGGGCGCCCGCGGCGACCAGCGACTTGCCCGAGCCCGTCGGCGTGGCCAGGATCAGGTTGCTGCCGGAGACGACCTCGATGAGCGCCTCCTCCTGGGCGGGATAGAGCGTGAGCCCCCGCTCGGCGTTCCAGGCGACGAACGCGTCGAAGATGGCGTCGGGATCGGCATCGATCTCTTCGGGCAGGCGGTCAACGAGAAGGCTCACGTATCTATCCTGCCGAAGATTGCACGGTGGTCGAACCCGGTTCTCTTACACCCGGGCTCTCGGTGCCGTCAGGAGGAGCCCACCCAGCACGGCCAGCACGGCCAGGAACGGTCCGCCGCCGGGTGCGAACCCGCCGACCGTCAGCGTCAGCACCCCGCCGCCGACCAGCGTCGCCGCCGCGAGCGTACCGCCCCACCCGGCCGCACCGTACGGCAGCGCGGGCGGCGTCTCGAACCTGGCGAACACCTTCGTCAGCGGCCACATGACCAGGCACAGCAGCCCGAACCAGAGCGGCCACCCGGCCCACCAGAACGTGCTGCCCGGCGCCGGCGTGTCGATCCCTGTCAGCACCACCACCAGACCGGTCACCACGAACAGGGCCGGCATGTGCCACAGGTACACCGTCATGATCCGCGGCCCTGCCCAGGCCAGCAGCCGGCGGGTGCGCAGCCGCACCAGCCACGGCCGCAGCAGCACGGCAAGGCCGACCTGCCCGGCGCCCACGGCCAGCATGGCCAGGGTGGGCGGCGCCATGTTCGACACCTCGGCCCCCGGCAGCCCGATCATGCTTCCCGGGTACGGCCCGTACGCCACCAGCAGCGCCGCCGCCCCGAACCCGCCCGCGGCCAGCGCCCATGCATGGCGCAGCCGCCCGTCGGCGTAGAAGAAGCCCAGCTGGTGCACGGCCAGCCACACGAACACCACGTTCATGAAGCCCACAGCCTCGAACCCGGCCGAGAACCGCGCCACGTCCGTCACGACCGCCCCGGCCGCCAGCGCCGCGGGCACCCGCCAGCCGTGCCGCTCGTGCAGGCGCAGCGCGTACGGCGTGGCCAGGACGGCGATCAGATAAACGGCGAGGAACCACAGCAGCTGGCCGGTCAGCCGCGCTCCCACCTCCAGCGGCTGCTCGGGCACCCCCAAGGTGAGCAGCACGTGGGGGAGCGGAATCCACACGGCCGCCAGCGGCAGCAGCGGCCAGGCCAGCCGTCGCAGCCGCGCCGCCACCCACAGCGGAGCGCCCGCGGCCGAGCGGCCGAAGCTGATCGCGTTCGCCGCGCCGCCCGCGAAGAACACCAGCGGCATCACCTGGCTGAGCCAGGTCACCACCCACACGCCCGGGGTCGCCAGCGCGTTCCCCGTGGTCAGCCGGACACCGTCATAGGACAACACGGGAATCGTCCAGTGCTGGAACACGATGAGCGCCATGCCCAGCACGCGCAGCAGATCGATGAACGGGTCCCGCGTCGCAGCCGGCTTGGCGCGCGGTTCCGCGGCCACGGCTACGGGGCGGTCCAGCAGGACGGTCATGGGGAGCCTCGATTCGGGGGGAGCGGATGGCTCAAGGCTCTCGCCGGAGGGGCCGCGGCACAGTGACGCAAGCTGCCGTCTCGCAGTCGGATCGCACCACTGGGCGGGGTAGGGCTGGCCCTACCCCCACAGACCGGTGCACCTTCTCGTCACGTCCCAGGCGAAGCCCTACCGTGAAGGTCATGCGCTCCCTGACAAGGCGTGTCCTCCTCGACACCCGCTACACGCTGGTCGGCTTTCCCACGGCCGTCATCGGCTTCGTCCTCATGATCGCCGGCTTCTCGGCCGGCGTGGGCACCGCGGTCGTGTGGATCGGCGTGCCGCTGCTGGCCGGCACGCTGATGGTCGCCCGCGGCTTCGCGGACGCGGAGCGCGGCTGGCTGTCCGACGTGCTCAAGCGGCCCCCCGTCCGGCCGCGCTACAAGCCCGCCCCGCCCGGCGCGGGCCGCTTCCGCCGGCTGATCAACCCGCTGACGAGCGGCCAGTCCTGGCTCGACCTGCTGCACGGCATCCTGAACTTCCCGTTCGCGATCCTGTCGTTCGTGCTCACGGTCGTGTTCTGGGCGATCCCTCTGGCCGGGCTGACGTGGCCGGTGTACGGGTTCATCACCATGCGGATCCCCGGCAACACGGAGCTGCCCGAACTGCTCGGCCTCGGCGACGGCTACGTCGTCAACTCGGTCTTCTACCTCTCCATCGGCCTGGTCTCCACGCTGCTCATGCCGGTCATGGTGCGCGGGGCCGCACTGATCAGGGCCGGGCTCGGGCGGGCGCTGCTGACCGGGGTGGCCGAGCTGCAGGAGCGCATCGACGACCTGGCCGAAGGCCGCGCCGCCGCCGTGTCCGCCGAGGCCAACGCGCTGCGCAAGCTGGAGCGCGACATCCACGACGGGCCGCAACAGCGGCTGGTGTCGCTGGCCATGGAGCTGTCCAGGGCGCAGCGGCAGCTGGCCAAGGACCCGGAGGCAGCGCAGGCCACGATCAAGTCGGCGATCAGCGCCACCCGCGAAACGCTCGACGAGCTGCGGGCGCTCTCACGCGGCATCGCCCCGCCCATCCTGTCCGACCGCGGGCTCGCGCCCGCGCTGGCCGCCCTGGCGGGGCGCTGCACCGTACCCGTCGACCTGGACGTGCAGACCGTCGAGCGCTACCAGGCCGCCACCGAGAACGCCATCTACTTCGTCTGCGCCGAGACCCTCACCAACGTGGCCAAACACAGCCGCGCCACTATCTGCACGGTCCAGCTGCAGCGCATCGGTGGCGTGCTCATGCTCACGATCGGGGATGATGGGGTCGGCGGCGCGCACGTCGCCAAGGGACATGGACTCGCCGGGCTGGCCGACCGGCTCCGCGCCGTGGACGGGGAGCTGACCGTGCAGTCGCCGGACGGCGGGCCGACACTGATCGTGGCGGAGGTGCCGTGCGGGTAGTCGTGGCCGATGATGCGGTCCTGATCAGGGAGGGCCTGGTCAGGCTCCTGGAGGAATTCGGCTGCGAGGTGGTCGCGACCGTCGGGGACGGCGACGCCCTCGTCGCGGCGATCGACGAGCACAAGCCCGACGTGTCGGTGGTCGACGTGCGGATGCCGCCGTCGTTCACCGACGAGGGGCTCAAAGCGGCGGTCGAGGCGCGGCGCAGGGTGCCGGGAGCGCCCGTGCTGATCCTGTCGCAGTACGTCGAGGTCTCCTACGCCGACGACCTGCTCGCCGACGCCCGGGGCGCGGTGGGCTACCTGCTGAAGGACCGGGTCGTGGACGTCGACGAATTCCTGGAGGGCCTGCGGCGGGTGGCCGCAGGCGGGACCGTGTTCGACCCGCAGGTGGTGTCCCAGTTGATGGTGCGCAGGCGCAGGGACGACCCGTTGGCGCAGCTGACGCCGCGCGAGCGCGAGGTGCTCGGGCTGATGGCCGAGGGGAAGTCCAATCCGGCCATCGGGCGGCAACTCGTGATCAGTGACGGAGCCGTGGAGAAGCACATCAGGAGCATCTTCAACAAGCTCGGTCTCTACGCGGAGGACGGCGACCAGCATCGCCGGGTTCTGGCCGTGCTGACCTACCTGCGTTCCTGACTGAAAGCGGGGGTCCCTCGGTTCGGCCCGCCGGATGAGCGGGGCGGCTCGCCGCTCTCCGGCCCCTCCTGACCTGTCGAGGGTCGCCGGCCGGTCCGCGCGGCTCCGCGCGCGGACCTGGCCGCCCGGCATCAGCCGAGCGCTTCGACCAGCTTCTTGCGCTGCTGGGCGCCCAGGCCGCCGAGGCGGCGCTTCTCGTCGACGCCCGCCTCCTCCATCAGCGCGGTGGCCTTGGCCGGACCGACGCCCTTGACGGCACGCAGCGCCTGCGACACCTTGATCTTCTTCGCGATGTCGTCGTCGCGCTCCAGCAGCTGCGAGAACGTCAGCTCGCCGGCCTTGACCTTCGCCAGCAGGGCGGTGCGGGCGGCGCGGGCCTCAGCGGCCTTGGCCAGAGCCGCTTGACGCTGCTCGGGGGTGAGAGTGGGAAGTGCCATCTCTGTCTCTCCTCGGGGAGTTAACGATCGGGATTCTGTTACCCGTGGTGCAGTGGCTAATCATGGCGGATACCAGCGGTGTGTGTTGCGGAAAGCGCTCGCTCAACGTGTCCGCCACACCACCGAGGCCGCTTCGGCGCACGCCACGTCCTGCGCGACCGTGCCTCCGCTGACTCCTACGCCGCCGACCACGCGTTCTCCCTCACCGTAGTCCGCCCACAGCGGGATGCCACCTCCTATGCCGACAAATCCCTCTCCCGGCAGGCCCGCCAGCTCCCCTCCGCGGGCCATGTGCCTGGCCACGTCGGCGGTGTCCCTGCGCAGGGCCACCGAGGTGTACGCCTTGCCCGGCGCGAGCGCCGGTCCCGAGATCTCCGCACCGTCCATACGCTGGAAAGACACCAGATTTCCGCCCTCGTCCACGACCGCGACGGAGATCGACGCGCCCTCCCTGGTGGCCTGCCTCACGGCCGCCTCGGTCATGCGGAGCGCGAGCTCAAGATTCACGCGTTTCGTCCCTCGGTCATGATTCTTTCGCGCATCGGACCCTTCCATGGGTACAGGCCCGCGACGCGCCCCGGCAAGATCGCTCAGCGAGAGGGTGATGAGGTGTGTTATGGCGGGCTTTCCCCGGCAACGTGGAATTCATCACATTTCGCCGGTCGGGCGTGTCGCGGCCCTGGTCAGGGTGTCCGCGCGCCACAGGCCGAGGCCTTCCGGGGTGAGGAACGCGTCGAAGACCGACTCCATGGCACCCAGAAGCGAGCCGCGCCAGGCCAGGGGCGAGCCCTCGATGCGCGGCGGGTGGTCGCGGCGGATCGCCATCAGGCCCGGCCGGCAGGCCGCCATGAGGGCGTCCCCGGCCCGCTCGTACAGCTCGACGCCGTGGCCCGACAGGGTGACCGCCTCGGGGTCGTGGGCGTTGACGAGGGCGGCGATGCCGCGGCCCAGGGCGCGGGCGTTCGCGGCCACCGCCTCCCCGCTCGTGGCCAGCACGTGCTCGGCCTGCTCGCGGCCCCGGCCGCCGCCGTAGGCCAGGCCGACGTGGCGCAGCAGGGCGTTCGCGCCGACGTCCATGCTCCAGCAGCCGACGGCGCCGCACATGCAGGGGCGGCCGCCGCCGGTGAGCGGCATGTGCCCGAACTCGGCGCCGGCGCCGCTCGCGCCGCCCAGGGGCCGGCCGTCCACGACGAGCACGCCGCCCAGGTCGAAGTCGACGTGCAGGTGCAGCCCGACCCGCACCCCCTGGAGTCGCCCGCGCCGCGCCTCGGCGAGCGCCGCGAACGCGGTGTCGTTACCGACGACGAGCGCCACCCCGCCCGCCCGCGCCTCGGGCGCCGCCGAAGGGGCGCCTTTCCGCTCATCCGCCGCCGAAGGGCCGCGGACTTCGGGGGCGGGCCGTGGGGTGAGGCCGAGGAGGCCGGGCACGTCGACCGAGCGCCAGCTCAGGTGGGCGATGTCCACCAGGCCGCCGTGGCGGACCGGGCCCGCGAGCGCGACCCCGACCCCGATCACCCGGTGCCCGAGCCGCTCCCGCTCGGCGGCGATGGCCTCGCCCAGGAGGCCGAGCGCGTTCTCCGGCGTGCCGTCGTGCGGGCGTACGGCCAGGACCGTCACGCGCCCGCCCAGCTCGCACGCCGCCAGCTCCCAGGCGTCCTCGCGCACGTCCACGGCCAGGGCGAGAGGGCCGCGCGGATGCGGGCCCGGCACCTGCGTCGGCCGGCCCCGAGCATGCTCCGGGGCCGGCTCCTCATGCACTAGCTCGTCCTCCACCAGCCCCGCGACCAGCACGGACGCCGTCCCTCTCGCGAGCCGCAGGTCGCGGGTCAGCTGGGACCTGGTGCGCGTGGCGCCGCAGTCGTGCACGGCACGCATCAGCCTGACCCGGTTGTGCGCGCGTAGTTCGCCACTGGTTGTAGCTCCACTCACGGAACACAGTTTATGCTCTAGCCGTGAACAAAAGCATCATTGACGCCAGACGTGCACGTGTCGGAATTTTCGGGTTCTTCTTCCTTGCCGGTTTGGTCATGGGTCTGTGGGCGGCCGGACTGCCCTCGCTGAACGACCGGCTCGACCTCGGCCCGGCCCGGCTCGGCAGCGTCCTGCTGCTGATCTCGGGTGGGGCGCTGGTGTCGATGCTGGCGGCCGGGCCGCTGGTGGACCGGTGGTCGAGCCGGCGCGTGTGCTGGATCGCCGGGCCCTTCTCCGGCCTGGTGCTGCTCGGGCCGGCGCTCGCGTCGTCGTACTGGGCCCTGGCGGTGCTCGCGGTCGTGTTCGGGATCGGGCTGGGGGTGACCGAGGTCGGTATGAACGCCCATTCCGTCGAAGTCGAGCGCCGCTACGGGCGGCCGATCATCTCCGCCTTCCACGGGACGTGGAGCCTGGGCGGTGCCGCCGGGGGCGCGCTGACCTCGCTGATCCTGCAAGCAGGGGTGGATGCCCAGGTGCTGCTGGTGGTGGCGGCGGTGGTGGTGCCGTTCCTGTACGTTCCCGCGGCATGGCTGCTGCTGCCCGACGCGCCCGAGCAGGCCTCGGCCGAGTCCGGCGTCGAGCAGGGGGGCTCGTCGCTGGGGTGGGGGCTCATCGCGCTGCTCGGGCTGGCCGCCTTCGCCGGGCACCTGAGCGAGGGCGCGGCCATCGACTGGGCGGCGCTGCATGCCCGGTGGGTGCTGGAGACCGATCCGGCCGCGGCGCCGCTGGCGTACACGATCTTCTCCGTGGCCATGACGACCGTGCGGCTGCTGGGTGACCCGATCAGGGCGCGGCTCGGCTCCGTGCGCACCATCCAGCTGGCCGGGCTGTTCGCCACCGTCGGGTACGTGCTCGTCCTCGTCGCGCCGCTGACCGGGGAGACGCTGCGGGTGGCGTGCGCGTGGACCGGGTGGGCACTGGCCGGGGTAGGACTGGCCACCGTGGTGCCGGTGCTGTTCAGCGCGGTGGGCGCGGCCGGCGGCCGGGTCGGGCGGGCCCTGGCCATGGTGACGGCCTTCGGGTATTCCGGGCTCCTGTTGGGGCCGGCCGTGCTGGGGTACGTGGCGGAGGCGTCGTCGCTGCCGGTCGCCTTGATCATCCCCGCGGTGCTGGCCGCCGTGGTGACGCTCGCCGGCATGCCCGCCATCCGCTCCCTGCTCCGCCTCTCGATCCCCGCCACTCCCGTCCCCGAGCCGGTCCGCGACTGATCCCTTGCTCGCGCCACCCCCAGCGTGCCACTCGATCGGTTTCCCGCACGTGCTGCCGCTCACCGTGTTCTTCGGTCCCTTCCCACGACGACCGCCGCCGACGTGCGGCGAGCGGCGAGGGGCAGAGGGCACGTGGCGGCGTGCGGGAAATGGGGCCGGCTGCCGTCCCGGGGGTGGCGGTTTGCCTTTGAGGGCGATGACCTGGTGTTATGCGATCGTGACTTGACCTGCAAGTTACATCCAGATTTCATATGGCCACGCCGTAAACGTTTACAGGAAAGGCACTGTAAACGTTTACACCGATGGAAGGGACTACCTTGGGCGACGGACCCACGATCAACACGATCGCCGAGCGTGCCGGAGTCTCGATCGCCTCCGTCTCGCGGGTGCTGAACGGCCTGCCGACCAGGCAGGAGACGGTGCGCAAGGTGATGGCGGCCGCCGACGAGCTCGGCTATGTGCGCAACGCCGTGGCCAGGTCGCTCAAGTCCCGCCGTACCCACCAGGTGGCCTTCGCCATGGCCGACGTGGGCAACCCCGCCTACCTGGCGATGTTGCGCGAGATCCAGCCGGTCTTGAAGGCCGCCGGATACCGGCTCGTGCTGCACTCCACCGACGCCGTCGTGGCCGACGAGATCGACGTGCTGCACAGCCTGGGCGAGCGGTACGTGGACGGGCTGATCATGAGCCCGCTGCGGGTCACCGAGGCCCACCTGGAGATGCTGGCCGCCGCCAGGGCCCCCGTCGTGATCATCGGCTCGGTGCCCGAGGGTACGCGGGTGGACAACGTACGCGCCGACTCGCGCACGGGCGTCAAGCTCGCCATCGACCATCTGCACGAGCTCGGCCGCCGCCGCATCGGCATGATCAACGGCCCCCTCGACACGGTGCCCGGCGCCGCCCGCGGGGCCGCGTACCAGGAGGCGCTCGGCGACCTCGGCCTGCCCTACGACGAGGACCTCGTGCAGATCGGCGACTTCTACCGCGCGGAAGGGGCCCGCGCGGTGGCGGCGCTGCTCGCCCGGGTCCCCGACGTGGACGCGCTGATGTGCGCCAACGACCTGATCGCCCTCGGCGCGCTGGACGTGCTGCGGGCCGCGGGCCGCCGGGTGCCTGACGACGTGGCGGTGGTCGGCATGGACGACACCGACCTGGCCGCGGCGTCCTGGCCGTCGCTGACCAGCGTGTCGCTCGGCTCGGCCGAGCGTGGCAAGGCCGCCGCCGAGCTGCTGCTCGACCGGCTGCAGGGCGGCGACCGCGAGCCCCGGGTGGTCACCGTGCCGCCCCGCCTCGTCATACGCGCCTCCACGCGCCCAGAGGAAGGGGGCGCGGCGTGACGGCGACCGCGACCAGGCCCGCGCCGCCGCGCCGCTCGCACGGGCGGCCCAGGGGAATCTCGCGCAAGACCCGCGAGATGTGGCTGCTCATGCTGCCCGCCCTGGTGCCGGTGCTGCTGTTCAGCGTGGGCCCGCTGCTCTACGGCATCGGCCTGGCCTTCACCGACGCCCGCAACACCCGCAACCACGAGACGAGCTTCGTCGGCCTGGAGAACCTCTGGGAGCTGCTGAGCGCGGCCGACTTCTGGTCCTCCTTCCGCATCGGCATGATCTGGGCCGTCTCGGTGACCGCGCTGCAGTTCCTGGCCGCGCTGGGCCTGGCGCTGCTGCTCAACGAGAACCTGCGGTTCAGGGGCGTGGCCCGGGTGCTGGCGGTGGTGCCGTGGGCCATGCCGCCGGTGGTCATCGGCCTGATGTGGCGGCTCGTCTACCACCCCGACGCGGGCATACTCAACAGCCTGCTCGGCACCGAGATCAACTGGCTGGCCGACTTCTCGCTCGCGCTGCCCGCGATCATCGTGGTCGGCGTCTGGACCGGCATGCCGCAGACCACGGTCGTCCTGCTGGCCGGCCTCCAGAGCATCCCCAAGGAGCTGTACGAGGCCGGCGAGGTGGACGGCGCGAGCCGCTGGCGGCGGTTCTGGAACATCACCCTGCCGCAGCTGCGCCCGGTGATCGTGGCGATCACCTCGCTCGACTTCGTGTGGAACATCAACCAGTTCGGCCTGGTCTACGTGCTTACGCAGGGCGGACCCGGCGGCCAGACGCGGCTGCCGATGTTGTTCGCCTACGAGGAGGCGTTCCGCTACCGGTTCGCCGGCTACGCCTCGATGCTCGGCCTGGCCATGGCGATCGTCGTGCTCGCGGTGCTCGGCCTGTACCTGTGGCGCCAGATGAGGGAGGCCCGATGAGACGCGCGTCGCAGTACGCCGCGCTGGCCGCGTACATCGTCTTCCTGGCCTTCCCGCTGGTCTGGTTGCTGTCCACGGCACTGAAGACGCCGCAGGAGATGGCGCTGGCCGACCCGACGTGGATCCCGCGCGAGCCGACCCTCGCCAACTTCACCGACGCGTTCGGCGAGCAGGACCTCGTGGGCGCGGCCGTGCGCAGCCTGGGCGTGGCGCTGGCCAGCAGTGTGATCACGGTGCTGATCTCGCTGCCCGCCGCGTACGCCATGGCCCGCTATCGCGGCCTGGTCAACAAGATCGCGATCGGGTGGGTGCTGGTCAGCCAGGTGTTCCCGTTCATCCTGATCATCATCCCGCTCTTCATGATCCTGCGTGATCTGGAGCTGGTGAACACGCTGCCCGGCCTGGTGGTCGTGCACGTGACCTTCACGCTGCCGTTCGCGCTGTGGATGTTGCAGGGTTACGTGCGCGCGGTGCCGGTCGAGCTGGAGGAGGCCGCGGCCGTGGACGGCGCCACCCGGCTGCGCTCGATCGTCAAGGTCGTGGCGCCGCTGCTCGCGCCGGGCGTGGTGGCCACGTTGCTGTTCGCGTTCATCTCGTCCTGGAACGAGTTCATGTTCGCGCTCGTCGTCCTGCAGAACCCCGACGTCATGACGCTCCCGCTCACGCTGGTGAGGTTCACCGGCCCGGAGGGGGTGGCCAGGCTCGGCCCGCTGGCCGCGGCGTCGCTCATGGCGACGATCCCGAGCCTGATCTTCTTCGCAATCATTCAGCGGCGACTGAAGTCCGGCCTGATGGCCGGCGCCGTCAAGGGCTAGGAGGCTCACATGCGAATCAAGTCCGCTCTGGCGGCCGCGGCGATCGTCGCGCTCACCGCCGCGTGCGGCAGCGGAGGCGGCGGCGGATCGTCGTCCTCCGCCCCCAGCGAGCCAGTCAAGATCAATTTCCTCAGCCTGGCGTGGCAGAAGGAATCCGTCGCCGCGAACAAGCAGCTCGTGGATGAATGGAACAAGGCCAACCCCAACATTCAGGTCACGTACGTCCAGGGCAGCTGGGACAACGTCAACGACCAGCTGGTGACCCAGTTCGCCGGCGGCACCGCGCCCGACGTCATTCACAACGACTCGCCCGCGCTGTCCGGCTACGCCACCGACGGCTATCTGCTGGACTTGACGGACAAGCTGCCCGCCGAGCTGAAGAGCGACATCCCGCAGGCCGCCTGGGACACCGTCACCTTCGACGGCGGCAAGGGCGAGCAGGGCGTCTACGGCGTGCCGTTCCTGCAGGAGTCGCAGGTCATCATTGCCAACAAGAAGCTGCTCGAGGCTTCCGGGGTCCGCATTCCCGCCGCGGACAATCCGTGGACGTGGGACGAGTTCTCCGCGGCCGCCAAGAAGATGACCAAGGGCGATGCGTTCGGCGTGGCCTGGCCGATGAAGTCGCCGGTCAACAAGACGCTCAACCTGGCGCTCACCTACGGAGGCACGTTCTTCCAGACCGCCGACGGCAAGACCACGGTCAAGGTCGGGCCCGAGGAGCGCGAGGTGCTCCAGCGCATCCACGACCAGCTCTACAAGGACAAGTCGGCCGACCCGGCCGCGCTCGGCCAGGGCACCGCGGACCCGCTGCCCGCCTTCTACAAGGGCAAGTTCGCCATGCTGCCGGCCGGCGTGTTCCTCCGCCAGCAGGTCGCCGAGCAGGCGCCCGACGGGTTCGAGTGGGTCACGCTGCCCGGGCCCAAGGGCACTTCGGCCCAGCAGGGGGCGGTCTCCCAGACGCTGTCGATCGCGCAGGACAGCAAGCACCCTGACGAGGCCATGAAGTTCATCGCCTTCTTCCTGAACGGCCCCAACCAGGCCAAGCTCGCCAAGGGCGACTGGCTGCTGCCGACCTCCCAGGCGGCCGCCGCCGACCCGGCGATGACGACCCAGGAGAACGGCTGGGACGTGGCCACCGCCTCCGCCAAGAACCTCGTCGTGGCGCCGTTCCTCAAGGTGAACGGGTTCGACGAGTGGAAGAACAAGGTCGCCACGCCCGTGCTGCAGGAGTTCTACGCCAACAAGATCACCATCGACGAGGCGGCCAAGCGGCTCGTCGACGAGGGCAACAAGGTGCTGGAGCGGTACCAGCGGTGACGTCTTACCGGGACAGGGCCCGGGGGTGTCTGCTCGGCCTGGCGGCCGGCGACGCCCTCGGGGCTCCCGCCGAGAACCTGTCGCCGGCGGAGATCCGGCGACGGTGGGGGATGCTCACCGAGATCGAGGGCGGGGGGACGGATGACACCGAGTACGCCATCTTCGCCGCGTCGCTGCTGGTGCGGCACGGACACGGGCTGACGCCTGAGCTGGTGGCGCAGGCGTACCGGACGGAGATCATTCCGCGGGTGGCCGGGCCGATGCGGGGCGCCGGGTTCTCCGAGCTGGGCACCGTCGAAGCGCTTCGACGCGGCCTGGAACCGCCGCTGACCGGGCTGGTGCACGCGCATGGATGGTCGGACGGGCTCGCGATGCGCGCCGCGCCGTACGGGGTGTTCTGCCCTGGCGACCCGGCGGAGGCGGCTCGGCTGGTGGAGCAGGACGGGCTGGTCAGCGGGTCCGGTGAGGGCATACTCGGCGGTCGCGCCGTCGCCGGCGCGGTGGCCGCGGCGATGGGCGGGGCATCGGTTCGGGACGTGGTGCTTGCCGCGCTCTCGGTCATCCCGGCCGACTCGTGGACGGCCAGGAACATCGTGCGGGTGTGCGAAGTGCTCGGCTGGTCGCCGCCCACGGGCGCCGACCTCCGCCGCGCAACGTCGCGCCGACCCGGCGCTCCAGAGGCGCAGGTGGGCGACGGTTCTCTGCCCGCGACCGGCGGTGGCTCGTCGGGCTCCTGGTCCGTGAGCGGCAGTGCTTCGTTCGGTCCCAAGTCCTCCGGCGCCGGTGCGGCGAGTGGAGGGTCGGCGGAGTCCGGCGCAACGCGTGCGGCGGCCGACCTGGAGCTCATCGAGGCGCTGCACGAGGCTGTCGTCGTCAGGCACTACCCATGGACCGACATCGCCCCCGAGGCGGTGGCGCTGGCACTCGCGGCGTTCTTGGTGGGCGACGGGGACGTCGAGGCGGCCGTGACGTTCGGCGTGAGCGTGGGCAGAGACGCCGACACGATCGGGGCCATAGCGGGGGCCATCGCCGGAGCCCGGCAGGGCGAGGGTGGCGTGCCGGGGCGGTGGGCCGCCAGGATCGGGCCAGTGACGGGCAAGTGCCTGCCCGTCCTGGCCGGAAGACACGTGCTGGACGTGGCCGACGAGCTGGCGAGAGGACTGTAGATCACGATGTCGGGGGACAGGATCAGGGGTGCCTTCGCCGGGCTCGCCGTCGGTGACGCCGCGGGCTGGCCCGCGGCCAGGCATCGCGCGGCCCTGCACGCGCCCTGGAGCCGGCGCCTGCACAGGGAGCTGGACGCGTTCGCGGAAGAGCACAAGGTCACCACGCTGCCGGTGCCGTTCGCGCTCAACCAGCCCACGGCGCCGCTGGCCATCGGCCCGTCCGACGACGCCGAGTGGCTCGCCTGGACGGTGCTCACGATCGACCGGCCGCGGGCGGAGGCGTTCCGCGAGCTGCCGCGGGACGGCGTGCGGGCGCGCATCTCGGTGGCCACCGCACTGGACAACCTGGCCAAGGGCGTCGAGCCGCCCGCGTCCGGGCACGACAACCCGCACCACTTCGACGACGCCGCCGCCATCAGGGCCGTCGCGTTCGGAGCCCTGGGGAGGGACCCCACGCGCGACGCCGAGGTGACGAACGCCGCCGACGGGATCCTCGCCGCCCAGGCCATGGCCGCCGCCGTGACCGAGGCCGTGGCGTCGGGCGACGTCGGCAAGGCCGTGGAGGCGGCGCTGGCCGTGCTGCCGCCGGACACCGCGATCGGGCACAACGCCCGCGTGGCACTGGCCGTCGCACGGAAGGCGGGGGACGCGTTCGCCGCGGTGCCCGCGCTGGACGCGGCGCTGCTCGACCACGTCTACAGCTACGGCGTGGGCGCCGCCCAGACGGTTCCCGTGGCGCTGGCGCTGGCCGAGGCGGCCGGCGGCGATCTCGCCAGTGCCGTGCCGGCGGCGGCGTGCCTGGCCGCGCTGGCCGACTCGGCGCCCGCGCTGGCCGGGGCGCTGGCTGGGGCATGCTGCGGGTACGAGGCGATCCCGGAAGGGTGGACCGCCTCGGCCCGTACGCTGGCCGGTTGTTGCCTGCCCGATCTGGCGGGCACAGATCTGATCGAACTGACGAGTCATTTCACGGAGGGAATCGCATGACGCCGCTTGAGGACAGGGCGACCGGCTGCGTGGCGGGGGCGGCGGTCGGTGACGCGCTGGGCGGCGCCACCGAGGGCTGGACCCCCGAACAGATCGTCGAGCGGTACGGCGGCCGCGTCGAAGGCATCGTCCCGCCGTTCAACGAGGACTGGCGCAACGCCCGCCCCATCGCGCCGTACCACAAGGGCGACGGCCACATCACCGACGACACGCTGATGACGCATGCCCTGATCCGCGTGTACGAGAAGGTCGGCGGCCACCTCGACGCGTACGCGATGGCCGACCACCTCGTGCCCGAGCTCATGGGCGAGCGCCGCTGGATCCCCGAGCTGGAGAGCGACGCGCTGCCGCTGCAGCGGGTCTTCCTGGCCGAGAAGTGGATCGTGGCCAGGCTGCACTACGGGCACGTGGACCCGCGCGAGGCCGGTGTCGGAAATATCGTGAACTGCGGTGCGGCCATGTACGTCGCCCCCGTCGGCATCGTCAACGCCGCCGACCCGGACGCCGCCTACGCCGAGGCCATCGACCTGACCGGGGCCCACCAGTCCAGCTACGGCCGCGAGGCCGCCGGCGTCATGGCGGCAGCCGTCGCCGAGGCCATGCGCCCTGGCGCCACCGCCGACTCCGTGGTCGCCGCCTGCCTGCGGCTGGCCAAGGACGGCACCAGGGCCGCCATCGAGTCGGTCTGCGAGACCGCGGCCGGGCTCGGGCACTGGGACGGGTCCTTCGAGGCGCTGCGGGCCGCCGTGCGGCCGTATGACACGGTCGCCGACACCTACCGCGACCAGGGCCTGGGGGCGCGGCGGCCGAGCCGGCTGCACAGTATCGAGGAGCTGCCGCTCGCGCTGGGCCTCCTGATGATCGCGAAGGGCGACTACCGCGACACCGTGCTCGGCGGCGTCAACTACGGTCGTGACGCCGACTCGATCGCCTCCATGGGCGGGGCCATCGCGGGCGCGCTCGGCGGGCTGAACGCCGTGCCTGCGGAGTGGCTCGAGCGGGTGGGGGCGGCCAGCCGTACCGACCTGGTGGCTCCTGGGCTCGCGATCGCGGAAGTGGCGAGCCGGGTGCACGCCGACGACCTGGCACGGCGCCGCGCCCACGAGACCGCCTTCGCCGACCTCGACCGCCGATGATCCGCCTCACCTGGGTCCAGCCCGAGGACCTGATCGGACACGAGCTCCGCCAGGCCGCCGAGGACGGCCGTGACCCCGGGGCCGTCCAGGAGATCGCCGATCGATGGCACGCGGCGGGCGGCCACGACGCGCCGCCCCGAGCCGGCGCCTCGGACCCGGAGGCCGCCCGGCTGCGCGGCTTGGCCCAGGACCTGCTGGACGAACTGGCGGCCGTCCCGTCGCCATCGGCCGAGCCGTCGGACCTGCCCGCCATCATCGCCGCCTGCCCGGCTCGGCCCACCCACCCGTCCGTCCCTGGGGCGGAAGCCGTCGACGCGGGCGGCCAAGGAGTGCCGGCCGTGAGCGGCGCGGTCGCCGACCCGGCGCGGGTGCTGGGGGCGTGGCTCGGGCGGGCGGCCGGATGCGTGCTGGGCAAGCCCGTCGAGAAGATCCCGCGCGAAGGCATCAGGCAGATCGCCGAGGCCACCGGCAACTGGCCCATCCGTGGCTGGTTCACCGCCAAGGGCCTGCCGGACGACATCGCCCGCCGCTGGCCCTGGAACCGCCGCAGCGCCGTCAACTCGCTCGCCGAGAACATCGACGGCATCCCCGAAGACGACGACCTCAACTACCCGCTGCTGGCCCTGACCGTCCTCGAGCGCCACGGCCGCGCCTTCACCACCGACGACGTGGCCAAGCTGTGGCTCGACGAGCTGCCTGCGGGCCGTACGTTCACCGCCGAGCGCGTCGCCTACCGCAACCTCCTGGACGGAGTCGAGCCGCCCCACACGGCCTCCCACCGCAACCCGTTCCGCGAATGGATCGGCGCCCTGATCAGGGCGGACGTCTACGGCTGGGTCAACCCGGGCGATCCAGCCACGGCGGCCGAGTACGCCTGGCGCGACGCCCGCCTCACCCACACCGCGAACGGGATCTACGGGGCGATGTTCGCGGCCGCGATGTGCGCCGCCTCGCTGGTCGCCACGTCGCCGGAGGAGGTCGTGGCGGCGGGCCTGTCCGTCGTGCCCGCGGGCTCGCGCCTGCACGAGGCGGTACGGCTGGCCGCCGAGGACGCCGCTGCGGAAAAGGACTTCGAACGGGTCGTCGACCGCCTGTACGAGCGCCACGGCTCGCTCCACTGGGTCCACACGATCAACAACGCCGCCCTCGTCGCCGCCGCCCTGATCCACGGCCGGGGCGACTTCACCGCCACGATCGCCGGAGCGGTCGCGGGCGGCTGGGACACCGACTCGGCGGCCGCCACGGCCGGATCCATAGCCGGGGCGCTCAACGGCGGCGTGCCGGACCAGTGGCGGATGCGCGACAGCCTGGCCAGCAGCCTGACCGGGTTCGACGGGGTGAGCCTCGTGGAGCTGGCACGGCGTACTCAGGAGATGATGCACCCATGATCTCGGTTTTCGGCAGCGCCAACATGGACCTGGTCGCCTACGTCTCCGAAGCCCCGAAGCGGGGTGAAACGGTGACCGGCCACCGCTTCCGCACCATCCCTGGCGGTAAGGGAGCCAATCAGGCCATCGCCGCCGCCCGGGCAGGTGCGGAGGTGGCGTTCCTCGGGGCGGTCGGCGACGACGGCTTCGGGGCGGAGCTGCGGGCCACGCTGTCGGAGGCCGGGGTTGACGTACGCGGCCTGCGCCAGGTACCAGGCCCCAGCGGCATCGCGCACATCGTGGTGGACGACGCCGGCGGCAACTCGATCATCGTCGTGCCCGGCGCGAACGGCACCGTCACCGGCCCCTCGGGCGATGACCTGGCCCTGATCGCGCGTTCGGAGGCGCTGCTGTTGCAACTGGAGCTGCCCATGGCGGCCGTGGTGGCGGCGGCGGAGGCCGGCCAGGTCGCGGGCGTGCCCGTCATCCTCACCCCGGCGCCCGCCCAGCCGCTCCCGGACGCGTTGCTCGACGCGGTCACGCTGATCGTCCCGAACGAGCACGAGGCCGCCGCCATCACCGGCGCCACCGCCCCCGACGCCGCCCTGGACGCGCTGCTCGAACGGGTCGAGGAGGCCGTGATCACGCTGGGCTCCGAGGGCGCTCTGTACGGATCCCGGTCCGGGGAGCGGGTGCGGGTGCCGGCGGTCGAGGTGAAGGCGGTGGACACGACGGCGGCCGGGGACACGTTCGTGGGCGCGCTGGCCGTGGCCAGGGCCGAACAGCTGCCCGTCGCGGACGCCCTGCGCTTCGCCTCCGCGGCGGCGGCGCTGTCGGTGCAGCGCGAGGGCGCCAGCACGTCGATGCCCACGCGCTGGGAGATCGAGGACTTCCTCCCCTGACCGCGCCCCGGTGTCAGGACCGTTCGTAACGCAGCAGCACCGTCCGCGCGTCGAACGTCCGCGAGTCCACCAGTCGCAGATCGACCCGGTCCTTCTGCGGCGGGAACACGGGCTTGCCGCCACCGAGCACCACCGGGTGCACCATGATGTGGTACTCGTCGATCAGCCTCAGCTCGGTGAGGGCGGACGCCAGCTGAGAGCCGCCGTTCAGCAGCAGGTCCTGGTCCGCCTGGCGCTTCAGCTCCGCGACCTCCTCGGAGAGGTTGCCGGATACGATCCTGGTGTTCCAGCCCGCCTCCTTCAGAGTCGAGGAGAAGACGACCTTCGGGGTGCGGCGCCAGATGGGCGCGAACTTGAGGTCGTGCGGGTGGTCCGAGATGGACTCGGCATCCGGCCAGAAGCTCGACATCATGTCCCACACGACGCGGCCGTACAGGAAGGTGCCGACCGGCGCCTGGATCTCGTCCCCATACGCCGACAGCTCCGGCCCCATCTCCGGCCAGTCGAACTCGCCGTTCGGGCCCTCGATGAAGCCGTCGACGGAGGTGTGGACCCAGTAGATGAGCTTGCCCATGATGTGCTCCTTCGTCTTTCGTCTTTCGTCGTTCTCGTGACTGGGTCGGAGCCGCATCCGGGTTCTCTACATCCTTCTCGAAGAAATTCCCCGATCAGTTCTCGTGGGTCCAAGGGAGCGTGGCCGGGCTGGTGGTGTGCACCCCGGCCAGCAGGCCGGGCAGGATGCCGGCGAGTCCGGGCGGGAAGATTCGTTCCGTCGTCTCGGCCAGCTCCGTCACGCTCCACCAGCGGTTGCCGAGCAGCCACTCCTCCTGCTCGTAGTCCTCCAGGGCGGTGGGCGCGACGGTGGGAGCCGGGACGCGGGCGAAGAAGTACGTGTGCACCGTGTAGAAGTGGCGGCCCAGGTTGGACCACGGGCCCTCGTTCACCGCCACCGGGTTTCCCAGGTCGGCCGGGCTCAGCACATGGCCGGTCTCCTCCAGCGCCTCCCGCGCCGCCGCCTGCGCCGGGGTCTCGCCGGGTTCGATGCCGCCGCCGGGCAGGTGCCAGGCGGGCTCCTTCGGCCACGGATCCGGTGGGGTGAACCTGAACAGCAGGACCCGGTCGCTGGGGTCGGCGAGGACGACGCGGGCAGTGGGGCGGTGCGCGTAATTGATCATCCCCGGACCATAACAAGCAGGTTCGTGGGGGGTTGGCGGGGCAGGTGGTGGCTTATGAATGAGAACCCCGAAGAACTGCCGGAAGCCGTGGGCGGCGTGGAGGGGGAGAGCGACGTCGTCGCGGAGCGGTCCGGCGCCGAAACCCCGAGAGCCCGTCGTCCCGTTCCGGCCGACCCGCCGGAGATACAGGACCAGCCCGCAGGGACGGAGGGCTCTGAGGCCGGATCTCAGGCCGGCACCCAGGAGGAGTCCCGGGTGGGTGCGGGGAAGGACTCGCAGGAGGACCCGCAGCGGGACGCCGAGGAGGTCACCCGCCCCGACGCCGGCCCCACCGGTTGACACCTCCGACCCCCACCCCCGCGCCCCGCAGGCCGGGCCGCGGTCGCTTGGTGTGTCGGGCGGGTGGTGCGCTGGCGGGTCGTTGAGCCGAGGGTGGTGCTCGCGGCCGTCAACCGCTCTCTCCGGTCAGGACCTGCGGCGGGCCGCCGTGAGGTCGCCCGACAGGTAGGCGGCGCACTCGTCCCGGTAGTGGAGCGTACGGGAACGCAGCCGCTTGGGGTCGGCGAGCACCGCCCGGGAGACGGAGGGCAGCACGGCGTGCCGTACCGACCCGAACAGCCGGGCCACGTCGGCAGGAGTCGCACCCTGCGCCCCCAGCCCGGGCGCGAGGATGGGCCCGTTGAGGTCGGTCAGCGAGTGCTCCAGCTCGGGAAGCGTGGCTCCCATGACCACCCCGACGGGCCCGAACGGCGTGTGGCCCGCGTTGGCCGCGGCCGCGCCGGCCAGCACCTGGCCGGCCACGAGCTGCTGCATCCCGGCTGCCTCCGGGTTGGAGGTGCGGGCCAGCACGAACACGCCCGCGTCGTTGGCCACAGCCGAGGTGATCGCCCCTTCCAGCGACCCGAACCCCAGGTACGGGCTCAGCGTCACGGCGTCGACGGCCAGCGGACTGCCCCGGTCCAGGTACGCCTCGGCGTAGGCCTCCATGGTGCTGCCGATGTCGCCGCGCTTGACGTCCAGCAGCACCAGGGTGCCGGCCTCGCGCAGATCCGCGATGGTGCGTTCCAGAACGGCGATGCCGCGGCTGCCCCACCGCTCGAAGAACGCCGACTGCGGCTTGACCACGGCCGCCACGTCGGCCACGGTCTCGACGACCGTGCGGCTGAAGCGTTCGAGACCGGACGGCGAGTCGTCCAGCCCCCAGGCGTCGAGCAGCGCCGGGCTCGGATCGATGCCCACACACAACGGTCCGCATTCGTCGAGCCTGGCTCGCAGGCGCGTACCGAACGACTCGTTCATCACAGGGCCCCTTCGCGTGTTCCTTCGGCGACCATATGGGACGGGCCGCCGCAGTGAACAGCAGGGAGACCGTTCCCGTTGGTCAGTCTTCCAGGAGTGGCCTCCGGGGTAGATCAGCAGACATGTACGAGATCGCCCATCGGGTGCTGGTGCTGCGCAGCGAACCCCCACGTGACGTGGTCGTCACGGTCGGCGTGCCGTATGAGGAGCCGACGGGGGAGTGGTCGTGCCCCTACCGGATCGACGGGCTCGACGGGTGGGAACATGAGAGGAAAGTCACAGCGCTCGACTCGCTGGGTGCGGTCGAGCTGGCGCTGGCGATGACCCGGGCCGCGGTGGCGGCCTCGCACGAGGCCAAGGCAGGGCTGCTGAGCTGGGACGACGCCCCGTCGGGGCCGCAAGCGCGGACGGTGTACGTCACCTGGGACAAAGAACACGACATCGCCTATATCGCGATGAAGCACGAAGTAATCCCAGGTGAGGCGGTACGTCAGGTCGTGGCGGACGACGCCGTCCTCGACTACGAGGACTCCGGGCGGCTCCTCGGCCTGGAGCTCATGAACGCCGCCACCCGGCTCCCGTCGGAGATGCGGATGTGAGCACGGGTCACGCCCAGGCCCTCGCCGACGCCTTGCCCGGGGTGGGGCTGGCGGTCGAGACCGGCTGGGCGGTGCTGACCGAGGCCGCTTACACCAGGCGGACCCCCGACGACCTGATGTACTACCGCGAGGTCCGCTCGGTCTTCGACGAGGACGAGCCCATCGTCAAGCTGCTCGCCCTGTCGACGGCCCACACGGCGGACGAGATGGCCGCGATCGAGCGGCGCACGCTGTCCAACGACGAGGACGGCGTGGCCGCGGTGCTGGAGCAACTGTACGGCTGACCTGCGGCGTCGCGGGTGCTTCAGGGAATCGCGTCCCAGCGATCCTGTGCGGCCATGACCTCGTCAGCGTGGGTGAAGGCCCATTCCCCGAAGCTCTCGATCGGCCCCAGGAGGGTGCGGCCGAGGTCGGTGAGCTCGTACTCGACGCGGGGCGGGGCCTCGGCGTACGTGCGGCGCGCCACCAGGCCGTTGAACTCCAGGCGGCGCAGCGTCTCGGTGAGGACTTTGGTGCTGATGCCGCCGATCTCCTCCCGCAGCCGCCCCGGCCGCCGGGGGCCGTGGCGCAGGGCCCAGACGACGACGGCGCTCCAGGTGTTGCCGATCAGGTCGAAGGCGAGTCTGGCCTGGCAGTCGGCGAGGAACAACGAGAGCCTCCGATAGGCACCGAATGGTGTGTGACGAGCTTTCTACCGTCCTCCTATCAGTAAAACCCTTCACAGGAGGAGGACGTCCATGCGGATCGGGATCCTGGGCGCGGGCGGCATGGCCGACGCGCTGGGCACGCAGTGGGCCGGGGCAGGACATGAGGTGATGATCAGCGGAAGGGACCTGCGCAGGACCGCCGCCCAGGCAGAGCGGATGACCGCCGGGCGGGGGGAGCCGGTCCGCGCGGGGAAATGGGCGGAGGCGGCGGAGTTCGGTGAGGTCGTGACGGTGGCGGTCAGGGAGGCGGGGCTCGTCGACGTGCTCGGTGCGTGCGGCGCGGCGCTGCGCGGCAAACCCGTCATCGACGTCACCAACGCCGCCGACCTCACCAAGTACGACCCAACGCGCCCGCTCGCCGGCCTGATCCGCGACCTCACGGGCGGTCACGTGGTGAAGGCGTTCAACCTGTGCCATGTGGACGTGTGGCGGATGACGCCGCCGGTCTTCGACGGGCGGCCGCTCGCCGTGCCGCTGTGCGGCGACGATCCGGCGGCACTGGCGGCCGTTCGCACGCTGGTCGCCGATCTCGGCTGCACGCCGCTGGACGGCGGCGGACTCGACCGGGCGATGCTGCTGGAGGCGACGGCGCTGTTCATGATCGGCCTCTGGTTCGGCGGCGCCGACGCCCAGGCGATCCTGCCCCCGCTGGCCTCCTCCGGCGCCCACCTCCCCGCTGAAGACCGGCCCGATGAAGATCGGGTGGCCGGCGACCCGCGTACGCCCTGAGGCGTAGCGGCGATGTCGACGGGCGGGGGATGCCCGGCGTGCCCTGAGGCAAGATCCTGGAGGCATTCCTGCGAGGTCGAAGGAGTGTCCACGTGGTAACCCAGGTCGCCAAGGGAAGCGGGTACCTGACCGCGTTCAAGATCGCCGCCACGCTCAACACGCTGGCCGTGCTCGTCCAGGCCGTGACGGCCGGCCAGCTGATGAGCGGGGGAGGGCCGGGCATGCATGGCATGGGGGCGCTCGCCGTGCACGTGCTGGGCCTGGCGCAGCTCGTCGCGGCCGTGCTGCTGTGGCGGCCGGGACGCGGCGCGGCCTGGCCCGCCCTGGTCAGCCTGGCGGTGCTGCTGCTCGGCTTCGTCCAGTCCATGCTCGGCGGCTCGGGCGCGGTGGCCGCGCACGTGCCGCTCGGCATGGGACTCTTCGGGCTCAGCGTGTGGCTGCTCGTATGGGCGGTGCGCCGCTGAACCGACGCGCGCGCTCGGGGGCGGGGAGATCGAGGGGGAGCACGGTGGGCCGGGGCGGGCTCAGGAGGTGACCGTGCTCAGGTGACCGTGCCCGCGTCGACCTGATAAAGCCCCGCGAAGAGTGGCCAGGTCAGGGCCGCCATCTCGGCGGGGGGACACGGGCATCCGCGCTGGAGCCAGTCTGCGGCCACGCCGATGATCGCCCCGGCGGTGAAGGCGGCGCGGACGTCGTGCGGGCTGTCCAACGACAAGGCGCGCTCCGGGAGTGCGCCGTCTGCGGCTCTGTGTGTGTGGTCGTAGACGGCGGCGGTGATGCGGCGGCGGATGTGGTCGGAGACGCGGGCGCTGCCTTGCGGCCCCAGCAGGGCCCGGTAGAGCCCGGCGTGCTCGGCGAGACTGGCGAAGAAGGCCGCCAGCGACTGCGCCGCGTCCTGTGCATGGTCCGCCGAGTCGGGGCCGGGGACGGGCAAGGAGTCGATCAAGCCGTCGATCATCGCGGTGCAGGCCGACTCGGCCAGCTCGTGGACGTCACGGTAGTGGTCGTAGAAGGTCGAGCGGCTCACTCCGGCACGTTCGGCGACGTCGGCGACGCTGATTCTGGACAGGTCCTGCTTCTCGACGAGCTCGATCAGCCCGCGTGCAAGGGCCGCGTGGGTGCGGCGCACGCGCCGGTCGCCCGCTGGGGTGTTGCTGTTTCTGGTCGTGGCCACGTCTCTCAGTTTACCTACAACCGACAGTCGTAGGTTTACCTACAGCTGTAGGGTAATCTGAAGGCACGGGACGACCGAAAGGAGCACGACATATGCGGAGACGTGTCGGCCGGGCCGCCGCCTACCTGCGGAGCGACGCCCTGTGACCGCGCCCGGGAGCGTCCTGGTCGTCGGCGCGTCGGCCGCCGGCCTGAGCACGGCGGAGGCGCTGCGGCGGCACGGCTACCAGGGCCGGCTGACGCTGCTGGACGCCGAACGCCATCAGCCCTACGACCGGCCGCCGTTGTCG
Source organism: Nonomuraea sp. 3N208 (assembly GCF_052245935.1). NCBI lineage: Bacteria > Bacillati > Actinomycetota > Actinomycetes > Streptosporangiales > Streptosporangiaceae > Nonomuraea > Nonomuraea sp. 3N208. Next base: position 3,988 of record NZ_JBQQBR010000063.1, on the reverse strand, counting down.
AAGCAGGTCCTGGCAGGCGCATGGGAGCCGTCCCGCGCGCAGCTCCGCACCCACGCGCAGCTGGAGGCCCTCCAGGCCGAGCTCGTGCTGGGCGAGCCTGCCGTCGTGCTGGACGTGGCGGCGCGTGCCGTCACCACCGCCTCCGGCCGCGTGCTGCGTGGCGACGCCCTGGTCATCGCGACGGGCCTCACCCCCTGCCGGCTCCCCGGCCAGGACGGGCTGGCAGGCGTGCACGTGCTACGCGGCCTGGACGACGCGCTCGCCCTGCGCCAGGACCTGACCGCCGCCGAAAGGCTCGTGGTCGTGGGGGAGGGCGTGCTGGGCGCGGAGACCGCCGCCACCGCCCGCACCATGGGCCTGGACGTCACCCTTGCCGGAATGGGGCACACCCTTCTGGGTGACCAGCTCGGCGACGTGGTCGGCACGATGCTCGCCCGGACGCACGCGGAGCGCGGGGTACGGCTGCGGCTCGGCGCCGTGGTCGAAGGTCTGACCGGCGCCGGCGGACGGGTCACGGGGGTGCGGCTGGCCACCGGCGAGCTCCTGCCCGCCGACGTGGTCGTGGTGGCCATCGGCTCCCGCCCGGCAACCGGCTGGCTGGCCGGCAGCGGGCTCACCATGACCGACGGGATCGAGTGCGACTCGCGCTGCCGTGCCGCCGAAGGCGTCTACGCCGTCGGGGACGTGGCCTCCTGGGAGCACGAGGGGCTCGGCAGGCGGCTGCGCCTGGAGAACCGCACCAACGCCACCGAACAGGCCCAGGTGGTCGCCGCCAACATCCTCGGCGCCGATCGCCCGTACACGCCGATCCCGTACTTCTGGACCGACCAGTACGACGTCAAGATCCAGGCCCACGGCCTGCCGTCGGCGGCGGCCGAGGTGGACATCGCCGAGGGCGACCCGGCGCAGCACCGATTCGCCGCGCGTTACCGGCAGGGCGGACAGGTCACCGGTGTGCTCGGCTGGAACATGGCCAAGCAGGTCCGCGTCCTGCGGCAACAGGCACTCGGCAGCTGGCAGACCACCCAGCCCTTCGCGCCCGCGTGACGGCGGCGAACAGCCGGCCGTTCACGGGCGACCCATCCATCCGTTCATGAGGAGTTGTCGAATGAGTCTCAACGAGCAGGTCCTGAACTACCCGATCCCCGCCGACGCGGCGTTGGAGCCGCCCGCGGAATGGGCCGAGTTGCGCGGCAAGTGCCCGGTGGCCCATGTGCAGCTGCCCAGCGGCGACCAGGCGACGTTGCTGACCCGCTACGACGACGTCAAGCAGGTGCTGGCCGACCCGCGCTTCACCCGCCAGCTCAACGCCCCCGACGCGGCCCGCATATCGGCGGAAGGGGATGGGGTGTTCAACAGCGACATGGCGATGATCATCCCTGACGGCGGCGAGGAGCACCAGCATTGGCGGCGTCTGGTCGGCAAGTGGTTCACCGCCAAGCGGATGGCCGCCCTGCGTCCCACGATGGCCCAGATCGCCGAGGAGCTCATCGACGACATGGTCGAGCGCGGCGCCCCGGGCGACCTCAAGGCGAGCCTGGGCTTCCCGCTGCCGGTGTATGTCATCTGCGACATGCTCGGCGTGCCGGCCGCGGACCGGGAGCGGTTCTCGTACTGGTCCGACACGTTCCTCAACCTCACCCGCTACAGCAAGGACGAGATCGACGCTGCCCAGGCCGAGTTCTTCCAGTACATGTCCGGCCACGTCGCCGCCAAGCGGGAGCAGCCGGGCGAGGACATCCTCAGCGAGCTGATCGCGACCGGCGGCCCCGAGGACGGCGGGCTGACCGACATCCAGATCCTGGTCACCGGCATGGCGCTGCTGGTGGCCGGGCACGAGACCACCGCCAACATGATCGGCAAGATGGTCTCCATGCTGCTGGCCGACCGCTCCAGGTGGGATGCGCTGCTGGCCGACCCGAAGCTGATCCGCACCGCGGTGGAGGAGGCGCTGCGCTTCGACGCCAACTCCGGGTTCGGCCTGCCGCGCTACCTGCGCGACGAGACCGAGGTCAGCGGCGCGGTCCTGCCCCGAGGCACCACCGTGGTGTGCAGCATGGCCTCGGCCAACCGCGACGAGAGCGCCTTCGACGGCGCCGCCGAGATGGACCTGACCCGCAGCCCGAACCCGCACCTGGCCTTCGGCGCCGGCGCTCACTCCTGCCTGGGCCAGGCGCTGGCCCGCACCGAGCTGCAGGTCGTGCTCGAGGTGCTGCTGCGCAAGCTGCCGACCTTGGACCTGGCCGTGCCCGTGGCGGAGCTGGAGCGGGTGGAAGGGCTCGCGGTGGGCGGCCTGCGTACCGTGCCGGTCCGCTGGTAATCCTGATCGACAAGGAGGGAGCCCGAGATGAAAGTCATCGTCGACGAGGACAAGTGCTGCGGCGCCGGCCAGTGCGTGCTGCTCGCGCCGGAGGTGTTCGACCAGCGCGAGGACGACGGCATCGTCATCCTGCTCGAGCCCGAGCCCAGCGCCGACCAGCACGCGCTGGTCCGCGAGGCAGCCGCGGTCTGCCCCGCCGCCGCCATCGAGCTCAGCGAAGAAGCGTGAGCATGAAGGGCGGGCCGGCGTAAGGGCCGATCAGTCCGGGTGCCTGGCCAGGTGGTCGGCGCGCCGGATCGGCTCGGGCAGGCGGTACCGCGGGGCGAGGCGGAGGACCTGGTCCGTGGCTGTGTCCAGGGCGATGCGGTGTCCTTGGGAGACGTACACCGGCTTGACGCCGCGCTGCGTGCGCAGCGCCCGCCCCACCGTGGCCCCCGCGTGCACGATCGGCGTCCATGCTCCGCGCTCCGGCCCCGGCGGCTCGTGCGTGCCGACGAACGGCGTCTTGGCCACGCCCAGCGCCGGTAGTCCCGTCAGCACGCCGACGTGGCAGGCCAGGCCGAACCCGCGCGGGTGCGCGAGCCCGTACCCGTCGCAGACCAGCAGGTCCGGCGTCACCGTGAGCTGCTCGAGCGCCTCGACCAGCGCGGGGAGCTCGCGGAAGGCGAACAGGCCGGGCACGTACGGAAACGCCGCTCTCCCATGGACCGCCACCTGCTCCACCACGGCCAGGCTCGCGGCGTCCATGACGACCACCGCGGCCGTCAGGCCGTCGCCCGGGCCGTGGTAGTGCACGTCCAGGCCCGCCACCAGCGTGAAGGCGCCGGGTCCTGTGAGCTCGACGTGTCCGCGGAGCCGGTCTTGAATGGCCTGCGCTTCGGCGACCGTGGAGGGCCATGGGTGAAGCTGCTCAACCTGCACCCGTCCTAAGCTATGCCCACACGCCGAGCGCCCCGCCGGCGGCGGCCACGTGGTGCCGTCGTAACCCCGGCCGCTGGGACAAATCGGACGACACATAGCATGTCCGCGTGATCTTCGGAGAGGTGCTGGGCCTGCTCGCCGTCGGCATCGTGGCCGGCGTGGTGAGCACGGTCGTGAGCCTCGCCTCGATCATCTCCTACCCGGCCCTGCTGGCCTTCGGCCTGCCCCCATTGGCCGCGAACGTCACCAACACCGTCGCCCTCGTCTTCACCGGCGTCGGCGCGGCCGCCGGCTCGCGGCCCGAACTCGCCGGCGAGGGCGGCCGGGTGCTCAAGCTCGGCCCGGTGGCCGCGCTCGGCGGCGCGGCAGGCGCCCTCCTGCTGCTGGTGACCCCTACCAGGACGTTCGAGCTGATCGCGCCGTGGCTGATCGCGATGGCGTCATTGCTGCTGGCCCGGCCGCCGTCCGGACGGGTGCGCGGCGAGCACGGGTTTCTGGGGCGGGTGGGGCTGTTCGCCGTGACGATCTACGTGGGGTACTTCGGCGCGGCCGGGGGCATTCTGGTGTTCGCCGTCCTGGCGGCCATGCTCGACCAGTCCGCGCCCAAGGTGAACGCGATGAAGAACGTCATGACGGGGCTGGCGAACGCGGTGGCGGCGCTCGGGTTCGCGATCTTCGGGCCGGTCGACTGGGGCGCGGCGCTGCCGCTGGCGGCCGGGTTTCTGCTGGGCGGGTGGGTGGGGCCCA
>NZ_JBQQBR010000062.1:0-62901 GCF_052245935.1 Nonomuraea sp. 3N208 | reverse complement strand
CGTTCGGGAGGTCGCTGTCCTCGCCCACGTAGAAGCCGCCGTAGATGCAGCGGCCCAGGTGCTCGGCGAAATGACCGTAGAGATGCCGGCTGATCACCGGACCTTCGACGTCGACATTGATGATGGCGGGGACGGCCTGACTCATGAAGGATTCCTTGGGCGAGGGAGCACTCGCGTCGACCACAGGTGGGCGAACGAGAGGTAGGCAGGGGCTACGAACCCGAAGACCGGGACCAGGCCGGGGATGACGTAGTAGACGCAGAGCACGACCGCCACCACCAGCCCTGTGAAGGCGGCGGTGAGCGGTCTGCCCAGCACGAACAGGGCGCTGCGCAGCACCAGCTTGGGGACGCTCTCGGCAAAATGCGCAGCCAGCGGCCAGACGACGACGGTCATGGCGAACAGGAAGAACGACAGCAGCCAGAGCAGCCCGGCCAGCGCCGGACCCGCCACGCCGAGATCGGCTGTCGCCAGCAGGCGCCGGTCGAAGAGCACCAGCGCCCACAGGGCGAGGAAGGTGTAGCCGAGGGCGTTGGCGGCACGGAACTCGCGCCGCCACGCCGTACGGAACTCCTCGCGCAGTGGGACAGGTTCGTCACGGCCCAGGTGATCCCGCCGCACGACGGCATAGACCGCCGCAGTGGCCGGGAAGACACCCAGGACGATCCCACCCGCCAGAGTCCAGCCGAGCCAGAGCAACTGAAGCCGGAACAGCCGCAGCCCCACCTCGCCGAGCCGGGTGTGCCACCCAAGGAGCGCGTTCATCCCTTCACCGATCCGATCATGACGCCCTTCTCGAAATACCGCTGGAGGAAGGGGTAGAGCACGATCACCGGCAGCGTCGAGACGATGATCACGCCGTATTTGATCTGGTCGGCGTACTGCTGGGCGTAGTTGGCGCCCGCCCCGCCCGCCGAGCCGGCGCCACCCGCGAACGCCTGGTTGGACAGCAGGATGTCGCGCAGCACGATCTGTAGCGGTTGTTTGTCGTAGTCGCGGATGAATACGAGGCCTGTGAAGAAGTCATTCCAGTGCTGGACGAGGTAGTACAGACCGATCACTGAGATGATCGCCTTGGAGAGCGGGATCGCGATCTTCAGGAAGAAGCCGAAGTAGGAGATCCCGTCGATGGTGGCCGCCTCGAAGAGCTCCTCGGACAGGGAGCTTTCGAAAAAGGCGCGGGCGATGATGAGGTTGTAGACGTTGACCGCCGGCGGCAGGACGAAGACCAGCCAGTTGTCCAGCAGGTCGAGATCCCGGTAGAGCATGTAGGTCGGGATCAGCCCGCCGTGGAAGAACATGGTGATCGCGAAGAACACCATGAGCACCTTGCGCGGCTTGAACTCCCTCCTGGACAGGGCATAGGCGGCCGGAAGGGTGACCAGGAGGTTCAGTGCCGTCCCCACCAGGCTGTAGAGCACGGTGTTGCGGTAGCCGGTCCAGATCCGCTCGTCGGCGAAGATCTGCTCGTAGCCGAACCAGTTGACCCCACGAGGCAGCAGCCAGACCTCGCCCGTGGCGACCAGCGAGGGATCGCTGACCGAGGCGATGACGACGAAGTAGACCGGATAGATCACGGCGGTCAGGACGGCCAGGCAGACGACGGCGAGGATGACGGAGAAAGCGATGTCACCCGGTGACCTGGTGCGGAAGGAGGTGGTTACCACAGGCTCGTCCCCGACACTCGCTTGGCGATCTGGTTGGTGATGACCAGGAAGATGAAGTTGATGAGCGTGTTGAAAAGCCCGATCGCCGCGGAGTAGCTGAACTGGCTGCTGAGGATGCCGATCTTGTAAACGTAGGTGGAGATGACCTCGGAGACCGGCAGGTTGAGCGTGTTCTGCATCAGGAACACCTTCTCGAAACCGGTGCTCAGCACCCCGCCCATGGTGAGGATCAGCAGCACCACCATCGTGGGGACCAACGCCGGGATGTCCACGTGCCGCACCAGCCGGAACCGGTTCGCCCCGTCGATCTTCGCGGCCTCGTAGAGCTGGGTGTCCACCCGCGACAGTGCCGCCAGGTAGATGATGCTGTTCCACCCGCAGTGCTGCCAGACGTCGGAGATCACGTAGACCGGAACGAACGCCGAGGTGTCGCCCAGGAAGTTGACGCCGGTGATCCCGACGAACTCCAGCACTCTGGTCAGCACCCCCGAGGAGGGGGAGAGGAAGACCTGCAGCATGCCGACGACCACCACGATGGAGATGAAGTGCGGCAGGTAGGTCGCGGTCTGCATGAACCGCTTGCGCGCCTCGTTGGCCACCTGGTTGACGACCAGCGCCAGGAAGATCGGGGCGATGAACCCCACGATCAGCGTGGTCAGGCTGATCGTGACGGTGTTGCGCAGGAGCGTCCAGAACAGCGGGCTGTCGAAGAACTGGTAAAAGTACTTCAGACCCACCCATTCGCCACCGGTCAGGCCCTGCTTGAAGCTGAACTTGCGGAAGGCGAGCTGGATGCCGTACATCGGGATGTAGGCGAAGACGCCGACGAAGGCGATCGCCGGGGCGAGCATGGCCCACAGCTGCCAGTACCTCTTCAGATGCCGGGGTCGGCGCCCGCTCCGGGGAGCGGGCGCGACGGCCGGAGCGCGGCTGGCTGTGACTGTCATGGGTGCTCGGTCGCGTACTTGTCGAAGTAGCGCTGGAGGATGTCGATGTTGGCCTGCAGCCCGGAGCCGGTGACCTGCTTGACGTAGGCGTCCCACTGCTCGGCGACCCCGCCCTTGGTGATCCACTGGGCGAACTTCGTCTGGGTGATGCTGAGGATCGTCTGGTTGTTCAGCGAGGTCGAGCTGAGATCCTCAGTGCTCAGCTGGATGAACTGCCACGGGAAGACGTCCCGCTTCAGATCCATGTTCTTGATGGCCGGCAGTAGCGGCTCGGACTGGTCCACCGCCTCCTGCAGGTCAGTGGGGAGCGTGACCTCGATGTCGTCGCGGATCCAGGTGGGGCCGAGGTCGGCGAGCGTGGTCGTCCACTTCCAGCTCGACGGGTCGCTCTTGCCGTCGGCGGGCGGCAGGACCTTGTACTTCTTGTCGCCCTCCTTGGTGATGTTCTGCCCGAACTCGCCGAACAGCACCTGCAGGGAGATGTCCTGGTCGTAGAAGGCGTCCACGACGCGCAGCGCCGCGTCCTTGTTGGCGGCCTCGGCCGACACCGCGATCTGGTTGGCCGGGTAGTTCTCCCCGTTGCTGTCGTAGGTCCAGGTCACCGGCTCCGTCTGGCCGGCCTCGGCCAGCAGCGGGGCGGTGGCGCTGTACTGCTCGGCCAGCTCCGCGCCGAACCGGTCGCTGGCCGTCCAGCCCCAGCTGAAGCCGACCTTCGCCACGTCACCCTTGCCCCGGCCGACCGACTGGTAGGCGGAGTAGTCCTGTGTCATGACGTTCTTGCTGATCAGGCCTGCGGCATAGCACTTGTGCAGGAACTCGATGACCTTGCGGTAGCGCTCATCGACGAGGAAGTTGCCGACCTTGCCGTCCTGGACGAAGTAGCCCTGGCCGCCGCCGCCCGAGATCGGCAGGCCCAGGCTGCCCAGGAGCACCGACGGCTGGAAGTAGCCGAACCCGTCAGTGCCCACCGGCGACCAGTCCATCGGGATCTCGTCGTTCGGGTCGCCGTCGCCGTTGGCGTCCTTCTCCTTGAACGCCACCAGCACCTCGTAGAGCTCGTCCCACGTGGTGGGAACCTTCATGCCGAGGTTGTCCAGCCAATTCTTGTTGATGTACTGGTGGGTGACGGTCTGCGGCCAGAATCGCTTGTATCCGGGGGTCGTGTAGATCTCCCCGCCGCTCTGCGTAGCCATTGCCTTCAGCTCCGGCTTGGCCCCGAACAGGGCCTTGACGTTCGGCATTTTGTCGAGGTCGTCGCTGAGGTCCTCGAATAGGGTGCCGAAGGTGGCCAGATCGGTGCTGTCGATCGAATTGGTCCCCACGATGAGGTCCGGGATGTCGCCCGCCGCGAGCATGGTGGACTTCTTTTCGTTCCAGTCCGCGGAGACCTCCTCCCAGGTGATCTTGACGTTGGCCTTCTTCTCCAGGTCGGCGACCCAGCCCATGTCCTTCATGGGCCCGGTGAGCGCGTGCTTGACGACGAGAACGCGCAGGGTGTTGCCGGTGCCGCCGCCGCTCTTCTCCTCGCTCTCCGTGCCCGAGCATCCGGTGAGGGCCAATGCGGAGACGAGAGCCGCTCCGCACCACAGTCGTGTCCTGCTGGTCATGAACGTCTCCTTACAGATCGTTGGCGGGCAACCAGACACGCATGGCGCGGGAGCCGGTGTTGCCCCAGGTGGCGAAGGGCACTGCGGGTACGGCGAGTGCGGTCGAGGTGGGCACGCGCCCCGAGGCCTGGTACAGGCCGGCTGGCGCTTCAATGCGGTGCCCGGTGAGCTCCGGGCCGGGCGGGACCGTCACGTCGATCACGAGGTCCTCGATCGCGACGCCCTCCGGCAGGCTGCTCTGCTCGACGCAGTAGACGATCGGTCCTCGTTCGAGGGCGACGCACCCCCGCAGTGCGTCCACCCGCGGATGAGCTCGGGTCCACCGGGGCCTGACGTCCAGCTCCAGCCGGAATCCCGTCCTCGGGTCGACGCGCAGGTAACCGTCTTCGTCCGGGGTGAGAGTGCCGCGCGACCAGTCGGGGATCCGCAGGGCCAGCCGTACCCCGGGCGCGAGCCGGCCGCGTACGCTCAGCTCGACCGTCCCGCTCGACGGGTAGTCGGTGCGCATCTCCAGCACGCCCTCCCCGAGGTGGGCCGGGAGGTCGATGTCAGCGTCGGCGTACTGGTGGATCCGCACCTCGTCATCGCCCTCCGAGGCCACGTAGGCGCCGAACTGGGCGACGAGCCGCGTCACGTTCGGCGGGCAGCACGCGCAGGCGTACCAGGCCGCCCGCTCCCTGGGGGCGTTCTCCTCGTCGTAGCGGTCCGGGCGCAGTTGGAGCGGGTTGGAGTAGAAGAACCGCGTCCCGCTCGCGTCGACCGAGGCCGCGATCGCGTTGTGGATCTCCCGCTCGATGACGTCGGCGTAGCGGGACTCGCCGGTCGCCAGCAGCATCCGCCACGACCAGTGCAGGTCCGCGATGGAAGCGCAGGTCTCGGCGTAGGCGCGGTCGGAGGGGAGCTCATAGTCGTCGCCGAAGGCCTCGTCGCGGTGGCGTGAGCCGTACGCCCCGGTGATGTACATCTTGCGCTGGTGCACGTTCTCCCACTGGGCGCGCTGCACCTCCAGGAGCTCCTTCTCTCCCGTCTCCAAGTAGAGGTCGGTCACGCCCGCGTTGAGATAGAGCTGCCGTACGGCATGGCCGACGGCGGTCCGCGCCTGCCGTACGGGCAGGTGGTCCTGGAAGTACTGGGCGCCGAAGTGGCCCGTCTTGAGCAGGCCGAGGCCGCGGAGGTCGATCATCCGCTGGGCGAGGGTGAGATCGCGCTCCTCGCCGGTGTGGCGGTAGAGCTCCACCAGGGCGGTCTCGATCTCCGGGTGTCCGCAGACGCCCTCCTCACGTCCGGGGCCGAAGTGCCGGTGCAGCAGGTCGGTGAAACGCCGGGCGATCCTCAGCAGGTCGTCGCGGCCGGCGGCCCGGTCGAGCGCGACCGCCGCCTGGATCAGGTGGCCCAGGACGTACATCTCGTGCGTCCATTCGAGCTCGGCGAAGCGCTTTTCCGGGTGTACGCCCTGGATCCAGGTCATGACGTATCCGGTGGAGTCCTGAACCCGGCCCACCAGGCCGATGACCTCGTCGAGCCAGGCATCCCAGCGGTTGGTTCCGGAGCGCCCGATCTCCCAGGCGACCGCCTCGATGACCTTGTAGAGGTCGGAGTCGGCGAAGACGAAGCCGCGGTAGGCGGCTCCGGACTCGCCGACGACGCGCCGGAAGTTGTCGAGCACGCCGCTGGCCTCGAGCTGGGTGATGCAGTGCGGGATGGTCGCTTCGGCGTTGCGCTGCTGCCAGGCGCCGAGAACGCCGTGGGGACTCAGCCGCGCGGTGAGGGGACGCAGCACAGCCACTCCGGAACGGGGGAGAGCGGGGCTGCGAAGGGGGTGCGAAGTGGGGTTGGCCAAGGATGGCTCCCTCAGGTCGAAGTGTGAAGCAGACGTTAAATCCCTAGTTCAGCGTTGTCAACGATGAGACAAAAGATGACGCGCGGGTAACAACGCCATCAGTGTGCAGTCGGACGGACTTCAGGCAGGAGGAGTCACGCAGCACACCACACGGGCGGCCGTGCGAACGTCAGACGGATGAGTCACACAGCGCACCACGCGGGCGGCCGTGCGAAGGTCAGACGGATGAGTCGCGCAGCACCAAGCGGACACCCGTACGAACCTGGCGGCCGGGCCCGTCGAACCCCTCGATCCGGTCGAGGAGCATACGGATCGCCACGTCCACCATCTCCGCTTGCTCGGGGCTGACCGAGGAGAGCGAGGGGATGGTGAACTCGCCCTCGTCGGTGTTGTCGAACCCGGTGACCGCGACATCCTCGGGCACCCGGATCCCGTGGCTGCGCAACGCGCGCAGCACGCCGCTGGCGGTGGCGTCGTTCACGCACGCGACGGCGTCGAACCGTACGCCGGAGCGGAGCAGCCCCACCATTGCCTCGTATCCGGACATGCGGCGATCCCAGTCCGAACCGAACGTCAGGAGCGTCTCGTCGAACGGCAGGCCGTATTCCTCCAGCGCCGCGAGATAGCCGGCGAACCGATCCCCGGCCGGAGGGACTAACTCCGGGCCCGTCATGACGAGGGCGATCCGGCGCCGACCGGAGGCGAGCAGGTGCCGGACGATCGCCTCGAACCCCTCGCGCTCGCCCATGATGACGCAGTCGACCAGCGGCGTGGCGTAGCCGCCCAGCTGGACCACGGGCCGCAGCGGCACCCGGTCCTCGACCATGTGACCTGTGAAGTTATGAGGGCAGATGATCACGCCGTCGACGTCGCGGGTCGTCACCCCGAGCGCGGCGTCCAGCTCGGCCTCGCGGTCGTGGGCGATACGCAACGTCGTGGATAGGTTCTTCTCCGACAGCGCCAGGATCAGGCGTTCGGCGATCTCGGCGAAGTAGGGCTGGTAGAGGTTGGGCACGGCGACGGCGATCCGCCCAGTCCGGCCCGATGCGAGCCCCCGGCCCGCCTGGTTCACCACGTAGCCCAGCTCCGCCACGGCGGAGCGGACTCGCTCGCGGGTCACGGCCGAGACGTTGGGACGGCCGAGCAGCACGTTGGAGACCGTTTTCGCGGAGACTCCGGCGCGCGCCGCCACGTCGGCCAGCGTAGGCCGCCTCATCCGGCGCCCGTCCCGAGCGTCGACTCCCGGCGCACCAGCTTGACGGGCAGGACCACCGCGCGGGCGTGCGCGGGAGCCGTCCCGTCCAGGCGTCCGGTGAGCAGGTCGAACGTGGTGCGGGCGAGCCGCTCCCGGCCCGGGTCGATGGTGGTGAGTGAGGGCGTGGAGAACCAGCCGTCCTCGAGGTTGCCGTACCCGATGACCGCCACTCCTCCGGGCACATCGACTCCGCGCGCGGCCAGTGTTGCCAGCGCGCCCAGTGCGACCTCGTCGTTGACGCAGAGCAGCGCGTCGACCTCCGGATGCCGGGCGAGGACCTCGGCGGCGGCCCGCGCGCCGACGCGACGGTCCGCGGGAGCTTCGAGGGGCATCACCGGAACCTTCTCCGGGTCGATCCCGGTCGTGACCAGCGCAGCACTCAGCACCGCCCCGATCCTTCCTGCGCCGGGACTCGGCGCCGCCGAGGGGAACCCGCCGTAGGCGCCCAGGACGGCCGGGCGGGTCCTGCCCATGACCGCTAGGTGACGACCGATGAGCATCGCGGCCTCGACCACATCGTCGTCCACCCGGTCCGCCCCGGCCTGCTCCTGTTTCCCCTGGACGACCACGACCGGCCTCTCGCCCAAGCCGTCCGCCACCGCGTCCGGCAGGTCATGACCGATGAGGACGACCCCGTCGAAGGCCCGGCCACGGGCTTCCAGGATGCGGCGGACGCGCTCGGGATCGCGCAGGGTCGGCTCGACGGCGACCTGCATCCCTCGCTGGTTCGCCTCCGTCACCAGGGCTTCCACCAGACCCGCCAGGTACGGCCTGCGCAGTTCTGCCACCCCGATGCCGACGATCCCGGTCAGTCCAGTCCGCAGGGCGCGTGCAGTGCCGTTGGGCACCCACCCGAGCTCGTCGATGGAGGCCCGCACCCGCTGAATCACCTCGGGGCGGGTGTGCGGTTCGAAGTTGACCACGCGCGAGACGGTCTTGATGGAGACTCCGGCGTGCTTGGCCACGTCTCGCATGGTCACGCGCATGCAGCCAGTCTACGGTGATCCGCTGGCGGCGGCGCCGAAGTGCCAGCGACCGTCAGCGACACTGTTCGGTCAGGTGACCGACGCGGTCCGGGAGGCGTGACCGGTCTGCCCCCAGCGCCTCGTGGCGCACAAGCCCGTCCACCGGCAATGGCCACAACGAGGCACGTGGCCGTGTCGGCTCCGCCTTGGCACGCGCTCAAAGCGAGAGTGACGGATGAGCTGGGCGGGATCATTGCCTCCCGCCCAGCTTCACTCGTAGAGAGGGGTCACTTGGCAAGTGGTGTCACTGCGATCTTGTCCACGATGGGGGCGTATTTCGATCGGAGCAGGATGTCGGGGAAGGTGTCGGAGATGTAGGAATCTCCGTCGAAGTTCGGCAGTTCGTTGGAGGCGAAGGCGATGGTGTTGGCTCCCTGCTTGAGCTGGACCGGGATGGTCAGCTCCCAGAAGTTGCCGGCGTGGAAGGAGTGGGGGAACCAGGCGCGCTGGGGCTGGGCGCCGTTGATGGAGATGTTGGCGTGGCGGGCCAGCGGGTCGGGGTTGTAGTGGGAGGCGGGGGACTGCTCGGGGTTGGAGTAGCGGACGGTCACGGCGTAGGTGCCATTGCTGGGGGCGGTGACGTCGAAGGTAAGGGTGTTGGCGTTGCCGGGGGCGCCGCCGATGTCGGTGACGGCCTTGCCGCCGCTGGCCAGCAGGTAGTCGGCGACCTTGGCGGTGCCGGCGATGCGGGCGGACTCGGCTTCGTACCAGGTGGGCTTGAGGGTGCCGTCGGTGTCGGCGACGCCCAGGCGGTCCAGACGCAGCTTGCCGGACTGACCGGTGAGGGTGATCTTGTTGATGCCGCCGGACAGGAACGCCTTCACCTTGGTGTCGGCGTTGACGCCGGTGAGGCGCCGGCCGTTGACGTCCAGCCAGGCTCGGCCGCCGCCCAGGGTTTCGATGGTGAGGGTGGATTCGCCGTCGTCGGGGGAGTAGACCCAGAAGGTGGCGGTCTGGTCCTTGGTGAGGGTGGTGTGGCCGGAGCCGGAGACGTTCTTTCGGGTGTAGTCGGTGCTCGCACCCTTGAGGGTGGCGTACTCGGCCTCGTACGTCGTCTCGGCCGCCGCGGGATTGGCGAGGGAGAGGTCGATCTTGTCGATGAGGGCGTCGCCCTTGGTGGTGCCGGTGCCGTCGAGGCTGCGCGCGGCCAGGGTGAGCACGTGGTCTCCCTTGGTCAGCTTGACCTTTGTGTCGGCGTGGTCCCAGACGACCCACTTGTATCCCAGGGGGAGGTGCAGATCCTGCTCGGCGCCGCCGTCGACGCGGAGGAAGACGTTGGTGGGGCCTTGCTCGCGTACGGCGTCGAAGGTGTTGAGGGAGTTGGCGAAGACGGACAGGTCGTAGGCGCCGTCCTGCGGCACCGAGACCTTGAAGTCGAGCGTCACGTTGGAGCCGGTGCGCAGACCGCCGATGTCGTAGCCGCCGGAGGTGTAGAACTTGGCCACGTTCGAGGGTGAGCCTTCGGGGCCGTTGCGGTAGTAGGGGGCGCCGGTGTGGGCGGCGTTCTCGGCCTCGTACGTGGCCTGCCACAGCTTGGTCGCCTGGGCGGGGGAGGTGGTGTCGCCTCCCGGGGTGAGGATGATCTGGTACGCCGACGACTCCTTGAGCTGGGGCAACGCGTCGCCGAACGCGAAGGTCACGGAGCCGTTGCGCACCGGCTGGTCCAGTTCGGCGAGGACCTGAGGCTGGGTGGAGTCGCCGACCTGGCCGGTCCACGGGATCTCCTGGACCAGTGCGTGCACGGTGTCGCCGAACAGCCCGGTGTCCACGTTGCCGAAGCGGACGTCGGCCTTGCCCGGCGCGCCGCCGAACAGGGCGCGGGCCTGCGCCTTGGCCTTGTCGAGGGTGGCGACGCCCTGCAGCGTGTAGCTGACGTTGGGGCGCGGCGGGGTGACCTTGACCGTGTTGCCGGTCATCTGGCCGTAGGCATTGAGCAGCCACCATTGGCCGTTGCCGCGGTTGGCCTGGACGGCGGAGTCAGACAGGTTGCCGTCGATGTTCCAGTACGCGATGTCGGCGTCGACCTTCGATTCCTCGATGGCCGAGGCCCACTGGATCATCTGGCCGGGCACCGAGGTGTGGTAGTTGTAGGCGTACTCGTTGAGGTTGATCGGCAGTTGCTTGCCCTCATGCGGAGTCCCCGCGAACGCGGTCTTCTCCCAGCCGCGGTACTTCGCCACGTTGCTGCGGATGCGCGCGGGGTCGCCAAGTTCGTGCCAGGTGACGACGTCGGGGATGGTCTTCGCCGCGATGGTGTGCCGCAGGAAGCCCTCCACCTGGGAATACAGCACGCTCGTGTTGGGTCCGGCGATGCGGGCGTCCGGCATCTTGCCCTTGATGAGCGCGTAGACCTCGTCCCACGCCTTGAAGTAGTACTGCGGGTCGCTGAGCCAGCTGATCCGGTTGTAGCTCCACTCGCCCGTGCCGAACATGTTGCCTTCGGGTTCGTTGAACGGCACGAAGACGATGTTGTCCTGGTATTTCGGGTCGAGCTTGCGGAGCTCGAGGACCTGGTCGACCTGCTTGGCGATCTTCGCCTTGAAGTCGTTCAGTCTGGCCTCGGGAGTGCTGCCGGGCCACTGGTAGGGGAAGCCGCGGTAGATGTCGGTCATGTAGATGTACACGTCGCCGTCCGTGGCGTCGGCCAGGGGCTTGACCACTTCGAGGGCGTCGGCGCCGGGGTGCTGGGGACCGTCCTGCGCCTTGGTGGACACGGTTCGCAGGTTGATGCCTTCGAGGAGGTTGCTGGTGGGGACGCCCTCGCCGTAGACGCCGTACAGCGTGCCGGACGCGCCGCCGTGGAAGGCGCCGGTCTCGGCGCCGAGGTCGATGGCCAGTTCGTTGGCGATGACGCGGACGGTGGCCTGGACGTGGGTGCCGTGCGCGGTGCCCTTGGCGGTGAACTGGCCGACCTTGGCGTACTGCGCAGGATCGACGGCGTCCCAGGTGATCGGGACGCTGCGGCGGATGCCGTCGGAGAACTGTGCGGCGGCGTTCTTCGGAAGGTCCGGAGCGACGTCCCTGAACGTCGTCACCTCGAAGGAGGTCTGCTCGACCTTCGTGAGGGTGGCCAGGTGGTTGCCGGCCAGACCGCTGACCTGCTCGGCGGTCATGGCGGCGTCGTAGACGCGGAAGTCGTCCAGGGTGCCGGCCAGGAACGGGTGCCCGTTCCAGAACGGCTTGCCGAGGAAGCCGGAGGTGGTGTTGCCGTCGGCGTGCATGACCGCGGCCAGGTCGAGCTGGGCGTTGGTGCTGCCGATGGTGGCGCCGTTGACGTAGTAGGTGATGGTCTTGCCGTCGATGGTGGTGACGAGGTTGACCCACTGGCCGGTGGGCAGTTTCTGCGCACCGGGCACGCCCACCTCGGTGTTGCCGTTGACCGGTTTGATGGAGGAGCGCGTGGTCGCGTCGCCGGCATAGGACGGGGTGACGAAGGTGGCTGTCCCGGCGTCCTTGCCGAGGTTGTAGACCCACTGGAAGTCGGGGCCGCCCGACCACTTGAGCCAGGTCGAGATGGTCATGGCGGGGCGGTCGCGGAACAGGCCGTTGGGGATCGTCACGTAGGGGGCCGTGGTGGAGCCGTTCGCGCCGCCCGGCAGGGTCAGCGCCTGCGTGCCGTCGGCGCCGGTGGCCGTGGTGGCGGAGCCGGGGTTGGAGAGGGCGCCGTCGAGGCCGGAGGGGGAGCGGTCGGTGATGGTGCCGCCGGACAGGTCCCCTTCGAAGTCGTAGTGCAGGACGAGGTTCGGGGCTGCTGCCGGTGCGGCGGCGACCGCCGGTGAGGCGGTTGCAGGGATCGCGGTCAGCGCGAGCGTGGAGGCGAGGATGGCGTGCGGCACACGCATACGTGCCCGCCGGGACGAGGGTTGAGCCATGCGCCTTTCCCATTCGGGGAGTGCCAAGGAGTCAGTCGAATCGATTCGGCGAATCGATTCGACTGGACCATAAGCGTGTTGTGGCGCGAGGGTCAAGAGCCCGAAACCCGCGTGACACGTCGCCGCCATGTCGCAGTCATGCGAGCCGCGACGGGCCCTCAAAGGGCCGACCTGGGGGAATCGTCCGGGTGGTTCAGCCGCGCGGCCGGGCGGGCCCGGTCGTGCTGCGGAGCGAGATGGGCGGGGCGGCCAGGAGGTGGCGGTGCGGGGTGGCCGGGTCGGCGATGCGCTGGATGAGCAGCTCGACGGCGCGGGCGCCCATCTCGTCGGCGGGGACGTCGGCGGCGGTGAGGGGTGGGTGCAGGTTCTCGGCCCAGTGCTGGGCGGCCACGCCGGCGATGGAGAAGTCTCCGGGCACGGTCAAGCCCGCTTCGGCCAGCGCGCGGTACATGCCGGACACCGCCGCCTCGTTGATGGTGGCGATCGCGGTCAGCTCCGGGTGCTCGGCGAGGAGTTGCTGGAGACAGGATTGCCCGGCCTGGGCGTCGTCGGCACAGCAGACCTGCACGCCGTGCAGGCCACGTTCGGCGATGGCGCGCTCGAAGCCGGCCTGCGCGCGGTGGCCGGGACCGTATCCGGCGGCGACCAGCTCGGCGTTGCGATTGACCAGCGCCAGATGCCGGTGGCCGAGGTCGGCCAGGTGATGGACGCACTTGGCGATGAGCGTCTCGAAGTCGACGTCCACCCAGGACATGTCCTCGGGGTGGCGGGTACGGCCGATGCCGACGAACGGCAGCCCGCTCTGCAGCAGCCGGGCGACCCGGTCGTCCTCCAGCCGGATCTCCATGAGGACGACGCCGTCCACGCGCCGTCCGGTGACGACGCGCTCGAAGGAGCGGTCGTGCTCGCCGCCCGAGGGCGACAGCAGGACGTCCAGGTCGGCGCGGGCGGCGGCGTCGACCACACTGGCCACGAAGCCGAGCTGCATGTCGGTCAGGCGCTGGCCGGCCGGCGGTATGACCAGGCCGATCGTGCGGGTGCGGCCCTCCTTCAGCGCCCGGGCGGAGGCGTTGGGCCGGTAGCCCAGCTCGTCGATGACCGTCATGATGCGGCGCTTGGTCTCCTCCGACACCGGGCGCTTGCCGGTGAGCGCGTACGAGACGGTGCTGCGCGACACGCCCGCCCGCTTGGCGATCTCTCCGATGTTCACCCGTGCTCCCTCGTCCGAATCCGCCGGTCGGCGACCATCGTAGGTCGAACCGGTTCATGAGAGGTACGCCGCCGGATTCCGTGACGACGAAGTGCCGCCTGTCGCACGTTGCGCGCAAACCTTGCCGCACCGCCCATTGACGCCCACGGTGAAGCAGGCCTATCTTCGGTCGAACCGATTCGGCGAATCGATTCGATCGACATTCGAAAACAGCCGCGTAAAGCCTGTCAGCGGAGGTCAGCTCAATGAGATCAGCGGCAAGGAGCCGGCGTGCGGCCGGTGCGAGTCTGGCGGTCCTGGCCGCCGTGGGCGGGCTGGTCGCCTGCTCGTCATCGTCCGACGGCGGCAACGGCGGCGGTTCGACGAGCGCGAGCCAGGCCGCCGGGGGCGGAACCTACACGATCTGGGACCCGTACCCGCAGTATGACAAGAGCTCAGAGTGGGTGAAGCTGCTGGAGAAGTGCGGCACCGACGCCGGGGTCAAGGTCGAGCGCACCGGCTATGACACCAGCGACCTGACGAACAAGGCGCTGCTGGCGGCCCAGCAGGGCAACTCCCCGGACGTGCTGATCGTGGACAATCCGGTCGTCTCCACCCTGGCCGAGGCCGGGGTGCTCACCACCACCGAGGAGAACAAGCTCGACGTCTCCGCGATCGCGCCGAACTTGCTGGCGGCAGGTCAGAGCGGCGGCAAGGCCTACGGCGTCCCGATCGGTGCCAACACCCTCGCCCTGTACTACAACAAGGAGGTCCTGGAGAAGGCCGGGGTGGACATCGCCTCGGTGAAGGACTGGGCCTCGCTGACTGCGGCACTGGAGAAGGTGAAGGCGGCGGGCAAGAAGGGCATCACCTTCTCGGCGATCGGCACCGAGGAGGGCAGCTTCCAGTTCCTGCCCTGGTTCTGGGGCTCCGGCGCGAACCTCACCAAGCTCGACTCGCCCGAGGGCGTCTCGGCCGTGGCGCTGTGGACCGACTGGCTGAAGAAGGGATACGCCCCCAACTCCGTCATCAACAACACCCAGACCACGAGCTGGCAGGAGTTCGCCGGCGGCGACTACGCCTTCGCCGAGAACGGCACCTGGCAGCTCGCCAACGCCAAGGAGGCCGGCTTCGAGTACGGCATCATCCCGGTCCCCGGCAAGGACGGGGGCACCGCGCCCGCGCCCACCGGCGGCGAGTTCGTCAGCATCCCCGTGCAGTCCGACACCGGCCGTTACACCACCTCGCAGAAGCTGGTGACCTGTCTGACCAGCACCGACAACTCGCTCACCACGACCACCACCCTGTCCTACATCGCGCCCACCGAGGCGGTGCAGGCCAAGCAGGTGGCGGCCACGCCCGACCTGCAGGTGTGGGTGGACGCGGTCAAGGCGGCCAAGGGCCGCACGAGCGACGACCTGGGCACCAAGTACCCGAAGATTTCCGAGCCCATGTGGGGTGCGGTCCAGGCGGCGCTGAGCGGGTCCAAGTCTCCGCAGGAGGCGATGGCGGCGGCGCAGGCGGCCGCGGCGAGCGCGACCCAGTAGCAGCATGAGCCGAGTCACACAGACGCAGGCGCGTCCTGCCGCCCGCGACTCCGTACCGGCGACGGGACGGAGCCACCGGGCGGCACGCGCGCGGTCCAGCCAGTGGGCGGCATGGGCCTTTCTCGCCCCGGTCGTGCTCTACCTGCTCGTGTTCTACGCCTATCCGCTCTATCGCAACGTCGAGCTGAGCCTGCGCAACTACACGGTGCGCTCCTTCGTGCAGGGCGATGCCCCGTTCGCGGGGTTCGCCAACTACGCCAAGGTGTTCGCGGATGCGACGTTCGGGCCCGCGCTGTGGCACACGGTGGTGTTCACGCTGGTCTCGCTGGCCTTTCAGTTCGCCATCGGGCTCGGGCTGGCGTTGTTCTTCCTGAAGAACTTCCGGCTGTCGGCCACGCTCAGGGGATTGTTCCTGGTGCCGTGGCTGCTGCCGCTGATCGTGTCCGGCTCGACGTGGTCGTGGATGCTCAACAGCGACTCCGGCGTGGTCAATGCCGTGCTGAGCTGGTTCGGGATCGGGCCGGTGAACTGGCTGACCTCGCCGGACTGGTCGCTGTGGTCGGTCATCATCGCCAACATCTGGATCGGCGTCCCGTTCAACCTCGTGGTCTTGTACTCGGGGCTGCAGGCGATTTCGCCGGCCATCTACGAGGCCGCCGCGCTGGACGGTGCCAATGGCTGGCAGCGGTTCTGGAAGGTGACGTTCCCGCTGCTGCGCCCCGTGTCGGCGATCACCCTGCTGCTCGGCCTGGTCTACACGCTGAAGGTGTTCGACATCATCTGGATCATGACCAAGGGCGGGCCGAGCGGGGCGTCGACCACGTTCGCCACCTGGTCCTACCGGCTCGGGTTCGGCAACCTCGTACCGTCATTCGGGCCCGGTGCCGCCGTCGGCAACCTGCTGATCGTGACGGCTCTGGTCTTCGGGCTGGTCTACATCCGCGCGCAGCGAAGGCAGGCCCTGGCATGAGGCACCTCAAGACCGCGATCGGGCTGGTGCTGACCGCCGTGATGCTCTTCCCGGTCTACTGGATGATCAACGTGTCGTTCACCCGCGATCAGGACATGCGTAAGAGCCCACCGAACTGGTTCCCGGTCGACGGCACGCTGGAGGGCTATCGGGCGGTGCTGGATCAGCAACTGCCCTACCTGGGCGTCAGCCTGGTCGTCGGGCTCGGCACGGTGGCGCTGACCCTGCTGCTCGCGGCGCCGGCGGCGTACTCGCTGGCCAAGCTGCGCCCGCGCGGTGGCGGGGCGCTGAGCTTCGTGCTGCTCATCGCGCAGATGATCCCCGGGATCATCATGGCGATGGGTTTCTACGCCATCTTCCTCAGCACCGGCGTGCTCAACACCGTTCCAGGGTTGATCGTGGCCGATTCCACCCTCGCGGTCCCGTTCGCGGTGCTCATCCTGACCACGTTCATGTCCGGTATCCCCGAGGAGTTGCTGCAGGCCGCCCGCACCGACGGTGCTGGGGTGGTGCGCACGTTCTGGTCGATCGTGCTGCCGGTCAGCCGCAACTCGCTCATCACGGTCTCGCTGTTCGCGTTCCTGTGGGCGTGGTCGGACTTCATCTTCGCCTCCACCCTCGATCAGGGCGGCGACCACCAGCCGATCACCCTCGGCATCTACCACTACATCGGCAACAACAACCAGGAGTGGAACGCCATCATGGCCACCGCCGTGATCGCCTCCATCCCGGCCACCGTCCTGCTCGTCGTCGCCCAGCGCTACGTCGCCGCCGGCGTCACCGCCGGGGCCGTCAAAGACTAAGAAGGGACCCTCACTTCATGACCGTCGCCGCCTCAGGCCCGGTGTTCTCCCTGCGGGAAATCCCGTTCAGCTACCGCGGATCCTGGTTCGGCTTCTCGCCCGTGGTGGCGGAGAAGACCTACGCCGAGGACGTGCACCTGGTCTCGCACCAGACCGGCATGCACGCGATCCTGCGGCTGATCCCCACCGCCGAGACCGCCATCACCGCCACCCCCCACCAGCTCACCTGGAGCAGCGACGAGGACCGGATCGACCTGGCCTACGAGAATCCCGACACCGTACGCGTCAAAGGCCGCGGCCTCGGGCTCCGCCTGCTGGCCGCTGATCCCGTGCTGACGCCGTTCAGCGGCTCGTACTTCTACCAGGACCCCGTCGACGGGTCGTACGTCTTCACCGTCTACCAGACCGGCCGCCGCTACCGGATCACCCTCCTCAGCGGGCAGGCCGAACACCTCGGTACGCAGGCGCTGGGCACCGCCGAACGCGGTCTCATCCTCAGCGGCGAGTGGGAGATCGCCATCGAGGAGTACGAAACCGCCCGGGCCCCTTACGCGACCACGGACGCCTTCGAGCAGGTCGCCAAGGCAGCGCGGGCCGAGTTCGACGCGTTCGCCGCGGCGGTCGCGCCCTGGCGCAGCGACCGCACGCCGGCCGCCGAACTGGCCGCCTACGTGCTGTGGTCGGCCACCGTCCGCCCGGCCGGGTTCATCACCCGGCCCGCCGTGCTCATGTCCAAGCACTGGATGGACAAGGTGTGGAGCTGGGACCACTGCTTCAACGCCATCGCCCTCGCCGGCGGCCTGCCGGAGCTGGCCTGGGACCAGTTCCGGCTGCCCTTCGACCACCAGGACGCGGCCGGCGCGCTGCCCGACTCCGTCACCCACTCCGAGATCCTCCACAACTTCGTCAAGCCGCCCATCCACGGCTGGGCCCTGCGCCACCTCCCTGCTGCGCCCGAACCAGCCGACACCTATCGGCTGCTGGAACGCTGGACCGCCTTCTGGCTCGACGCCCGCCGCGCCCCCGGCCGTGAGCTGCCGCACTACCAGCACGGCAACGACAGCGGCTGGGACAACGCCACCACGTTCGACCCCGAGCGGGTCGTCGAAACCGCTGACCTGGCCGCCTTCCTCGTGCTCCAGATGCGCGAGCTGGCCCGCCTGGCAGCCGACCCGGACACGTCCGCCAGGTGGACCGGCCAGGCCGACAGGATGCGCGACGCCCTCCTCGCCGAGCTGTGGGACGGCGAACGGTTCGTCGCCCGCGGTGCGCGGTCGGGGCGTACCTGGTCCACCTCCAGTCTGCTCGACCTCATGCCGATCGTGCTGGGGGACGAGCTGCCGCAACCCGTCCGCGCGGCGTTGGCCGCCCGGATCGAGCGGCACCTGACCACGTTCGGGCTCGCCACCGAACTGCCTGTTTCGGGGCACTACCAGGACGACGGCTACTGGCGTGGCCCCATCTGGGCGCCCTCGACCGTCCTGATCGAGGACGGCCTGCGCCGCGCCGGATACCCGGACCTGGCCGACGAGATCAGCGCCCGCTTCCGCGCTTTGTGCGAGAAGTCGGGGTTCGCCGAGAACTTCGACGCCCGCACTGGGGAAGGGCTACGCGACCGCGCCTACACCTGGACGGCCAGCGCCTATCTCATCCTCGCTGCAGCCCACGAGCGGCGAAGCAGCACGTGATCCCCGCCTTGGCAGGTGAGGCAGCACCCGCCCAATCTGTTGTCGAATCGATTCGAGTAGCCGGGTAGATGGTGCGCGGCGCACCGGGAAGCGGTGCGCCGCACACGCGCTGCGGACGGTTGCCGAGAACGGCGCTGTCAACGGCCCCAGAGCCGCCAGGTCTGGTTGAGAGGACTGGCTTGGCCTGCTGGGTTGCAGGTCCATTGGTGGACAGGGGCCCTGGGCGCGGTCGAGATGGTGCTGACGTCGACGCACTTGCCACTGTGGCGGGCGACGAGTTGGTAGTCCCGGGGATCGTTGCCCCCGTAGGTGACCTTGCGCAGCGTGAACTGCTGGTGCTGCACTCCGCCGGCGCAGGTCCACTGCCGAATCGGGGCGCCGTCGGCCGTGGACGCCGCGCTCACCTCCAGGCACTTGCCGCTCTGCTGGTTGACCAGCGTGTAGGCGCCGGCCACGCCGGTGACCGGCCGGAGGTTCCACAGCTGCTGATCGCCGCCCTCGCAGTAGAACTGCTGTTGGACGTTGCCGTCGGCGGTGCTGAGGTTGGTGTTGTCCAGGCACTGCTGGGAGTGTTGCGCGACGGCGACGGACTGGAAGCCGCCGTCTGATGGCGGCAGCAGCGTGATGGTGAAGGTCTCGTCGGCGTTGGTGTGCGGCAGGGTCACCGTGGCGGCGTTGCCGGACAGCGTCAGGACCGTGTTCTGGACGGTGATCGGTCCCTGGACCGCATCGCCGCCGTTGTACGGGATGCGTTGCACGACCGCGCGGACCTGGTTGTTCTGGACGATGCCGCTCGTCGTGTCCAGCCGCCGGAGATCGACGGCGATGTTGCCGGTTGTCCCGCCGCCGCCCACCAGCACCTTGGCCACGCCTGTCGTCTTGGTGGCGAAGGCGTCGTAGGACACGCTCGGGGTCACGGCGACGATCTGGCCGGTCTGGGAGGCGTAGAAGCGGTAGACCCACCATTCGCCCTTGGGCAGGTGCTGGCCTGCGCTGTTGCGGACGAGCAGGTTGCCCAGATCGTTGTGCAGGTTGCCGGCGCTCGCCCAGTTCGCGCGCAGCCCGTCGGCGCCTGCCCGCTCCAGCCGGGCGATGTACCAGGACCCGTCACCCGGGTTCTGCTCGTTGGACGCGCCGTATTCGTTGATCTGGTACGGGCGCGGGTGCGGGATGCCGCGCGAGTCGAGGGTCGTATTGGCGGCCACCACGTTGGCCACCGGGTCGCCGGGGAGGGAATGCCAGCTGACGATGTCGGGGACTACGTTGTTGGCACGGACGAAGTCGAGGTAGGAGTTCCACCAGGCGTACGTGGTGGAGGGCACGCAGGCGCAGCTGGGGCCGACGATCAGGTGGCTCGGGAAGGCGGCGCGGATGCGCTGGTAACTGCGGCGCCACAACTCGAGGTACTGGGCCTGCGGACGGTTCCAGAACAGGGTGATGTTCGGCTCGTTCCAGATGTCCCACTGCACGGTGATCCCGGCCGACCGCACGTCGTTGATCAGGCGAGTGAGGAAGGCGTCGTAGTCGGACCAGTTGCCGTTGTCGCCGGGAAAGCGGGAGATCGGATAGCCGTCCGCCCCCCACAGGTCATGCGGCAGGATGATGAACTGGCCACCGAGCGCGCGATCGTCCGGCGCGCCTGGGCCAGCGTTGCGTTCCACCTGCGCTCGTAGGCGCCGGATACCCAGCCGCCGGGTGAGCCGAGTTGCGCGCCGCCGGCGCGCATGTAGCGGAACTTCACGTCGCGGAAGAAGTGATCTGCCGGCCCGGAGGCGTTCTCCGTCATGCCGTAGATCCAGCCGGACGCACGGTAGGTCGGGGCGCCGCCGGCCACGGCGAAATCGACGCTGATGGATTCATCCGCAGCCTGCGCCGGCGCCGGGATGGTCGGGAGGATGACGGCGATGAGCATCCCGGCCAGGAGCCGGGCGGCCAAGGCGAGACGTCTACTGGGCGGTCGCTGGGTCGTCGTAATCATGGGTGGCTCCTTCGGGAGTGGGGGTGAGTGCGGCAGAAGGACCACGAATGTGAATGGGGGTGAGAGGGACGGCGAAGTGGGCGGCCTCGATCGCAGTAGCTGAGCAGCTATGGGGTGCTACGGCGACTGCGAGGGTTTACAGCCCCTCCGGCGAACGATCTCGCTGACCATGAAGCCAGTGCACGATGAATCGATTCGATTTTGGCCCATATATGGGCAGCTAGAGCTATGAGTTCAACTGCGAGAGTTGCTCAAGAGAGGTAAACGAATCGATTCGATGAGAGCGTAGATCTCGCAACGCAGGAATGTCAATGGCATGTCAACGGTGTCACCGTCATATCTCGCCTATGGGAGCGTGTCCCGCTCGAAAATTCGGTTTCGGGCTCTGAGCTGGGGTTCTGATGCGCGATCAATGTGGCGGCTGCCACCATCGCGGGGTGTCGTCGTCGCTGATCTACAGGGTGGTTCGGTGCGTGTGCAGCCTTGTGGCGGTGCTGGCCCCTGCTCTGATTTGTCCAAGGAAGCCGAGCTGTTGGTGCTGCGTCACGAGAATCAGGTCCTTCGACGTCAGCTCGGTGGCCGGCCTCGGTGGGGTCACGCCGACAGGCTCTGGCTGACGGTGTTGTCGCGGCTGGTCCAGCGCCGTCGTTGGGCGGAGGTGTTCCCGGCCGCCCCGGCGACGACCTTGCGCTGGCATCGTCACCTGGTGGCGCGGAAGTGGACCTTCACCGACAGGCGGCGCCCAGGACGGCCTTGCACCCGCCGGCCGGTCAAGGCGCTGATTGTTCGGATGGCGCGGGAGAACCCGATCTGGGGGCACAGGAGAATCCAAGGCGAGTTGGCCCCGGCTGGGGTACCCGATCGCGCCCTCCACGGTGTGGGAGATCCTGCACACCGCCGATTATCGCTCCGGCGCCTCGCCGGGCTGGGCCGACCTGGCGGCAGTTCCTGTCCGCTCAGGCCCACGCGCTCATCGCGTGTGACTTCCTGGTGGTCGAGACGATACCCACGCACCACGTTTAGTGGTCGACCAGCGGAGCCACTGATGAGGCGGTCCAACGCGTTCCACAGTGCGGCTCTGTTGATCGGTGTCATGTTCTGGAGGGGGCGTGCTCT
This sequence comes from Nonomuraea sp. 3N208, assembly GCF_052245935.1. Taxonomy (NCBI): domain Bacteria; kingdom Bacillati; phylum Actinomycetota; class Actinomycetes; order Streptosporangiales; family Streptosporangiaceae; genus Nonomuraea; species Nonomuraea sp. 3N208. The sequence goes on along the minus strand of NZ_JBQQBR010000062.1, from coordinate 41,397 downwards.
CGCAGGCCGACCGAGTCCTATCCCACCCAGCCGGGGGCCTGCGCCCGCAGGAGCCGGCGTAGCCACATCGCGGTGCCGCCGCCCACCATTTTCTCCACCGGAGGCGGCAGGTGGGCGGCGAGAGAGGCGTAGCTGATCGCCTGGTTCAGCGCGCACAGCGGCGCGGCCAACTTCCAGGCGGCCCGCAGCCTTTCAGGCGAGTCGAACTCCGCCCAGCGCGCCAAATATCCGTCGAGCGCACTGCCGCCGGGCTGGAAGAATTGGCTGCTCAGGTCGAGGAACGGGTGCGCGATTGCGGCATCCGTCCAGTCAAAGAACAGGTAGCCGAGCGGCCCCCGCGCCACGTTGCCCAGATGCAGGTCCCCGTGGACCAAGGAGTACGGCACGGCGAAGCCGGTCAGCTCCGCGCACGCGGCCATCAGCCCGGGCATGGACTCGCGCAACCGGGCGGCCTCCTCGGCCGTCACCCAGGTGGCCGGATCGCACCAGGCCGGCGGTGCGGCATGATCCACCTCGCCGAGCCATGCGATCTGCCCGGACAGCCACGGCAGCCGGCGATCGAGGCACCCGGCACTCCGCACCTCCGGCACCCGCTCGACTGACTCCACCTGGAGAGCTGCGTAGGAGCTCAGCATCTCGGCGTTGACCTCGTCGGACGCGTGTCGGATCGCCGGGCCGAAGTCGGCGAGTGCGAGCAGCCGCCTGTCGCCGTGGTGGCCGAGAGCGGCGGGCACCTGAGCGGGGAAGAGCTTGGCCAGGACGGCGGTGACTGCTCCCTCGTCGGCGAAGAGCGGGGTGGCGACGGAAGACTTGACGTAGATGTCGCCGTGCGGCGTGGCCGCCCGCAGCACTGCGGACAGATCCCAGAGACGCACCTGCTCAAGCCGGTCGTCGAGGTCGAGCCCTAGGTCCGCACTCAGCCACTCGGCCACGTCGTCGATCCATCGCGGATCCGTCCATGGCGGACCACCGTCGAGGCCCGCCTCGACGGCACTGACCCAGGTGGCTGGTTCGGCGTGCCGGTCGCCGCGTCCTGCGCCGCTCAGTGGCCTTTGCGGAGGGACGTTTCGCCCGTGCGCGGCGCGGCGACGAGGGTGCACCGGACGATGCGTGCCGTCTCGTCCGTCTCCGCCCCGCTCAGCCGGAGCACGGCGGCGTCGATCCCGGTCTGCTTGCGCAGGGCCGCCAGCGCCTGCCCGGGCTTGTCGGGCTCGACCCTTCCGACCAGCTCGGTCTTCAGCGCCAAGACCCGGCTGTCGTCGTCCCAGACGATCAGCCAGTCGATCCGCGTGTGCCACTCGGTCTCGGTCATCGGCTGCGACGAAGTCCGACGCGCTGAAGTGCGCCATGGTTGTGCAGGATGTCGAAGCTGATGATGACGGTGCGGGGCTCTTGCCTCGCGGCGAGCGGCCATGGGTGCTTGTCAGCCACAGGTCTCCTGTCGGGTCGCGGAGGGCAAAACCGGCGTGGCGGCGGCTCACGATGGTTTGATGATGTGGAGGTCTTCGGGTTTCGCGTGGCCGCCGATGACCGTGTTGTAGATCTTTTGCAGGGCGTCTGGCCCGGTGTGTTCGACGATGCGCAGCCACGCCGACGCGGCGACGAAGTCGCGCATCGCGGTGTCCATGCGTTGGAGCAGCTCGGTGCCGCCGATGCCGGCGGACAGGCTGCGGACCCGCTCGGGTGCGAAGAACAGTGTGGGCGTGGGACCGGGCAGGTCACCGCCGCGTGCGGGCGCGTCCCAGTGGGTGCCTCCGACGATGATGCTGCGAGTGAGATGGTGTGCGAATCGCTGATGCACCGCGGCGACCACATCGGGATTGCCGGCGAAGTCGACGAAGGCCACGGGGCCATGGAGGTTCTGATCGGCGATCGCGTCGTAGGAGACGAGCTGGTGATAGAGCCCATGCCGGGTCAGTGCAGCGACCTTGTCGGCCGCGGTCAAGCCCACCACGGGGATCTGGCGGCGGCGCAGCAGCCAGGCCAGTCCCATCGCGGTCTTGCTGGAGGCGCTGGAGAGCACGACCGTGGTGGGTGCCGCCGCCTGAGCCGGTTCCGCCTGGGATAGGTCGTGGTCGAGCAGGTAGGCGGTGGAAAACAGCGGCCGCCACACGGCTCGATGGTTGTCGAAGGGATCAGCCGGCATCGCGGCGTAGGTGTTGTAGGTCGCCGACCCTTCGGCGCGGTGTGCCGCGGTGTCGACGTACCCGCGGTCAGGTACGTCGGCGCGAGCGCTGCCGGGCGTCAGCCGCATCGTGACGTGAGTGGACATCGGCAGGTAGCCGTACACCCGGAGGCCTTCTGCGACGCCCGGCGCGCGCGAGCGCACCACCCGGGCGAATCCCCAGCAGGGCAGCCGGCCCCAGCCGTGCGGAGCTGGAAAGAACCGCCAGTAACCGAAGCTGTCGCCGACCCTTCCATAGGTGATGTTGTTGCTGGTCAGGGCGAATCGTTCGACCTCCAGCAGAACCTCACCGTCTACCAGCTCTGGTGCCGGCATCGGTCGTACCTCGGTCTTACTCAGATCATCTCGGGCGGTGAGCAGATCCCACATGGTGACTTCTCCTTGACTCGATGGGTGCCGCAATGGCGTAAGGAATGCGTGGGCGGCTGCCGGTTGCTCTCTCGATGCAGGCTTCGCTTCGAGATGCTCAGGGGTGCCCGGCGGTCTTCGGGCGATGTAGTCCCGGCCGTCGCGGATATGCAGCGGGGGATGGTGAACGCCTGCCCGGAGCGCCGGCTGCGCACGGTCAGCAGGAGTACGTCGCCGCCGCGGAAGCGGTGCCCGAAGCGGGCCCGGGTGCGGCGGAACAGGAAGGTGTGCACCCTGGCGGCGTTGCGGCTGGTCCAGGTGAGCACGCTCGCCCGGGTGATTACGGCCGATCCGCAGGGGACACGTGATGGAAGGTACGCCGCTCGGCGCGGGCGAAGCGCCGGGCGAGCACTCTGCCGGCGGCGCGCAGGACGGGACCTCCTGGCATCAGGCGCACGGCGTGCGGGGGGAGTCCGTGCAGGATCCAGCCGAGCACCGCGGGGATGTCGCGCGGACTGTATTGGGCGCCGAAGTGCTCCTTGTCGAGGCGCTCCCAGTCGTGCTGGGTCAGGTAGGCCTGGACGAGTGCCATCGCGTCGCGCTCTTCGTGGGCGAGGTGCGCCAGTAGCAGGTCGCGCAGCTCGGCGGTGTGCCCGGCGAGATCTCGGCGCACCTGGGTGTCGCCGGCGCGGGCGAGCGTGGCGAATCCGGTGTCGCAGGCGTGGAGCAGGGGGTCGATGTGCTTGTGCTCTGCGGACATGGCGGCCAGCACGGCGCCCGCCTCGGCGCCGCGGGCGCGTTCTAACAGCAGCGGCCACAGCCCGATGTCCTCACCCAGGTGGTGCTTGTGCAGGGTGCTGGAGAACAGCTGCCACCGGCGGCTGAGGCGGGTCCAGCACTGCCGGTCCTCGATCGGGGTGGCGGCGGTGGCGGCGGCGAACAGGTCGAGGTCCCGCCGGAAGGCGCGGTGCATGAGGTACATGCCCGCGACGTCGACGGGACCGGGCGGCGCGGCGGCCTGACCGGTGAGAAGCAACTGCCCGGTGTGGGGGGCGGTGGCGGAAGGGGAAGAGCCTGTCATGATCACTCCTTTTGGATTTAGTCACGATAATATGAATTAAGTTGGGGTAAAGTCAATCCATGACTGAGCGAAAGCGGGCGTACCACTCGGCCTTGCGCGCCGAGCAGGCGGAGCGCACGAGGGCGGCCGTGATCGCCGCCGCCACCGAATGCTTCGTCGGCCAGGGCTACACGGAGACGACGATGAAGGACATCGCCGAGCGGGCGGGGGTCTCCGCGCCGACCGTGTACGCGCAGGGCAGCAAGGCGGCGCTGCTCCTGGCCGTGGTCGACGTGAGCATCGCCGGCGACGCCACAGCTGGGCCGCTGATACAGCACGACCGGTTCCGGCAGCTGCTCGATGAACGCGACAAGGAGACAAAGCTACGCCTGATGGCGCGAATCGCGCAGGACTGGATTCCCCGGGTCGGGCCGGTGATGCGGGTGTTCCGGGAGGCCGCGGCGGGCGATCTGGAGATCGCCGAGGCATGGGAGGACTACGAACGGCGCCGCTACACCGACTCCCGGGCCATCATCGAATCCTTCTCCAGCCTGCTGCGCCCGGGACTGACCGTCGAACGTGCCACCGACATCTACTGGGCGACTTTCACCACTCACACGGCGGAGGCGTTCATGGCCGGCAGGAAATGGGAACTGCGCGAGTACGCCGACTGGCTGGCAGACGCGATGGACCGCCTCCTGCTCCGCTGACGCGGCGGACTGCCCTTGCTCCGGTGACGCAGGAGCGATTCTTCGATGACGCGGCCCGCTATTTCGATGCCCTTCAAAATGACAGTGCCCAGATCGGGAGCGGGTGTCACGATCTCGAAGGGGCCTGCAAGCGGTCCTTGCTCTGATCAGGGCCTGAGAAACCCGCGGAGCACAGGAGGACCCATGAAGGACGGTAACGGGACAGGGAATGCCGCGAGGAGATTTTCCGCCCGGAGGATCACCGTGGCGCTGATCTCGGTGGACATCGCGACCATCGCGAACCAGCAAATGCCGCTCGAAATTCGAGCCTGGGGTGTGAGCTGGGGCTTTGTCTGCGGCAGCGTGAGCCGGTCTGGGAGCCTTGCGAGGTGCTGTTGTCCCTCGCTTACATGATCGTGCGGCGGGTGCTGGAGCGGCTCCATGGATTCCCGGCCTCGGAGGCGACGCGTGTCGGCGTACTCCCTGGTGTGCAGGGGCGAAAGTACAGTCCGATGCTCGAACTATCGGCCAGTACGGCTGCGGCCCATGTGCCGATGTGCGGCGGTATCTCGGTCGCCACCATCGAGCTATGAAGGTGATCGTCCGGACCTGTACCGCTCGCCGACGCCTCGACCGAGCCTCGCGCTACCCCTTCTGGTCACCGCCGCCCGGAGTCGCGTCTTTCCTGTTCTACGAGCCCGATGGCGCCCTCATCCAGACGATCGGCATACCAAGCGATCAACTCGCATAAGCGCATCCTCCGAAGGAGACGACCCATGAATCCCTCCGTTCCCTCCCCGCTGCCGATCCCCGCGCACCTCAGCGAGGCAGCCCGCCAATTCCTGGCGCAGCCGCCGATGCAAGCGCCCACTCTTCCCAAACGGGACGACACCGACGGCTGGTTGCGCCTGGTCGAGCAGACCGACGGCTACATCCGCACCTGGCTCGGAGACCGAGCCCTTCCCTTGCCGGTCGCCGTCCAGGACACACAGGTCGCCGGCGTCCACACGTACGTCCTGCGCGCCGAGAGCGATCCCGCCACCGACGAGGGGCCGATCTACCTCGACATCCACGGCGGCGCCCTCCTCTACGGCGGTGGCGACCTGTGCGCTCACAGCTGCAGCGACACGGCCCTGAGCACCGGGATGACCACCTGGAGCATCGACTACCGGATGCCGCCGCGGCATCCCTTTCCCGCCGCCCTCGACGACTGCCTCGCCGTCTACCGGGCCCTGCTGAAGGTCTGCGACCCGGCCGACGCCTTCGTCGGCGGCGCCTCGGCCGGCGGCAACCTCGCCGCCGCACTGCTGGTGCGGGCCAAGGATGAAGGGCTCCCGATGCCGGCGGCGCTGGTGCTACGGACGCCGGAGGTCGACCTCACCGAGTCCGGCGACAGCTTCCACGCCAACGCCGGCATCGACAACGTCCTGTCCAGCCTGCGGGAGGTGAACGAGCTCTATGCGAATGGGCACGACCTCTCCCACCCCTACCTGTCCCCGCTGTTCGCCGACCTGTCCGGCTTCCCGCCCACGTTCCTGCAGTCCGGCACCCGGGACCTGTTCCTGTCCAACACCGTCCGCATGCACCGCAAGCTGCTGTCGGCCGGCGTCGAAGCCGAGCTGCACGTCTTCGAGGCGATGCCACATGGCGGCTTCGGCGGCGCCAGCCCCGAGGACACCGAAGTCGCCGCCGCGGTCCGCCTCTTCCTCGACCGGCACCGCCGCCGACACTGAGCCTTCATCAAACCCGCCCCATGCCGTCCTGGTGCCCGAGATCGGCCAGTTCGCCGAGGCCGCCCGGTGAGCTTTCAGGTGGACTTCGTCGAGCCGGCGCCGGACATGATGGCTGGGTGCGACGTCGTCCAGCGGCTGGATATTGTCGAGCTCACCGGCGTGTCACTCGCTCGACGGTGATGGTCCAGGTGATCGCCGGGATGCCGGTAAGCGGGGCCGCGGGGGCGGCTGCGTTGTTCCACGCCGCCGCCAAGCTGCCGCTGATCTTGTCCGCGGCGTCGGGGGCGTTGTGCACGGCGATCGTTCGCACTGCGGCGAGGTCGCCCACCTGGACCTGGACCGACCAAGAGACCTGGAACTCCCGATCGGCTACCTGTCCGACTGCGTGCTCGGCTGCCTCAAGGCGGATCGCGCCGCTCTCCATCAGCGAGGCAGAGGCGCTTGCGACGACGGGATGTGGTGGGCGAGACCGTGGACAGCCGGGTGGAGGAGGCGCTTGCCGTGCTGGCGCGCCGGGACAAGGGCGAGGCCGAAGCGGCCCGGTCCGCGTTCGGCTCGCTGACCTTCGGCGCAGGGCTCGACAGCGTCACTCTGTACGGCCTGCAGTACTGGCTGTGGTATCAGCTGCCCACGAAATGGTGGACCGAGCTGGCCGAACATCTGCAGATCGCCGCGGCGCTTGGCACGCTTTTCCACCATCTGGGGTTGCCGCGCTATGCGGCCGTCTGCGTGTCCGACACCACCACGCAGGTCATCTCGGCCTGGAGCCAGAGCCGCCAGTCCGGGTTCACCGCGCTGAACAAGGCGATGAGTGCGTCCGGGGTGGAGCCGCCCGATGTCGGGGGCGTGCTCGTCTGGGGGAAGGTGATGGGCCTGAACGAGAACGACGCTTTCCAGTTGGCGGCCGCGCAGTTGGAGGCGACGATCGCCGCGGATGAGCTGCTTCCCGGGACGCGGGGCTGGCGGGCCGTTGCCCAGCAGGTCACCCGCGAGTTCCTCACGGTGCCGCATGCCGTACCGGGTGGGGCGAGCTGGCTGGAGACGATTCACGGTGAGCGGCTGGAGACGTGGGCCATGTCGCGTGGTGCGGCACGCAAACGGCTCGCTGAGGCGGTCATGCCGCAGTTGGAGACCGTGCCGGGGGTGCCTGAGGGGGCCGCGGAGCAGCTGGCTCCGGTGCGCTGGCTGCTGGACCTGGCCGCCGCTGAGGGCGGGGTCCCGCTCACGGCCAACCACACCTTGGCGCGTACGGTCGTCGCCGAGGGTTGTCAGCGGTTCGGCTGGCTCACCTTGACCGGCCGGCCACGTTCGGAGTCCGACATCGTGGTGGCGCGGACGCTGCGTGAGCTGGTCCGTGAGCTGAGCGCGGTACGGCGTAGCAAGCGTAGCCTGTTGCTCACCCCGGCGGGGAAGAAGCTCGCCGCGGCCGACAGCTCCACGCTGTGGACAGCGGTGACGAGCGCGTTGATCCCTGCCGATCAGGCCGAAGGCGTCGCTGCGGAGATCACACTTGACACGAGCACACCTGCAGGGCGCGCTTCTCCACCAGCGGAAACTCCAGCCGCATCCACCTACTGCGGCGGCGTGAGGCAGAGGTGGGCAAAGCTGAGTCATGCGCTGAGGCCGTGGCTGACGTCGGCGAGCCCAGGGTCAGCAGTGCATGAGCGCGCCCGCGGCGTTGGCGTTGTTGACCACCTCCGGCCCGGCAACGCCTTCGATGGCGCCGTTGCCGAACTCGTGGGGGTGTTTGCTGAGCTTCTTCTCGGTCAGCGGCCGGGAGCCGACACATCAGCAGACCAACTGGAGCGCCATGTCTGCGATGCGGGTCTTGTCCCACGACTTGACGCCGCACTGGGCCGTCCCACTGGAGTCGACATACTTCCAGGAGGTGGCGTGTCCCGAGCCGAGGTTTCACCATGAAGGCCCCTGGACGGGTACGTCTCGCCGATCGGCGCCAACGACTGGCGGATCCGCTTGCCCAGCGACGTGATCACCGCCTGCGGCTTGTCGAGCTTCACCCCGGTCACCAGCACGGTGCCCGACCGCAACACCTGCATGGACGGGACCCACTTCTCGCGCTTTCCAACGTCTTCGCCTCGGACACTGCGGTGAGCACGTCACGGTCGTCGATGTTGAACCAGGTGAACGTGCACGATGCGCATGACACATTGGGCGCGAGCGCGCCAGCACCTCACAAGCAACGACCAACTGACCGCCCCCTATGTCCTCAGCCTGCACTGGTTCACACCCGAATCTGAGCCAGCCAGATGCTTGACACGGCCCCTGGCTGGACTTCGCTGTGTCCGGGTCCAGGAGCTGCGGCCCATCGCCATGACTTTCAGGCCAGTCTGATCACGTTCCAGGAGACCGGGGGCAGTACGACCGTCATCGTGTCGTGCTGGATGCCGGGGTTGGGGCGGGGCGCGATCCGGTCGGGGTCATCGGCGGTGTTGCGGGCGTAGACGTCGGAGTCGGTGAGTGTGGTGGCCTCGACGATGCGAGCCCCGCCGAGTGCCCGGGCGTCAATCCGCAGGGACAGCGGCTGATCCGTCGAGCGGTTGATCGCGAACAGGGTGGTCGCCTCGCCGTCGTGGGTGGCCACGGCGTGTAGTAGCGGCACCTCGCCGTACTCGGCCGTCTCGTACATGGGCGAGACCTGCTCGACGCGCAGCACGTCCCCGGCCGCCAGGCTGGAGGCCTGGGCGAACGGGTGGAACGTGGTCTGCCGCCACGCACGTCGCCCGGGCTCGGTCATGATCGGGGCGATCACGTTGACGAGCTGGGCAAGCGAGGCGGCGGTCACCCGGTCACTGTTGCGCAGCAGCGTGATGAGCAGGCCGCCGAAGGCCACCGCGTCGGCCAGGTGGTAGTGGTCCTCCAGCAGCGGCGGCGCGATCGGCCAGTCCACCGGCGGTGCGGCGTTCTGGAAGCGCGACAGGTACCAGATGTTCCACTCATCGAACGAAATGTTGATCTTCTTACGGGACTTGAGCCTCGCGCCGACGTGGTCGGCGGTGGCCACGACCGAGGAGATGAAGTACTCCATGTCGGTCGCGCAGGCCAGGAAGCTGCCCAGGTCCCCGTCCTTCTCCTCGTAGTAGGCGTGGCAGGAGATGTAGTCCACCACGTCGTAGGTCTCCTCCAGCACCTCGGCCTCCCAGGTGCCGAAGGCCGGCATGGATGAGCTGGAGCTGCCGCAGGCCACCAGTTCCAGGCCGGGGTCCACCATACGCATGGCGCGAGCGGTCTCGGCGGCCAGGCGGCCGTACTCACGCGGGGTCTTGTGGCCGGTCTGCCAGGGGGCGTCCATCTCGTTGCCCAGGCACCACATCTTGATCCCGTGCGGCTCCTTGGCGCCATTGGCGGCCCGCAGGTCGGACAGGGCGGTGCCGGACGGGTGGTTGCAGTATTCCAGCAGGTCGAGCGCCGCCTCGATGCCGCGGGTGCCGAGGTTGACCGCCATCATCGGCTCCACACCAGCCTTGGCGCACCAGCGCACGAACTCGTCGATGCCGACCTCGTTGGTCTCGGTGCTGTGCCAGGCCAGGTCGAGCCGGCGCGGACGCCGCTCCCGCGGTCCCACGCCGTCCTCCCAACGATAGCCGGAGACGAAGTTCCCGCCCGGGTAACGGACCGTGGACACCCCGAGCTCCCTGGTCAGGTCCAGGACGTCACGCCGGAAACCGTCCTCGTCGGCCTTCGGGTGGCCAGGCTCATAGATGCCGGTGTAGACGCATCGGCCGAGATGTTCGACGAACGTGCCGAAGGTTCGCCGCCGGACCGGGGCCACGCGGAAGGCGGGATCGATCGTGAGGTGTGCGGTGTGCACTGCTTGAACTCCAGGTCAGGTTGGGAATCAGACAATTGTTAACGTTATCAACTCGTGCGTCAACGCTTGGACCGTGAATTTTGCTGGGTGCGTGGTGGAGGTTGTGTCGCGATCGATCAGGCTGCATACCAACCGCAGGCGATCGGCTGGTGCGCATGGTCAGTAGAACGCTGCTCCCCGCCTGGCAGCGCCGGTGGGAGCGTCGCTGATATCGTTCTCAGAAGATGTCGCAACGGGGAAGAGGGTCTGGTGGCAGGTATCCGGCGGGAGGGGCGTCCCGCGGTGATCGGTGATGTCGCGCGGCTGGCCGGGGTGTCCCCCCAGACGGTGTCGCGCGTACTGAACGAACGCCCCAACGTGCGCGAAAAGACGCGGAAGCGGGTGCTGGAGGCGATCCGGCAGCTCGACTACCGCCCTAACCTGATGGCGCGCGGCCTGGTCCGCCAGCAGGCGCACACGATCGGCGTGATCAGCTTCGACTCGGTGCTGTTCGGGCCCGCCTCCACGTTGCTGGGCATCGGCCGGGCGGCCCGGGCCGCCGGCTACGGTGTCACGATCGCCACTCCGGAGAGCTTCGACCGCGGCAGCATCGTCGATGCGATGGCTGACCTGGCAAGCCACACGGTGGCCGGAGTGATCACCGTGTTTCCCTCTCAGGTGGCGGCCACCAGCGCGCTGCTCAGCCTGCCCGCGGGACTGCCCGCCGTCGCGGTCGAGGCGGCCCCCGACGACTCGGTGCCGACCGTCCGCATCGACCAGGTGGAAGGCGTCCGGATGGCGGTCGAGCACCTGCTGCGCCTGGGGCATCCGACGGTGTGGCACATCTCGGGCCCGCGCGAGCGCATGGATGCCCAGGCCCGTATCGAGGCGTGGCGGGCGACGCTGGAGCAGGCGGGCCATTCCGCCCCGCAGGTCGTGCCGGGCGATTGGAGCGCGGAGTCCGGATATCAGGCCGGGCTCGAGCTTGCCGAGCGCCAGGGCGTGACGGCGGTCTTCGCCGCCAACGACCACATGGCGCTCGGGCTGCTGCGTGCCTTCCACGAGCGCGGCATCAGGGTGCCGGAGGACGTGAGTGTCGTCGGGTTCGACGACATTCCCGAGGCCGGATATCTGATCCCGCCGCTGACCACGGTCAGGCCGGACCACGAGGAGGTGGGCCGCCGCTCTGTGGAGATGCTGCTGCGTTTGATCGACGGGCGGGACGGTGAGGCCGTACCCTGCGTGGTCCCGACGCTGGTGCGGCGGGCGAGCACCGCACCGGCGCAGCGTTGATCACTGAATGCCCTCCTTCACGAGCGTCCACTGCTGGCAGCCGCAGCCCGTGTCGCTCCACTGGTCGGCGATGGCGCCGTCGGCGGCGGAGTTCTGGTAGATCTCCAGGAGTTTGCCGCTGTTGGCGTTCGGGATCTTGTAGTAGCCCGTGTCGGTCGGTGTGAGCTGCCACGTCTGAGTGGCGTGGCCGGTGACCCCCCACTGGACGGCCTGGGTGCCGTCGGCGGTCGAGGCCGAGGGGATCTCCAGCAGCTTGCCGCTGTTCTTGTTGGTGAAGGTGTAGGGGCCGGTCCCGGTGACGCGCCAGATCTGGGCGGGGTGGTCGGCGTCGCCCCACTGGCCGGCGCCGGCGCCGTCGGTGGTCAGCGCCGAAAGGATCTCCAGGTACTTGCCACTGCTCCGGTTCACCAGCTTGAACTCGCCGCCCACTGTGGTGCCCGGGCGGTACACGTCGATGAAGTCCAGTTCGGCGTACGTGCCGTTGTAGGTGAACCTGATCGTGTTGGCGCCGGCGTTCAGCGACCTGGTGAGTTGGGCCCAGCGGTACCGTCCCCAATCCACGGTCGGCGGGTAGGAGAGGGTGGAGGCGGTGCCGCCGTTGACGCTGACCGCGTGGCCGCTGGTCGCGCCGGTGCCGTTGGCGTAGCGGACGTTGATCGTGTAGGTGCCGGCGGCGGGGACGTTGACATCGAACTGTACGTAGCTGTCGGAGAAGTTGATGTTGCCGACCTTCGATCCGTTGGAGGCATCGGCGTGGGAGACGAGCTGCGTGTTGTTACGGGTGGCGCGCTCGGCCTCGTAGTGGTCGGCGTTGAGCGGGATCGTGCCGACGCGGATGTCGTTGTATCCGGTCGTGGTGTTCTCGACGTTGGTCGCCTGGTAGAGGGTCAGCCCGTCGGGGCTGGTGTCGTAGCCCTGGGCGAAGCCGGAGAAGTAGCCGCCCTGCGTGTCGGAGGCGTCGTAGGTGACGGCGTACGGCAGCCGTTCCCAAGGACCTTGGCCGAGGTTGTAGTTCACGAAGAAGTCCTGGCCGCCGTTGATGTTGCCGGCGCTGTCCAGGCCCCATTTGGCGGAGACGACCACCATGCCGTTCGGTCCGCCCGCGGCCACCCAGCGCACGAACGGGGATGAGCCCATGCCGCGCCCGTCAGTGAGCCTGATCGGGGCGCCCAGGCCGCTGGGCCAGGTCAGCCCGTCGTCGGAGATCTTGTAGTAGTTGACGGCGGTGTTGAGGCTCTGGCTGGGCCGGTTGACGACCTCGTAGGCGGCGAGGTACTTGCCGTTCGGCAGCCGGGTCACGGTGATCATGCCGGGGCGGTCGCTGGAGTTGCCCACCGCGGCTACGTTGGTGACCGGGCCCCAGGTGAGGCCGCCGTCGGTGGATCGGCGGTAGACCACCGCCTGCAGGATGCCGGACGACTTCTGGCGCTCGTCGGAGTAGTAGCAGACCAGGTTGCCCGAGGGGTCGAGGTTCAGCGAGGGTTCCCAGACGGTGGTGGTGGTGGAGGTGGGGCTCGGGTCGTAGACGGCCGGGCCGCCGGTGTCCACGGTGCTGTGGTAGGTCCAGGTGGCGCCCCTGTCGGTGCTCTTGTACAGCACGATTCTGCTGCTGGAGCGGTCGGCGGGCATGATCATGCCGGCCAGGATGATCGTTCCGGCGGCCAGCGCGCCCACCTGCTGCGGCAGCTCGTACAGGAAGGGCTGGGAGGTCAGGGTGAGGGAGGAGAAGGCCTGGCTGGGCACCACATTGGACAGGTGCGACCAGGTGGTGCCGCCGTCGGTGCTGCGGTAGATGGGGTAGACCTGCACGCCGTTGACGTAGACGAGCTGGTCATAGGTGACCAGCAGGGTGCCGTTGGCGCTGCCGTTGTTCTTCAGCGCGATGACCTTGGCGTAGGTGGTGCCCGCGGGGTCGAATGAACTGCCGGCGGGCGGTGAGTAGACCAGGGCGCCGTTGCCGGTCGTCACCGCCTGGGCGGGGGTGGAGGGGATCAGCAGGGCGAGTAACAGCAGGATGAGCAGGGACAAGCGCTTCAATGATCAGTCCTTTCGCTGGGCCGTCAGTGCTGTCCAGGACTCGGCGGGCAGGTGCAGGATGGTGGTGCCGTCGTCGGCGGGCGCGTACTGGGTGAAGGGCAGAGGGAGGCCGGAGCCGGTCGCGGTCAGCATCCAGGCGTCCTGGACCTTCAGAGTTCCTGGGCCCTCATGGCTCAGCCTCACCCGCACCGGCTCCGCGCCCCGGTTGGTGACGAACAGGGCCACCTCCCCGGCGTCCTCGTCATGGGTCGCGGCGGCGGCGACGGCGGGGACGTCACCGTGCCGCACGGTGGAAACCTCCGACCCGGCGACCACCGTGTGGAGGCTCTGGCCGCGGGCCATGTGCGCGGCGAGCGCGAACGGGTAGAAGATCGTCTGCTTGCGAGCCGGACCGCCCGGCTGGGTGAGGATCGGCGCGCTCACGTTGACCAGCAGCGACTGGCAGCCGACGCGGACCCGGTCGGCGTGGTTGAGCAGCGCGACCAGCAGGTCGCCCGTCACCACCGCGTCCAGCGGGGTGTACTCGTGCTCGGTGAGCGGCATGGCCACGTCCGGCTCGCGGGCGGTGAGGTCCACGGAGGGGTCGCGGGTCCAGACGTTCCACTCGTCGCAGGACAGGTTGATGCGCTTCTTGCGGCCCAGCCGCGCCCCGACCGCGTCGGCGGTGGCGATCACGTCGCCGATGAACGCCTCCAGCGCCGCGCCCGAGCCAAGGTACCCGGCCCGCTCCCCGTCGTTGAGGTAGTAGGCATGCAGGGACACGTAGTCGGCCACGTCGTAGGCCTGCTCCAGGACCTCGGCCTCCCAGTAGCCGAAGGTCGGCATCTCCCGGTTGCTGCTGCCGCAGACCACCAGCTCGATGCCGGGATCGACGAGCTTCATGGCCTTGCCTGCCTCGCGGGCCAGCGCGCCGTACTCGCGGGCGCTGGTGTGTCCGATCTGCCAGGGCCCGTCCATCTCATTGCCGAGGCACCACAGGGGGACCTTGTACGGATCGGCGGTGCCGTTGGACCGGCGCAGGTCGGCCCAGCGAGTCCCCTCGCGGACGTTGCAGTACTCGACCAGGTCGGCGGCCGCCTGGATGCCGCGAGTGCCCAGGTTCACCGCCATCATGGGGGTCAGCCCTCCGAGCGCGGCCCAGCGCAGGAACTCGTCGGTGCCGACCTCGTTCGGCTCGATCCCCCTCCAGGCAAGGTCGAACGTGCGGGGCCGCGCGTCGCGCGGGCCGATGCCGTCCTCCCAGCGGTAGCCGGAGACGAAGTTGCCGCCTGGGTAGCGCACCAGCGTGACGCCCAGCTCGCGGACCAGGTCGGCCACGTCGCCGCGGAAACCGTACTCGTCCGCTGTGGGATGGCCGGGCTCGTAGATGCCGGTGTACACGCATCGACCCATGTGCTCGACGAACGTCCCGAACAGGCGGCGGTCCACGGGGCCGCGGTGGAAGGAGGTGCTGAGCGTGATGTCAGCGGTGAGCAATGACGACTCCTGACTATTTGCTGCTGCCTGCCAGCAGGCCCTTGATGAAGTGGCGCTGCACCAGCAGGAAGACGATGACGGTGGGAACGGTGGCGATCGTGCAGGCGGCCATGAGCTGGCCCCACAGGTCGAAACCGCTGGCGGTCTGGGCGCCGGTGACGTTGGTGGCGAGGTTGGCCAGCAGCACCGAGACGGTCTGCCGGTTCTCGTCGTTGACCGCCACGATCGGCCAGACCAGGTCGTTGTAGACGTTGAAGAAGGTGAGCACGGCCAGCGCCGCGAGCCCCGGCCGGATCACGGGCACCAGGACCGACCAGAACGTGCGCAGCACCGACGCCCCGTCGATGGCCGCGGCGTCCAGCATCTCGTCGGGCACCTGGCTGATGACCTGGCGCATGTAGAAGACGCTGAAGGCGTCCACCGCGCCGGGCAGGATCAGCGCCTGGTACGTGTTGACCCAGCCGATCTGCTTCATCTCCAGCAGCAGCGGGATGACCAGGGCCAGGGTGGGCAGCATCAGCGTCAGCAGCACCAGCCCGAACAACAACTCCTTGAACCGGAAGCGGTACTTGGCGAAGCCGTACCCGGCCAGCGGGCAGAACACCAGGGTCAGAGCGCTCTTGGCGACCACCACCAGGGCCGTGTTGCCCAGCGCCTGGCCGATCGGCACCACCTCGAACATCGCCTTGAAGTTGTTCAGCGTGAACGGACCCGCCCCCAGCGGGTCGTTCAGGATGCTCGCCCCCGGCTTGAACGCCGAGACGACCATCCACCAGATCGGATAGAGGAAGACCACGACGGCCGCGGCCAGCAGCACGTATCCACCACCGCGGCGCACCAGGCTCACTTCGACTCCCGGAACACGCGCACCGCCGCGACCGACAGTGCCAGCACCATGACGACCAGCAGGAACGTGTTGGCCGCCCCGGTGCCGAGGTCGGAGGCGCCGATGTGCTGGAACAGGTACAGCCCGCTGGTGGTGCTGCTGTTGTACGGGCCTCCGTCCGTCAGCACGTACGGCTCCAGGAACATCTGCGAGATTCCCAGCGTGGAGATGACCATGAAGAACGCGATGGCGTGACGCATCAGCGGCACGGTGATCCTCCAGAAGGTGGTGAACGGCCCCGCCCCGTCCAGCGCGGCCGCCTCGTAGACCTCGCCGGGGATGCTCTGGATGGCGGCCAGCATGACGATGAGCGCGAACCCGCTGGATTTCCACAGCACCAGCAGGGCGATCGTCACCTTGGACCACTCGGTCGAGGTCAGCCACTCCACGGACGGCAGTCCGGCCAGCCCGAGCAGGTAGTTGGCCACTCCGTAGTCCCGGTCGAAGATCAGGATGAAGGCCTGGGCCATGGCCGCGAGCGGCGTCACGTACGGGATGATCACCGCCGTCCGCAGCAGCCCCTTGAACCGGAGCCCGGCCCGGGAAAGCGCGCCCGCCGCGGCGATGGCGCCGACTGTCTGCAACGGCACGATCAGCAGCCAGATGACGACCGTGTTGCCCAGCGCCGCCCAGAAGTCGGGATTGGTCAGCAGATAGGAGTAGTTGTCCAGGCCAGCCCACCGGTACGTCGCGCCGCCGTGCCAGTCGAGGAAGCTGAGCTGGAAGGCGTAGTAGAGCGGGTAGGCGGTGAAGGCCGCGAAGAACACGAGGAACGGGGAGACCAGCAGCAGCCCTCGCCACCCCGTACGCGGCCCGCGCCGGCCCTGGGTCGTGCGGGCGGCGGACGCGTGCCGGGCCACCACCCGGTTCGCCAGTATCGACACGGCCGGTCAGTTCCTGTCGATCAGGTTCTTCTTGATGTCGGCCGTGGACTTGGCGATCACCTCGTCGACCGACATCTTGCCGTCCATCAGGCGCTGGATGTTGGCGCCCAGGTACTTGGCCGCCTGGCCGTACCAGGTGGGAGCCGTGTAGCCGGGCGGGATCTCCAGCGCCGCCTTGGTGCTGATCGCCCAGTTGTCCACGCCGCCGAGCTGCGGCAGCTTGTCCACCAGGGGCTTGGCCGGGTCGAGCGCCGACCTGACCGAGGGGACCACCGTGTTGAGCCCGGTCGGGTAGACCGAGTTCTTGGAGAACACCGTCCGGTACCCCTCGGGCCGGTAGACGGCGAACTCGTAGAACAGCCAGGCCAGCTCGGGGCTCTTCGCCTTGGCCGGGATGACGAAGGAGCTGCCGCCCATCAGCCCGCTGCGGGAGCCGCCGGCGGACCAGGCGGGCAGGGTGGTCATGCGCCACTGGCCGGTCGTCTTCTTCAGGCCCGACTGCGGGATGAAGATGAACCACTGCGCCCACGGGACCAGCGAGATGATCCCCTCGTCGAGCATGGTGATCTGGGCGGTGCTGGCGAACTTCTGGCGAGCGCCCAGCCCTTCGTCCACGACGGTCTTGATCCAGGTCAGCGCCCGGCGGGAGGGCTCGCCCTCCAGCGTCAGGTTGCCGGAGGGGTCCACCAGGCCGTGTCCCTGCTGCTGGTTCAGGAACATCGTGTACCACATCATGCCCAGGGTGTTGTCCTGCTCCAGCGGGATCGGCTTGGCCTTGGGGTTCTTGGCCTTGATCGCGCGGGCGGCGCCCAGTAGCGCGTCGTAGTCGGTCAGAGAGGCAGGGTTGACGCCGGCGCTTTTGACGATCTCGTCGTTGTAGTAGAGCAGTCCCGGGTCGGTGTCCCAGGGGACGCCGACGAGCCGGCCGTTATGGGTGAGGACGTCGAGCTTGAACTGGACGGTGTCGGCGCGGTACTTGCTCATCAGCGCGGTCAGGTCGTACAGACGGTCGGCGTGCTGGCCGATCTGGTCGTCCTCCCAGAACGACCCGTCCGGCAGGCCGACGCCGCTGACCAGGGCCGGAGGGAGCTTGGTGGCGATGTCCACGCCCTTGAGATTCACCTTGACGTTGGGGTATTCGGCGTTGAAGGCCGGGACCACGGTTCGGAAGACCTTCAGCAGGTCGTCGTCGCGCATCCACAGGGTGACCTCGCCGCTGGCCTGCGCGGCCGACGGGGCGGCCGAGGATCCGAGCACGGCGGGCTTTTCTGACTCCACGGGCACGCCGCAAGCGGCCAGCGTGCCGGCCGCGGCCAGCCCTCCCATGCCTCGGAGGACGTCGCGGCGAGTAGGCGATGTTAGCGCTACCAAATGGTGCGAGCGGACCATGGTCTCTCCTTGGGTCCGGATGATGCCGAGGATGTGGGGACGGCCGAGTGCCTCCGATTGTTAACGATGCCATTCTGACGCGTCAAGGATTGATTTCCCCTTGTACACGGGATAGAACCGCGAATGTTATCGTTGCCATCGCTCCACTGGCTGACCGCTGTCCACCGGCGCAGGTGGCTCAGACCCGGGCGCACCTAGCCGTGGCGAGGGCGGCGTGACGGGCGAGCGGCGGGCGCAGCGCTATGCCCACCGGATCCGGCTGGCCGCTGCTGGAGGTGCTGGTCGAGGGCTCCTGCGCCGACGTGCTCGCGTGCCTGCAGCGGGGTGCCCACCTGCTCGGCCGCCAGGTCGAGACGGATAGTCGCCACCACGGCCCGTGGGCCCGGAGAGCCACAGCCAGAGTCGGAGCGAAAGCCAGCGCCACAGCCAGAGCCGAACTCACGTTCGCACCCCCGCCAAGGCAGGGTGCGCTGACCGGAGAGACAATGCATGGGCGTCACATAGGCCCCATCCGATCGTCCCGATCGAGTGCGTCGCCTTGCCGGGCGGGGGTCTTGCCGTTAGGACGCTATGAGCGCTTGTGGGATTGGTGGGTTGATCCACAGGGGTCGGTCAGCGCGGACGCGCGGATCGTCAGGATGGCCGCCTGCTCATGGTCGCCGGGCCGGTCGCGGCGCCTGAGGGTGGTGGCCAGCTCGCGGGCGCTCGCCGCGGCGAAGGGACGCAGTCCGGCCTCCTCATTGCGCCGCAGCGCCGCTTCGAGATGGTCTGCCGCGCCGTCCAGGTCGCCGTATGCCCTGGCCAGCAGGCCGATGTGGTGTCCGGCGAATCCGGCGAACGTGATCCCCGTGCCGCCGATCACGATCCGGTCCGCGTAGGGCACCAGGTGCGTGAGCAGGTCGTACGCGGCCTCCGCCGGACCCAGCTCGGACCACAGCTCCGCGCGGATCGCCTGGTGGGTCAGCCATAGGTAGTCCATCGGCACCTCCGGCTGCTGCCGCCACGCGCCGAGCGCGGACCGCGCCTGATCGGCCCGGCCCGAACGCAGCAGTGCCAGCGCGTGCCACTCGCGCAGCAGGGCGAGACCGGTGGCGGCGGCGGACTCGGCCAGCAGCGGCTCGATCGCCGGCAACGTGCCTCGGGCCAGGTTCAGCGTCGCCGTCAGGGCGATCGGGACCTCGGCGGCGCCGGCGACGGTGGTGCCCGCGTGGAACTCGTGAGCCTTCGCGATCGCCCGTTCAGCCTCGGCGAACCGGCCGCGGGCGATGTCGGCCACCGCCCCGGCCCAGTCGAGCGCGACCAGCGCCGGGGCGAGCGCGTACGTCTGCGCCAGCTCCCGAGCACGCCGGTAGTCGTGCAGTCCCGCGGCGATGTCGCCCTGCTCGATCTGGTCCCGCCCGCGGAACACCAGCGCGCGGGCGAGGGCGGCCGGATCGTCCGCGGAGTCGGGCAGGCCGGCCAGGTCGGCGAGCTCACGTGCCGCGGACAGCCGTTCGGCCAGCAGTTGGGGTCGCTCGTAGGCGACATGGCGGAGTTCGAGCACGCGAGCCAGGTCAGCCCGGCTGCCATGGGCCCGAGCCAGGGATTCGGCCTCGGTGGACAGGGCCACGGTGCGGCCGGTGGTGTCCGTACCGTAGTAGAGCTCTGCCGCGAGAGCGGCGAGTAGCCGTGCCCGTAGCGCCTGGTGTCCCGGGGGAAGCTCCCGGACCAGCCGCTCGAACAGCGTGACGCCCGAGACGTCTACCACCCGGTACTCGCGCCAGCTCCAGACGGCGTCGGCGGTGGTCGCGACCGCCGCCCGCGCAGCCGCGACGACGTCCCCGCCCGCGAGGGCCACCTCGGCCGCCTCGCGCGTGGCCTCCCACGCCTGCTGGTCGTAGCCCGCGCGCCTGCGGGCCAGCGCGAGGCCGATGAGCACGTCGTACCGGTCGGTGGCGGTGGCGGTGGGGTCTCGGGTCAGCGCGGTCAACGCGGCCTCCTGCAGGCGGGCGGCCTCCGCGGGAGCGGGCTGCCGCGCCGCGAGCGCCGACGCCCGCAACGCGTGAGTCCAGGCGGCGCGGGCGTGCCCGGCCCCGGCCAGGCCGTGGTGGTGGGCGAGCTCGGCGGAGCGCGTCTCGCCCGCCGCGCCGGACCGCTCCTCGATCACCTTGGCGATCGCCGCGTGCAGCCGGCGGCGCTCACCCGGCGGCAGCCGCACGTAGACGGCCTCCCGGACCAGACCATGCGTGAACCGGTGGCGCGTACCGTCCGCCACGATCAAGCCCGCCAGCAGGGCGGCTTCGGTGGCGTTCATCGCGGCGTCCGCGGTCAGCCCTGAGGCCGCCTCGACGAGATCGACATCGAACGTGGGTCCCCACGCCGCGGCCGTCGCCAGCAGGGTCTCCGCGTCGTCGGGCAGCCGGGAGATCCGCCGCCGCACGACGTCCTGCACCCCGTCAGGCACCTTCAGCGCGCGCACGGCGCCCGGTGTGGTGAGGAGGCGTTCGTCCGCAAGCAGCCGCACAAGCTCCCCGAGGAAGAAGGGATTGCCGTTCGTGCGTTCGCCCAACGCCGCGGAGACTTCGTCCGCGATTTCCACGCCGTGCCGGAGCCGGACATAGGCCCGGACCCCCGCCTGGTCCAGCCCGCGCAGACCGGCCCGGACGAGGCCGGCGCGGGTGAGCTCGGCCAGTGTCTCGGCCAGCTCCTGCGTGTGGTCGGCCTGGGCGTCGCGGCTGGTCAGGAGCAGCACGACCGGCAGGTCCGCGAGCATCGCGCCGAGTCGGCGGGTCAGGTTCAGTGTGTCGCCGTCCGCCCAGTGCAAGTCGTCGAGCACCAGCAGGGTCGGTCCCGCGTCACGCAGCAGCGCGGCCGTGGCCTCGGCGAGCCGGAAAGCCGCCATCTCGACGCCCGTCGCCGTGATGGTGGCGGCCGGATCGTCGTCGGAGCCGGGCAGCAGGGCCGCCAGGGCCGGTAGCCGGGCCGCCGGCCCGGCGGCGCGCAGGAGCAGGCCCAAGGCTTGCGACCACGGCCACAGGGCGGGAGCCCCCACGGCTTCCTCGCATCGTCCCCATCCGGTATGTAAGCCCATCTCGGTGGCGGTCGCGGTGAGGGCGCGGGCCAGACCGGTCTTGCCGATGCCTGGTTCCCCAGTCAGCAGCACCACGGTGCCGCGACCGGCGCTCGCATCGACGAGATAGCCGGTGAGGCGTGCCTGCCACTCCTCCCGGCCGACCAGCCTGGCCGCGGCGGCGCGTGGCCTGGCGTCCGCCGATGCGCCGTATGCCGGTGGCGTGACGGGAGCGGGTCTGGCCTCCAGCGACGGTTCGTGGCGCAGCACCGCCTCCTCGAGCCGTCTCAGCTCCGGACCTGGGTCCACGCCGAGCTCCTCGGCGAGGAGCCGCCTGGCCCGCCGTAGCGCCTCGAGCGCCTCCCCTTGGCGCTGGGACCGGTACAGGGCAACCGCGAGCAGCCCCCAGGCCGCTTCACGGAGCGGCTGCGCGGCCACCAATTGCTCGATCTCTCCCACCAGCCGGGCGTGCACGCCGAGAGCGAGCTCGGCGCGGAACCGATCCTCCGTGGCCAGCAGCCTGAGCTCGCCGAGCCTGGCGGCCTCGGCGGCCAGGCCGGGCGACGCCATGGCCACGTCGGCGTACGGCTCTCCGCGCCAGAGCCCGGCGGCGGTGCGCAGGAGCTCCCGGGCATGCGCGGCGTCGGTCGCGAGGGATTCGTGCGCCGCGCTCGCCAGCGTCTCGAACTCGATGGAGTCGAGCGAGCCGGTCGCGAGGGCGTAGCCGGGCGGACGCGTGATGAGGACCTGGGCGGGGGCGCGGGCTGGGCGGTCGGGTTCCAGTGCCCGCCTGAGGTTCGCGACATAGGACTGCACCGAGGTCAGCGCCTTAGGCGGGGCCTCGTCGGCCCACAGCTCGTCGATGAGGCGGCCGACCGAGACGACCCGGCCACGGGCGGCCAGCAGCAGACCGAGCAGCGCCCGCTGCTTCTGGCCGCCGAGCTGGACCGGGTCCCCGTCGGCATCGAGCGCCTCGACCGGACCCAACACCTGATAGCGCACGTCGGTCACGCTACGGCACGTCCCCGCTCGCCGGGAGGTGGCGTCCAAGCCGAAACGGGGTGCCTTCCAAGCGCGTGGCCGCAGGCTGTCCTCATCAGAGAGGAAACAGCATGGAACACCAGACCACCGAAGGGCCGCGGCTCCACGGGCCGGGGCTGACCGACGTGCGCATGATGCAGGTCGCGCACTCCAGTTTCCGCCGTGAGCTGGGCCTGTCCCCGGTGGCGGTACGCGCCGTCGCCGGGGGAGACCACCGCCGGACCTCGATCGTGGCAGCCCACGCGACCCTGTTTCTGTCGCTGCTGCACCACCACAGCGTCGAGGACGATCTGCTGTGGGATGTGTTGCTCGCCCGGGTCCCCGGTGAGCTCGCTCCGCTGGTGCACGTGATGCAGAGCCAGCACGAGCAGGTGGCGGTGCTCTTGGAGCAGGCGCACGAGGCGCTCGGCACCTGGCGCCGGACCGCGTCGGCTTCGGACGGCGAAGCGCTGGCCGGGATCCTGTCCAGCATGTGTGCGGCGCTGTTCGAGCATCTGCACGCCGAGGAGACCCATCTGCTGCCCATCATGGCCCGGCACATCACGGCCGAGGAGTGGGAGGAGTTCACCGCCCGGGGCATGTCCTCGATTCCCAAGCGGCTCATGTTCCTGGGCTTCGGGATGATGCTCTACGAGGGGGATCCCGAGGTGATCGGGATCGAAATGGGCAAGCTTCCCGCGCCGCTGCGCCGGCTGCTGCCGTTGCTCGGCCGCCGCTCGTTCCGGCGCTACGCGCGCCGCGTCCACGGCACCCCCACACCCCCGCGCGGCATCGGCGCCGTCGCCTGAACCAGCACCATCTCACTACCAAAAGGAGTACGTCATGACGTCGAACATCATCTCCATCACTGCCGCCGACCTCGCCGCCGCCCGAGCGCGGAACGAGGACGTGTGGAACCGCTCCAGCAAGCTGCTGTACGCCGGCCGGATCGACGAGTTCGTCACCTTCTGGTGCGACGACGCCACCTACGAGGCTGCCCTGCCGGTCGCGGGCCTGCCCGCGGTGATCTCCGGGCGTGAGGCGCTGCACGCCGCGTTCACCGGCCTGGTCGCCGGGGCGCGCAGCATCGCCGTGCACGACGTCCTGTTCCACCAGACGGACGACCCCGACGTGGCCATCGTGGAGGAGCGTATGGTCGCCGAACTCGCCGACGGCGATACCTACGAGAACCGGTTCATCATGAGGGTGACCTTCCGGGAGGGCCGGATCGCAGAAATGCTTGAATACTACGGACAGCTCGCACACCAGGACCTGCTGCGCAAGCTCGGGTTCGCGTCCTGATCGCATAGGCACCGGAGCTGGCGGTCACGCTCGGCGGCGGTGGTGGCGCCGCGCACGACGCACTCCGGGCGGGGAGAGGTGCTGGTGAGGCATATCGCCGCGTGGTCTGGTCAGGAGAGTGCTATGACCAAGCCGATCGAGCCCGGGGAGTCCCGTCCCGAGGCTGCCCCTCCGGTCCAGGTGCTCCTCTCGGCCTCCAACGTGTGGCGGGTCGGGTTCGCCATCGTCGCAGTCGTCGTCGTGGTGTACATCATCCGCTTCATTCTCACGGACGCGGGTTCGCTGGTCGTCATCGTGGTGATGGCCTGGTTCCTGTCGCTGGCGATGGAGCCCGCAGTGGGCCGGCTGGCCCGGCATATGCGCCGTGGCGCCGCAGCCATCCTCGTGATGATCGGGATCGCCCTGCTCGCAGGGGTCTTCCTCTTCCTGTTCGGCAACCTGTTCGTCGAGCAGGCCGCGTTGCTTGTGCGGGCGCTGCCCGAGGTGGTCACCGGCGCCATCGACTGGATCAACGCCAGGTTCGGCACGAAGTACGACATCTCCACCATCCTCAGTTCCATCAACCTGACCCCTCAACAGGCCGCCACCTACGCCCAGGACCTGGTCGGCGGCGTGCTCGGCCTGCTCGGGACGATCACTGCGGCGGTGTTCAACACCTTCGCCCTGCTGCTGCTGACCTTCTACTTCTCGGCCGACGGTCCCCGGCTGCGGCGCTGGCTCGCCCAGTTCCTGCCCGGCCGCGTCCAGCAGATCTTCCTCACTGTGTGGGACGTGTCGCTGGTCAAAACCGGCGGCTACGTCTCCGCCCGGCTCATCCTGGCCACGATCAACGGCACGACCTCCGCCATCGTGTTCATGCTGATCGGCATGCCCTCGTGGCTGGCGCTGGGCGTGTGGACGGGCATCGTGGCCCAGTTCGTGCCTACGATCGGCACGTACATCGCGATCGCCCTGCCCGCCGTCGTGGGCCTGGTCTCGCCCCGGCCCTGGATCGGGGTGGCGGCGCTGGCCTGGGCGATTCTGTACCAGCAGGTGGAGAACTTGACGCTGGAGCCGCGCATCAGCGGGCGGGCGGTGAACGTGCATCCGGGCGTCGCGTTCGCGGGTGTGATCCTGGGGGCGCAGCTCTTCGGGGCGGTGGGCGCGCTGCTGGCGGTGCCGGTGGTGGCCATGCTGCTCTCGCTGCTCGACACGTTCGTGACCCGCAAGGAACTGGTGCCGGTCCCGCCCGAGGTGCCGGACGCGTACCTCAAGGACGACGAGAAGGGTCAGGACGGCGAGGGCTCGGCAGCGGCGGAGCCCGAGGCCAAGCCGCACGCGGAACGGGCGCAGACAGTGCCCCGGGACGGCTGACCCGGCCGTGGGCAGGGCCAGGCGAGGCTCTGGCGTCCGCTCCTATGGCCCGGCCACGCCGAGCTCAGCGAGCTCGGCGTGGCCCGGTTCGCGGTCGTGGTGGCCGAGGATCGCGTTGCCGAAGGCGGTGGCAGGGGGACCGCGAATGTCAATCTGCGCTACTTCGCGCAAATAGCCATGGCTGCCTGCGCAGCGGCAGTCTGTGTTGGGCCGCGTCCGGCCGCGACCTCAGCTGCGCGTGCGGATCAGCATGACCAGCCCGGCGATGAACGACCCGAGCAGGACGGGTGACAGGACCGCGAGGGCGCCCCACACAGCGAGGCCGAGATAGCCGAGCGCGGACGAACTGTACGTCGGGTCGGCGTCAGCGGCCGCGAACAGCCCCAGGCCGAGGACGACTCCGGCCACCGTGAGCGCGATCGGCGTCCACAGGAGCACGTGAGCCCACACACGGTACGTCCGACTGTAGACACGCCGGGCCGACGGCACGTTCGGCTGCGGGGGATGCCGGACGGATTCGCTCATGCCCCATTTGTACCAGCCCGCCTGGGCCCCGCTCCGCCTGCGGCGGCCGTGGCGGTGCGGGGATCGTCAGTGGGTCTTCAGTGGTCGTCACGTGGTAAACGACGACGCAGTCGCGCGACCACACCACGCCGACCGCCACAACGAGCTCCGCGCCCTCGTGCCGGGCCTGCACAGTGCTCCAGGGCCGGCCGATGAGGGCACCGTCTCCTTCCTGGGGATCCGTTCGACGCCGCGGTATCTTCCGGCGGCCCGGTGCTACGGTTGGCTCTCTAATACGCACATAAGGGGACGTATGTTCGGCATTGTCCGCCCGTGTCGGCACGTCATGTGCAAGGGGCTCTACGCGGACTGGATGGGCCACCTGTGTGGGCTCTGCCTGGCGCTCCGCGACGAGCACGGACACCTGTCCCGCCTGGTGACCAACTACGACGGCCTGCTCGTGTCCGTCCTCACCGAGGCCCAGTCGCCCGCGTCCGCGTCGCGCCGGCGGGCGGGCCCGTGTGCGTTGCGCGGCTTCAAGGGCGCCGACGTGGTGGAGTCCGAGGGAGTACGGCTGGCGGCCTCGGTGTCGCTGCTCCTGGCGGCCGGCAAGGTACGCGACCACGTGGCGGACGGGGATGGCGTGTACGCCCGCCGCCCGGTGGCCGTCGGCGCCACCCGCCTGGCGGGCCGCTGGTCCTCGGCCGGCACAGCCATGGCCGGAACGCTGGGGTTCGACCCCACCCCGCTGACGGTGGCGGCCGACCGCCAGGCCCTCCTGGAACGCGCCCCGGCCCAGGCGCCCCCGGGGAGCGTCGCGGCGCCCGGGTTACGAGAGTTGACGGGGCCCACCGAGGACGCCGTGGCCGCCGCGTTCGCGCACACCGCGGTGCTCACGGGGAAGCCGCACAACCGGGAGGCCCTGGAGGCGGCCGGTCGCGGATTCGGGAAGCTGGCACACCTGATCGACGCGGTGGAGGACCTGGCCGACGACCGTGCGTCCGGGGCGTACAACCCGCTGGCCGCCACCGGCACCGGCCTGGACGAGGCGCGCCGCCACTGCGACGCCGCGCACGCCGAACTGCGCGCCGCTGTGGACGGGCTGGACATGCCCCGCCCCGGCCTGACGCGCGCCCTGCTGGTGCGGGAGACCGGCAGCGCCGTCGCCCGAGCCTTCGCGACCGCCGGGATGCACGGCACAGGCCACCCGCCCGGACACGCGCCCGGAGCCCCTCCCGGCGATCCCGGCGCGCCGCCGGGAGGACGGCCGCCGAAGCGAGACCCCGGCGGACTGCTGTCGCTGGCGTGCACCGCGCTGAGCTGCTGCACGTGCGGCCTGTACCGGCCCGCCTGGGACGAGGACCGCGAGCGCTCCTTCTGCGAGCGCTTCGACTGCTCCGGCTACGACTGCTGCGGCAATTGCAGCAACTGCGGCAACTGCTGCTCCTGCTGCCCGGGCGAGGACGGCTGTTGCTGCGACGGCTGCGGCTGCGACTGACCGCCGCGGGTGGCGCCTTTGAGCGCCGATGCCGATCAGGTCTCCGCCGGACGCGCAGGCGTGCTTGAGGATGAACATCAAGGACGTCCGTCGACAGCAGCGTCCGTCAAGAAGTTGATTCTGGTCATGGCCAAAGACAACCCGAGCTGGAGGCATCGACGGATCCAAGGCGAGCATGGCGGTTGACCGGTGGCCTAGCATGCGGGCATGCAGACTGCTGCGGGCGTTGTGCTTGCGGGCGGGCGCTCCACACGGATGGGGAAGCCGAAGGCCTGGCTGGAGTGGCACGGTTCCACGTTGTTGTATCGCGCCACCGCGGTGCTCGCCAGGACGGTCGGCGGCCCGGTCATCGTGGTCGCCGCCCCTGGGCAGGAGCTGCCGCCACTGCCCTCGGGAATCACCGTAGTTGAGGATCCTGTGGAAGGGCTGGGCCCCATGCAGGGCCTGGCCGTGGGGCTGGCAGCGGTGGCAGACCGGGCCGAGACCGCCTTCGTATGCTCCACCGACCTGCCGTTTCTCCATCCGGCTTTCGTCCGGTGCGTACTGCGCGGCCTGGCCTCGGGGCCCGACGTCGTACTGCCCGTGGCACATGGTTTTCGGCAACCGCTGGCGGCCGGTTACCGGACCGCCCTGGCCGGGCTGGTCGCGGATCTCCTCGCCGAGGGCGACCTCCGGCCGGGCATGCTCTTCAAGCATTGCGAAGTGGCTCAACTGAGCGACGAGCAGTTGCTCGCGGACACTGCGCTCGCCCGGCACGATCCGAGGCTGGAATCCGTGGTGAACGTCAACAACCCGGAGGACTATGCGGCGGCACGTGATCGGCTTCCACCGGAGATCGTGGTCGAGTGCTTCGGGGCGTTGGCGAAGAACGGTGGGCACCGACCGCGAGGTGTCCGGGCCGCCACGCTCGGAGCCGCAGCCGCCTCGGTTGGGCTGACGTTGGACCGCCATGTCATAGCCGCGCTCAATGGTGATCAGATCACCCGGGATGAGTTGCTGCCTCTGGTCGCGGGGGACATCGTTTCCTTCCTGTCCGCGGACGCCGGCGGATGAGGTCCGGTGCGACCGGAGGTAATCGGACGGTGATGTTCTGTCACAGCCGGGCGCCTGACTGGCGCCTGGTCCCCGCCCTCGGCCGGCATGCGACCAGGCTACGCTGATGTCCGTTTTACTCATGTAAACACAGAGGGCCGAAGACGCTTAGGGTCGGAATATGGCGCCTGGTGGTTTCTTCGGACGAGCGTTGCTCGTCGACGTCGGTGGCCGGGAGGCTACAAGCACCCCCTTCGAGCTGACAGAGCGGGTGTTGCGGTCCTACTTGGGCGGGGTGGGGCTCGGCGCGTGGTTGCTGCATCGGCTGGCGCCTCCCGGTGTCGATCCATTGGCTCCGGCGGCGCCGTTGGCCTTCGTCTTTTCCTCATTGGTCGGGACTCCGTTGACGACGAGTGCGAAATTCGCGGTCGTCGCCAAGTCGCCGTTGACCGGATTGCTGACCGATGCCCTCGCCTCCAGCCAGTTCGCGATCTCCGGCAAGCTCACCGGGCATGACGCGCTTGTGATCCGTGGTCGTGCCGACGAGCTCTCGGTACTCTTGATCGACGGCGACGGCGTACGTCTCGAGCCGGCGCCGGACCTGGCCGGGCTGGCGGCCGGCGAGGCCGAGACCGCGGCGAAGTCGCGGTTCGGCCGTAACTGGCGCACTGCGGCCATTGGCGCCGCGGGTGAGCGAGGGGTGAGGTACGCGACGATCAGCCATGACGGCCGCCATGCCGGCCGGGGTGGCCTGGGCGCGGTGCTGGGAGCGAAGAACATCAAGGCCGTGCTGGTCAGGGCGGCGACCAAGGTGTCGGTCGCGGATCAGGCAGGTGTCCTCTCCGCTGCCCGTGATCTGCGTAAGCGCAGCTTCGGACCGGCCACCGCGAAATACAGGGAACTGGGCACGCTGGCCAATCTCCTGGCTTTCAACGCCGTCAGCACGTTGCCCACGCGCAACTTCACCGCGGCGACCTTCGAGGGCGCGCCCCGATTGGCCGCCGAGGAACTGCACGAACTGCGCGGGGTGGCGCGTAACAGTTGCGCGTCGTGCTCCATCGGCTGTGAGCACATCTACTCGCGCAAGGGCGGCGGCAGCCAGCGGATGGAGTACGAGAACGTCTTCGCGCTCGGCCCGCTGTGCGGGGTGTCCGATCCCGATGACGTGTTCGCCGCGAGCGCGCGATGCGACGAGCTGGGGATCGACACCATCTCCGCGGGCGGCACAATCGCCTGGGCCATGGAGTGTGTCGAGCGTGGCCTCATCGACGAGCCGTGGCTGCGGTTCGGCGACGGCAAGGCGGTGTTGCGGGCCCTGGACGCGATCGGAACGCGGTCGCCCGGCCTGGGGGAGTTGCTCGCGCAGGGTTCGCGCCGGGCCGCCGAGGTGGTCGGCCACGGCTCGATCGACTTCGCGCCGCAGGTCAAGGGGATGGAGCTACCCGGTTACGAGCCGCGAAGCCTCCAGTCGATGGCGCTCGGGCTCGCGGTGAACGCCAGGGGAGCCGATCACAACCGGTCCGGCGCCTACGAGGCCGATCTGTCGGGCGAGCTTGACCGGTTCGACGGCGGCGCTGCCCACGTCGCCGCAGCGGTCGGCACCGAGGATCGAGCCGCTGTCATGGACTCGATGATCCTTTGTAAGTTCCTGCGCGGTGTCTTCGACGATCCCTTCACGGAGTGGGCCAGGCTGCTCGGGCTGGTCACCGGATGGTCGTTGGACGCCGACGAGCTACGCGATGCCGCGCGGCGGATCGTCCGGGCGAAACGGGCTTTCAACTTGCGTGAGGGTGCCACCGCGGCCGATGACACGTTGCCGGCCCGGATGCTGGAAACGCCGCTTGAGCTCGGTTCCGGCCGCAGCGCCGTGCTTGACGCCGACCGCCTGCGGTCGATGATCGCCGGATACTACGCCGCACGCGGCCTGGACGAGGAGGGGCGCATCGCGGCGGCCGATCTTGAAGATCTACTGCTCGATGCTTAGCTCGGGTACGGCGCATACGCTCACATAGCTTGACAATCTACCCATGTTGCCACTAAAGCCGAATTTGGTGAGAAATGGTGTGGGGCTAACACTTTAGACTGCGAGTGGTGCATTGTAAGTGCCAGATTGTATGCCGTATTCTGTATGCTACTAGCCGCTCGACTGACGGAGTTGAGATGACGACTCTCGAGGAGCCGGTAACGGCCGTCCGGACTGTGACGGCCGAGATCGACGGCCGTACTGTGACGGTGCCCGAGGGCACCAGCATCTACGATGCGGCACAGCAGATCGGCATCGACATCCCAGTGTTGTGCCACAACGAGCGCTATGACCCCGTTGGCGTATGTCGCATGTGCGTGGTCGACACAGGGGGCAGGGTTTTCGCCGCGGCGTGTGTGCGCCCCTGTGAGGACGGCATGCAGGTCAAGACCAGCACGCCGGAACTGGAGCGCAACCGGGCCACCTTGACCGAGTTGCTGATCTCCGACCAGCCGCCGCGCGCGGACGATCCGAAGCAGACGACCACCGGCGACAACCTGCTCCTCGACCTCGCCGATCGGTTCGACGTGGCCAAGGAGACCACCGACCTGCCGTGCGGTTCCGGCCGGGGACTGGACTCGTCGAACCCGGTGATCGAGGTCAACCACGATGCGTGCATCCTCTGTGACCGCTGCGTCCGGGCCTGCGACGACATTCAGGGCAACGACGTCATCGGCCGTTCGGGCAAGGGCTACTCGACCAGGATCGCCTTCGACCTCAACGACCCGATGGGCGCCAGCTCGTGCGTGACCTGTGGCGAGTGCGTGCAGGCCTGTCCCACTGGCGCACTGACCAACAAGGCGATCAACGACATCCCCATCCGGCCCCGCGAGGAGCTGGACGCGGTCGACAGCGTATGCCCGTACTGCGGCGTCGGCTGTGCCCTCACCTACTACGTCGACCGGTCACGCGGCGCGATCGCCTTCGCGGAAGGCCGCGACCAGCCGGGCTCGAAGAGCCGGCTGTGCGTCAAGGGCCGGTACGGCTGGGACTACGCGGCGTCGCCGCAGCGGCTCACCATGCCTCTGATCCGGAAGGAGTCGTCCTACCCCAAGGGTCCGCTGTCGGCGGACGTGCGCGGCGACGCGGACAACGACCGGGGGCGCGCCGGCGCCGGCGGCAACCGCAGCGGCGGCGGCGGCCGCAGTGCCAAGCTGAGCAAGAACGGCAAGGACGGTCGGCGCAAGCCCGGCGGTCTGGTCGACTACGACGAGGTGCTGCCGCACTTCCGCGAGGCCACCTGGGAAGAGGCGCTCGACCTCGTCGCCCGGCGACTGAGGGAGATCCACGCGGAGAAGGGCGCCGGCGCCATCGCGGGGTTCGGCTCCGCGAAGTGCTCCAACGAGGAGGCCTACCTCTTTCAGAAGCTGGTCCGGGCCGGCTTCGGCACCAACAACGTCGACCACTGCACCCGGCTCTGCCATGCCTCGTCGGTGGCCGCGCTGTTCGAGGGAGTCGGCTCCGGCGCGGTCTCGACCACGTACGGCGACGTCGCCAACGCCGAAGTGGTGATCATCACCGGGTCGAATCCGACGGCGAACCACCCCGTCGCGAGCTCCTTCTTCAAGCAGGCCCGCAGGCGCGGCACGAAGATCATCTATGTCGACCCCCGCGCCAGCACCGTGGCCGAGCACGCCGACTATTACTGCCAGGTCAAGCCCGGCACCGACGTGGCGTTCTACAACGCGGTCATGCACGAGGTGATCCGGCTCGGCCTGATCGACCGGGAGTTCATCAAGGCCCGGGTCTCCAACTTCGAGGAACTGGTCCGCACGGTCAACGACTACCCGCCGGAACGCGCCGCGCAGATCACCGGCGTCGACGCGGACCTGATCCGTAAGGTCGCACGAGTCTGGGGCGAGGCGAAGGCCGGAGTCATCTACTGGGGGATGGGCATCTCTCAGCACACCACCGGTACCGACAACGCCCGCTGCCTGATCGCGCTCTGCTCGATCACCGGCAACGTGGGCAAGCCGGGGGCCGGCCTGCACCCGCTGCGCGGGCAGAACAACGTCCAGGGCGCCTCCGACGCCGGACTGATCCCCATGTTCTTCCCCGACTACCAGGGCGTCGACCGGGAGGCCGTCCGCCGGCGCTTCGAGGAGGCCTGGGGCGCCGAGCTGGACCCCAACCGAGGCCTCACCGTCACCGAGATCATCGGGTCGGTGCTGAAGCCCGGCGGCGTGCGTGGCATGTACATGCTGGGCGAGAACCCGTTCCTGTCCGACCCCAACATCAACAAGGTGCGCAAGGCGCTGTCGCAGCTGGAGTTCCTGGTGGTGCAGGACATCTTCCTGACCGAGACCGCGGAGTTCGCCGACGTCATCCTGCCGGCGTCGTCGTACCTGGAGAAGGAGGGGAGCTACACCAACACCGACCGGCGCGTGCAGCTCGGCCGTAAGGTGATGGACCCGCCGGGCCAGGCTCGGGTGGACTGGGAGATCATCCAGGACATCGCCCAGCGGATCGGGCTGGGGTGGTCGTACTCCTCGCCCAGCGAGGTGTTCGACGAGATGGTCGCGCTTATGCCGTCGTACGCGAACCTGCGCCACGCCAACCTCGGGCTGACCGGGAAGCTCTACCCCAACGACGATCCCGAGCACGACGACGGGACCGTGGTCCTGTTCGACGAGCGGTTCAACACCGACGACGGACTCGCCCATCTCGTCCCGGCGCACTGGCTGCCGGCGAAGGAGTTGCCGGATGGGGATTACCCGCTGGTGCTCAATACCGGCCGGCTACTCGAACACTGGCACACCGGGTCGATGACACGCCGGTCGTTCGCGCTGGACACGATCTCGCCGATCGCTGAGGTGTACATGCATCCCAAGGACGCCGCCGACCGGGGGCTGTCGCACGGCCAGATGGCTCGGGTGCGTTCCCGGCGCGGGGCCATCACCCTGCAGGTGCGCGTCTCCCACCGGGAGCAGCTGGGCAACTGCTTCATCCCGTTCCACTTCCGGGAGGCGGCGGCGAACCTGCTGACGATCGACGAGATCGACCCCTACGGCAAGATCCCCGAGTTCAAGTTCTGCGCGATTCAGGTCGAGGCGTTGAGCGTGGAAGACGCGGAGCCCCTCAGCGACATGGGAAGTGTCTAGATGACCCTGAGTTTCGAGTTGGGACGTCCCCGGGTGCCGGGTGTGGAGGCACGGGCCGGGAAGTTCCCCGGGCCGTCGCTGATCCCGGCGCTCAACGCCATCCAGGCGCGGCTGGGCTGGTTGCCGCGAGAGGAGCTCGAGGAGCTCGCCCGCACCATGCGGCGGCCGCTCTACGAGATCGAGGGCCTCATCTCGTTCTACCCGCACTTCCGCACGACCCCGCCCGCCAAGGTGGCCATCAACGTGTGCCACGACCTGTCGTGCTGGCTGCGCTCCGCGGACGACCGGATCGCCGAGGTGCGCGAACGCTACGGTGATGACACGGAGATCGAGCTCGTCGAGGTGTCGTGCCTGGGCCGCTGCGACGTCGCCCCTGCGCTGGCCGTGAACGAGCACCCGGCGCCGGTTGCCGACGTCGATTCCCTTGTCGGCGCCGCACGGGACGGAGAACTCGCCGAGGCCACTGTCACAGGACGGACCGAGCCCTGGCCCAACGATCCGTACCCGGCCGGATCGGATGTCTCGTCGCGCTACGCGAGCCTGCGCACGCTGCTGGCCGGCGAGATGAGCGCCGACAGCGTGGTGGCCACGCTGGAGGCCTCTGGGCTGCGCGGGATGGGCGGCGCCGGGTTCCCGACCGGCAAGAAGTGGAGCCTGGTCGCCTCCGCCGAGCCGGGCAGCGTCAAGTACGCGATCTGCAACGCCGACGAGTCCGAGCCGGGCACGTTCAAGGACCGACAGATCCTGACCGATCAGCCGCACCTGGTGATCGAAGGCCTCCTGCTCGGCATGGCCGTGGTCGGAGCCGAGCAGGGCTGGATCTTCATCCGGCACGAATACGGCCCCGAGGAGCGCGTGCTGCACGCGGAGATCACGGCACTACGCCAGGCCGGCGTGATCGGCGAGAACGCCTGTGGCAGCGGCCGGCGCCTCGAACTCGACATCTTCGTCTCGCCCGGCGGCTACATCCTCGGTGAGGAGACCGCGCTGCTGGAATGCATGGAGGGCCACCGCGGCGAGCCGCGCAACAAGCCGCCCTTCCCAGGCAACTACGGGCTGCACGGCCGTCCGACGTTGATCAACTCGGTGGAGACCTTCGCAGACGTGCCCGTGATCCTGCAACGGGGTGCCGAATGGTGGGCCGAGCAGGGCGAGGGCGACTCCGTCGGCTGGAAGTTCTTCGCCGTCTCCGGGCATGTGGAGAGTCCAGGCGTCTATTGCGTGCCGATGGGCACGACAGTGCGCAAGCTGATCGACGTCGCCGGTGGCGTGCTCGGCGGCGCTCAAGTCGGCGCCGTGCAGCCCGGTGGAGCGTCCTCCAACTTCATCGGCCCCGACAAGCTGGACCTGGCACTGGACTTCGGGACACTCGCCAAGGCGGGAACCATGCTGGGCTCCGGCGCCCTGGTGGTGCTCGCCGAGGGCACTGATCTGCTGGCTGCCTC
Organism: Nonomuraea sp. 3N208; assembly: GCF_052245935.1. NCBI lineage: Bacteria > Bacillati > Actinomycetota > Actinomycetes > Streptosporangiales > Streptosporangiaceae > Nonomuraea > Nonomuraea sp. 3N208. Next base: position 7,282 of record NZ_JBQQBR010000062.1, on the reverse strand, counting down.
GACGAACGTACTGCGCTTCTTCCGCAACGAGTCGTGCGGCAAATGCGTGCCCTGCCGGGTGGGGTCAACCAAGGCCCACGAACTGCTGCGCGGCGTGCTGGACTCGGGTTCCTCGACCCTCGATGACGCGCAGAGCGGCCGTATCCTGCAGTTGGAGGAGACCATGCGCAAGACCTCGATCTGCGGGCTCGGACAGGTGGCACTAGGCCCGGTGGTGTCCGTGCTCGGACTGAACAAGGACGCCGCCGCGGCTCGCCCGCAGCCCCGGCCCGAAGGCTCGAAGGAGCAATCGGACCGTTGAGCGGCAGGGAGTTCTTCACCGCCCGTACCCTCGCCGAGGTCCGGTCCGGATTCCGGCCCGCGCATCGCACGCCCGCGGAGCGCGTCCCGCTGTCGGCGGCGCTGCACCGGGTGCCCGTCGCGGACATCACGGCGCCCGCCGCCCTGCCCGGCTTCGCACGTTCCACCGTGGACGGCTTCGCGGTCCGGGCGATGGACACCTACGGCGCCTCCGATGGGCTTCCGTCCTACCTCGACCTGCTCGGCGCGGTGCGGATGGGCGCCGAGCCCACCGTGGCGGTCCGGGCCGGCGGATGCGTCGCGATGCCGACCGGGGGAGTGCTTCCGGCCGGTGCCGACGCGGTGGTGATGGTCGAGTACACCGCGGAGACCATGCCGGGCACGATCGAGGTCACCCGGCCCGTCGCACCGGGCGGCGGCATCGTCCGCGCGGACGAGGACGTTGCCGCCGGCGGCGTGCTGGCCTCCGGAGGCCGGCCGTTGCGCGCCCCGGACCTCGGCTTCCTCGCCGCCGCAGGGGTGACCACGGTCGCCGTGCACCGCCGCCCCCGGGTGGCGATCATCTCCACCGGGGACGAGGTGGTGGCGCCCGGCACGGTGGAGCTCGCACCCGGGCAAGTGCGCGACGCCACCGCCTCCGCGCTGGCCGGGCTGGTCGCCGATGCGGGCGGCGAGCCGGTGATCGCCGGCATCGTCCCGGACGAGCCCGGCGCGCTCAAGGAGCGGCTGGCCGCGGCCGTGGCCGAGTCCGACCTGGTCGTCGTGTCGGCGGGCTCGTCGGTCGGGGCGAGGGACGAGACGGCGGGCGCGGTGACCGCCATCGGTGAGATCTGGTGCCACGGCATCGCCGTCAAACCGGGCAAGCCCACGCTGCTGGCCGAGTGCTCCGGGATCCCGCTCATCGGGCTGCCGGGCAACCCGCTGTCCGCGCTGGTCGTGTTCGGGCAGGTCGGGGTGCCGTTGCTGTGGCGTATCGCCGGGTGCGAGGCCCCGCCGCCGCAGCCGAGCACGCGTGTGCGGCTCTCACGTGACCTGGCCTCGGCGGCCGGCCGGCTCGACGTGGTCCAGGTCAGGGTCCGGGACGGCGTGGCGGAGCCGCTCTTCGGCCCGTCGGCGCTGCTGTCGGTCCTGACCCGCGCCGACGGATACGTGATCGTGCCCGAACCGGCCACCGGCCTGGACGCGGGCACCGAGGTAGAGGTCATCCTGTACTGATGAGCGCAGAGAGTCCCTTCGTCTCCGATGTCCCCGCGGCGCATGCCCTCGCCGTCTGGCGCGAGGCACGTGCCGCGGCGGGATGTCCCGCCCGGGTCGACGCGGTCCGGGTACCGGTCGGCGCCGCCGTGGGCCGGGTGACGGCCGAGCCGGTGTGGGCGCTGCGATCCTCACCCGCCTTCGACTCCGCGGCCATGGACGGCATCGCCGTACGCGCCGCCGACACCGTCGGCGCGGCCGAGACCAGCCCCGTACTCCTGGCCGCCGACGACTTCGAGGTCGTCGACACGGGCGACCCGCTGCCCGACGGGTACGACGCCGTGGTCATGCGTGAACACGTGCATCGCACCGCGGACGGCAGGGCGGAACTCCGGGCCGCCGTTCCGCCCTACCAGCACGTCCGGTCCATCGGGGAGGACATCAGCGCCGGTGAGCTGCTGCTCCCGGAAGGCCACCGGCTACGCCCTGTGGACGTCGCCGCCTGCGCGGCGGCGGGAGCGGCCGAACTCGGTGTCCGCCGCGCGCCGCGGGTGGTGATCGTGCCGACCGGGGACGAGATCCGCCCGATCGGAGCGGAACTCGCCCCCGGTGACATCCTCGACACCAACTCGATGATGCTGGCCGCCCAGGCGAGGGAGGCGGGCTGCGAGACCCGGGTCACCGAGATCGTCCCCGACGACCCCGAGGCCATCACCGCAGTGCTCCGAGAGGCCACCCGCGATGCCGACCTGGTGATGCTCATCGCGGGTTCGAGCGCCGGGCGGGACGACTACACCGCTCGTGTGGTCGCCGCCGCCGGCGTCGTGGCGGTCCACGGGGTCGCCGTGCGCCCCGGCCACCCGGTCGTCTTGGGCGCGGTCGCCGCGACACCCGTGATCGGAGTCCCCGGCTATCCGGTGTCCGCGGCGCTGACCTTCGACATTTTCGCGGCCCCGCTCCTCGCCGAGTTGGAGGGCGCCGCGCCGCGCGAACGCCCGTCGGCCGTCGCACGCCTGGCGAGGAAGCTGCCGTCCGCCATCGGCATGGACGACTGGGTGCGGATACGTCTCGGTCGGGTGCGCGATCAGCTCGTGGCCACCCCGCTGCCCCGGGGCGCCGGCGTGCTCACCTCGCTCGTACGCGCTGACGGCCTGCTCGTGGTGCCCTCAGGAGTGGAGGGCCACCACGCCGGTGAACAGGTCCGAGTAGAACTGCTGCGTGGCCTGTCCGAGATCGGCCGGACCATCGTCGCGATCGGCTCGCACGATCTGGTGCTCGATCTCGCGGCCTCCGCACTGCGTGCCGCCGACCCGCTGATCACGCTGGCGTCGTCGAATGTCGGGTCGCTGGGCGGCCTCGTGGCCCTGCGTGACGGACTGTGCCACATCGCGGGGTCGCACCTGCTGGACCCGTCGACCGGCGAGTACACGCTGCCGTACGTGGACAAGCTGCTGGGCCCGGCCGCGGACGTCGCCGTGGTCCGGCTGGTGCACCGGGATCAGGGACTGATCGTCGCACCTGGCAATCCTCTCGGCCTGACCGGGGTGAAGGACCTGACCCGACCCGACCTGCGCTACGTGAACCGGCAGCGAGGCGCCGGCACGCGGGCGCTGCTGGACCACGAGCTGGCTCGCCTCGGCATCGACGCGAGTGAGGTGCCCGGCTATTCGCGCGAGGAGCACACCCACCTCGCGGTGGCCGCAGCCGTGGCCGCGGGCCGGGCGGACGCCGGCATGGGCATCCTCGCCGCCGCCCGCGCGTTCGGGCTCGACTTCATCCCGGTAGCTCAGGAACCCTACGACCTGGTACTCCGCACCAGCGAGCTCTCCGAGGAACTGCTGGCTCCACTGTGGGCGCTCTTGGAGCGTCCCGATTTCCGCGCCAGTGTGGAGGCGCTGGGCGGTTACTCCTGTGCCGAAACAGGGCGACGCATCCGCTGACACCCCATTGCTCGTACTGCATACCACGGTCGTACCGCACCGAGCGCTACCCGTGACGATCCACAAGGTCTACGCATTCAACCTATGGCCATCGCGATCACCATCGGGGTCGCGCTGCTGATGGGATTCCGACCGTCGGCGAGTTTCGCGGAGTGGCTCGGCGTGATCGGCATCGTCGCGTTGACGGTCGGGCTCTCGTTGATCGGCTACCTGTGGGCGCGCGCGACGTTCACGAAGCGAGCGTGATCTCGGCCAGCTCACGCCAATGCCGCCGCTGTCCGTCGCGGGTCGCCTCGGCGAACACAGTTTCGCCGAGGCGATTCCGCGTGTCCGCGGCGATTCTGGATGCGTCCGGCTGCGAACGATCCGGCGTACCGCGTACGCTGTCGCTCGCCGCGAGCAAGCGCACGGCCTGCTCGTACTGCCCCTGGCGCAGCGCGAGATCCGCGATCCCGATCAACATCTCGGCGATCGTCGGTGGATGCGTGTGCTCCATGGCCGCGGCCGCGCGGAACGCCTCGGCCCGATACGCGCGGGCCTTCTCGAGATCCTCGGTGAGGTAGCCGTACAGGTGCATGGTCATGGCACGGACGGAGTCGACCATTTCCGCGTCGCCCAGCACTGCCCGTACCGTGGTCAGGTGCTCGAGTGCCTGGTCCGGCTCGCCGCGCCAGCGCGCCAGCTGCGCCTTCGCAAGCGCCAGCTCGGTAAGCGCGTCCGGCCAGGCGATCCCGCCCGCGCACCGTTGCGCTTCTGCCATGGCGAACGTGCTGGATCGCTCATCGCCGAGCAGCCAGTACAGCTGAGCCTGCCGCGCCCGCACGCCGACCACGTCCTCGGTCGCGCCTACCTCAGTCAGCGCCACAGCCGCCTCTTCGTAGTGCTCACACGCTCGTGCGAACTCGCCGCGCATGGCGAGCCGATCGGCCAGGAAAGGCAGCGCCAACGAGATCCCCATCCGGTCACCCAGCGCGCGGAACTCGGCAAGGGCGATTTCGGCGTCGAGGTCCACGTCAGTCTCGTCGCCGCCGAGCGTGAGCCGGAATCGGCCACGAGTGAGCCTGGCCTGCGCGCGCACCCACGGATCGTCGCCGGCGATGAGCGGCTCGAACGCGGGCAGGAGCTCCGTCGGGCCCTGCAGCGTCAGCTCCAACAGCCCGGCGAACCCGAGCAGCGGGTGGCGAGACCCGCTGCGCTGGGCGAACCGGTGCGCCTCGTGGATCCACTCCCGCGCCTGATACTGATCGCCGCTGACCCCGGAGGTCACGAACATGGTCACCATGAGGTACGCCAGCGCCCGCACCTCATCGGACACCTCACCGTGCAGCGAGGCCGCCGCGATGCTCAACTCGGCGCCCTCGGCCCTGTGCCCACTGAAATACCAGTAGTAGCCCGCGGCCGCGACCAGCCGCATCGCCTCCTGGGCCCATCCCTCGGCGATCGCCCCGCGCAGGGCCGCACTGATGTTGTCGTGCTCGGCTTCGAGCGTGGACAGCCACTCCAGCTGCTCGGCCCGACGAAGGTGCGGGTCGGCCGTCTCGGCCAGCTCGGTGAAGTAGGCAAGATGCGCCCGCCGCGCCGGCTCGGTCTCCCCGGCTTCGGCGAGCCGGTGCGCCGCGTATTCTCTGATGGTGTTGAGCATCCGGTAGCGCGGCGTGCCCTCGCCGTCGGCCAGCAGCAGCGACTTCTCGATCAACGCGGTCAGCACGTCGAATACCTGCTCCCCGGCGAATGCCTCGTCCCCGCACACCCGTTCGGCCGCTTCCAGGCTCGCCCCGCCGGAGAACACCGAGAGCCGCCGCAGCACGACACGTTCGGCCTCGGTCAACAGATCCCAGCTCCAGTCCACGACCGCGCGCAGCGTCTTGTGCCGGGGAAGCACCGTACGGCTGCCGCTGGTCAACAGACGGAATCGGTCATCGAGCCGACGTGCCAGCTGATCGATGGACATGGTGCGCAGCCGTGCCGCGGCCAGCTCGATCGCCAGCGGCATCCCGTCGAGCGCCCGGCAGATCCGCGCCATGGCCGACAAGGTATGCGTGTCGGAGCCGATGTCCTTGCGCACCAGATCCGCCCGGTCCCGCAGCAGCCGCACCGCGGGCGAGGATCCGGCCTCGGCGGGGTCGGCTCCCTTGGCGGGCAGCGCGAGTGGCTCGACCTGCCACAGCACCTCCCCGGTGATGCCGAGCGGTTCCCTGCTCGTGGCCAGAATCCGCAGCCTCCGGCACTCCCCCAGAAGCCGATCCGCGAAAGCCGCGGCCTCCTCGATCACGTGCTCACAGTTGTCCAGGATCAGCAAGATCGCGCGCTCCCGGACCGCGGCGATGAGCCGATCCATCGGTTCCCCACCCCGCGCACCACCGAGCACTGCCTGGTCACGCAGGCCGATCGCGGTGAGGGCGGCCTGCGCCAGCTCACCGCCTGCCCGCAGCGAGGCCAATTCGACCAGCCACGCCCCATCCGGCAGCTCGGCGAGCATCGTCCGCGCGGTCTCCGAGGCCAGCCGTGTCTTGCCGGAGCCACCCGCTCCCGTCAAGGTGACCAGCCGGTGCTTGATGGCCAGGTCGGCGAGCGCGGAGATGTCATCGTCCTTGCCGACGAAACTCGTCAGCTCGGCGCGCAGGTTCGTCCTGCGGTTCTCTGCCCGCTCGCCCAGCTCGCCTCGCAGCAACGCGGTGTGCAGCGCGGAGAGCTCGGCCGATGGATCGGCGCCCAATTCCTCGGCGAGCCGCTCGCGCGTCCGCTGGTACACGGTCAACGCCTCAGCCCCACGCCCCGCCTCGGCGAGCGCTCGCATCAAGGCCCCCACGAAGCCCTCCCGCAGCGGGTACGTGGCAACCAGCTCGGTCAGCTCGGAGACCAACTCCGAGCCACGGCCGAGGCGAATATCCGCATCCACCCGATCCCCGAGCGCGGCAACGTGGAGTTCGTCCAGCCGCGCGACCGCGGCGTCGAACGCATCGCTGCCTTGCAGTGCGATGTCCGCCATGGCCGTACCGCGCCACAATGCCAAGGCCGTGTGCAGCAGATCCGCGCGCGCCGCAGGCTCGGCGGCACGGGCCTGACCGATCAGGTGCTCGAACCGCCACACGTCCACGGCATCAGGAGCCACGGCCAGCCGGTACCCGCCGGAATCCGCCTCGATCACACCGTCCGGCAACACCCTGCGCAGCCTGGACACCAACGCCTGCAAGGCATTCACTTCGTCCGTGGGCGGGCGTTCCCCCCAAATCCAGTCCACCAGCCTCGCACGCGTGACGATCCGGCCAGGTTCGAGGGCGAGTGCAGCCAGCAGCGCGCGCAGCCGAATCCCAGGAACCTCGACCATGGCCCCATCGCGGTTCCGGACCTCGAACGGTCCAAGCAATCCAACTCGCACATGAGCAATTGTGCCGAACCATGGCGAGGACCGACTAACCGCCACTGCGCGCACACCGTCGACCTTCATCGGACCGTTATCATCGCAGGTCGGGCGAATGTGTTGGATTTTCGGCGGATGCTACGGCGACCCCGTGAGTCGCGCCGCTGCCTCCGCTCTTGGTATCCGGCGGCACCGCGCGACCGGATGGACCCCAGTCCCCTCCCCTCGGAAAGCTCGCCGACGCGTTCGCCCCGATGCTGATCGATCCGGCGACGGACCGCGACGCGTCCTGTCCGAGGGGCTCACGGCCGGGAAACGCCGTGGTAGTGCGGCAGGTCGAGCGGTGGCACCGGGAAGCCGCCCTTCGTCGGCTCGTTGGACAGTTCCTCGAACTCGGCTTCGACCTGGGCCTTCCTGGCTTCCTTGCGCCGCTGGTTGACGGTGTCGAACCGCATCCAGATGGCCAGCGCCCCGACCACGATGACCC
>NZ_JBQQBR010000061.1:0-70400 GCF_052245935.1 Nonomuraea sp. 3N208 | reverse complement strand
CTGCTCCTGGTCGCGGTGCTCACCGGGCTCGGCCACGAGGCCCGCGGCATCACGTTCGGTGCCGGCCAGGCCACGGCGTCCGTCCCGGCCTCTCCGGCCTGAGCGTCGCCGGTGACGACTCCGGCTCAACTCCTCCTGTCTCCTGGCGACGTAGCCCGCGAAATCGCTCCGTATGGCCATGACGTCGGCGAGATCGAGCACGACCACACCGCAGTGGTCCAGCGAGCAGCTCCGCGGATACGATCCATCGATCAGTGATATGCCCGCGACCGAGCGATCCTCGTCCACCTCCAGACAGAGGACCGGATGGAACGCGCAGTCCTCGTAGATCATGCCGAGCTGGATGACGCCATCCGCGGGATCGTCGAGCGATGTCACTCCTCGAGTTTGACCTACAGTGGTGCCGTGTCGTCGGGAAATACCGTTGTCGCGCGCAATGTGCGGCTCCTCAGAGAGCAGCGGGGCATGTCGCTGGCCGAACTGGCCCGGCAGGCCGGGCTGGCCAAGCAGACGCTGTCCACCATCGAACAGGGCACGGGCAATCCGACCGTGGATACGCTGTTCTCCGTCGCGGACGCGCTCGGCGTGCCGGTGACGCGGCTGGTGGCCGAACGCGAGCAGGTCATGGTCGTCCAGCGCGGTGACGACGTGGCGTGGCACGAGCACGGTGGCTACGCGTCCCGCTCCCTCGACCACGTCTACGGCTCCGGCGTGATCGAGAACTACCTGCTCCGCATCTTTCCGGCGCCCGGCGACGAGGCCGTCGAGCCCTCCGCTCCCCATCCGGTCGGCACCCTGGAGCATCTGTACGTGATCAGCGGCCGGGTCCGGGTGGGACCGGTCGACTACACGGTCGAGCTGAGCACCGGCGACTTCGTACGCTATCCGGCCGACCGGCCGCACCTCTACGAAACGCTGGACGGAGAGAGTCTGGTCCACGTGGTGGTCAGCGTGCCCCGCGTACAGCCGGGCACCGGAGCGACGGGCGTGGCGCGGACCCACGACGGCCAGCCGCGCTGACCGTTTGATGTGCCGGGTCCCCGCTCGCGCGCCCCGGGGTTCAGCCGCTCGCCGCCTGCCGCTGGGCCGCGACGATCGCCCGTGAGGCCTCGTACGCGACCCGGCGCAGCGCCGGGGCGAAGCGCGCGGGATCGAATCGATGGTGAGCACCCGCCACCGACAACGCGGCCACCGGCCTGCCCGCCCCGTTCATGATCGGCACGGCGACGCAGACGAGACCGGGGACGGCCTCCTGCCGGTCGTAGGCGACCCCGTCCCCCCTGATCCGCCGCAGCTCAGCCCGGAAATGGGCGGGGTCGGTGAGCGTGTAGCCGGTACGCGGTGTCAGCCCTTCCGCGATGGCGGCCTCGGCGGCGTCGTGATCGAAGGCGAGCAGCGCCTTGCCGACCCCGGTGCAGTAAGCGGGCAGGCGGGCGCCGATCTGGGAGGGGCATCGCGCCGGCCGATGGCCGTGGATCTTGTTGATGTACACGATCCCGGTGTCGTGGAGCACGGCCAAGTGCACCGTCTCGTGGGTCAGCTCGTACAGGTCCGCGAGGTACGGCAGCAGGCGCTCCCGCAACACCAGCGAGGTCGGCCCGTACACCCGGGTCCCGATGTCGAACAACCGCGTGCCCAGCCGGTAGTCGCTGCCGACGCGCTCGACGAGGTCGTTGCGATGGAGGATGCCGAGCAGGCGGAAGGCCGTGGACTTGGTCAGCCCGGTGCGCCGTGCCAGCTCGCTGACGCCGATCTCGCGGTCGTGGTCGGCGAGCGACTTCAGCAGGACGAGCGCCTTGTCGACGGCCGTGGGCCGCTGGTCCGGCTCGGCGGATCCCAGGTCTGTGCCGGGATCGCGGTGGGACGTAGCCATGGAGGTCTCCAGGGGTTCCTTCAAGCGACCACCATGATGGACGCGAGTCCACTTTAAAGGACAGTTTCGGCGATGTAAACGCCCGGGGTCGGCCATATTGGCAGGTCCCGGGCGTGATGGGTGGTGGAGCGGTGGTCAGGCGGCGAATTCGTGGTCGCGGGTCTCCGGCAGCGCGAGCACGCAGATGAGGCTGATCAGGCAGAGTACCCCCGCATAGCAGCCGAGTACCAGGGGCGACGCCCAGTGGGTGTTCAGCCAGGTGGCGACGACCGGGGCGAAGCCGCCGCCGAGCGTGTTGGCGAGGATGAAGGCCGCCGACGCGCCGGTGTAGCGCAGCCGCGCGGGGAAGAGCTCGGGCAGGAAGGCGGCGATGGGCGAGAAGCTGAGCGTGAACAGCACCAGCCCGAGCACGAACGCTCCCGTGATCAACAGGGCGTTGCCGGTCTGCAGCGAGCCGAACATGGGCAACGCCCACAACACGCAGCCGACGAGACCTGCCAGCATCACCGGGCGCCTGCCCACTCTGTCGGCCAGCCGGGCGGCGGGAACCGTGGCCAGTGCTCCGGCCGCGGCCGCGAGACTCGCGGCGGTGAGCACCGTGCCTTGCGAGATGCCGAGGGCCTTCGGTGCGTACTGCAGGCTGTAGACGGTGGTGAGGTAGTAGACCGACGAGCCGCCGATCGCCGCGCCGACGCCCAGCAGGAGCCGGCCGGGGTACTCCTTCACCAGCGTGCCGAGCGGGAAGCGGGAAACCGTACGGCGGGGTGCGGAGGCGAACACCGGGGACTCGGTCACCCGGCTGCGCACCCACAGGCCGATGATGATGAGCGCCGCGCTGATCAGGAACGGAATCCGCCACGCCCCGGCGGCGAAGCCGTCACGGCCCGCGATGGCCAGCGTGGGCAGGATCACCGCGCTGGACAGCAGGAATCCCAGTGGCGGTCCGGCCTGCGGGATGGAGGCGAACATCGCCCGGCGGGCCGGCGGCGCGTGCTCGGCGGCCAGCAGGACGGCGCCGCCCCACTCGCCGCCCATGCTCACGCCCTGGAGCAGGCGCAGGGCCACCAGCAGGACGGGGGCGAGCAGTCCTGCGCTCTCGTACGTCGGGAGCAGCCCGACCCCCACCGTCGCCGCTCCCATCAGCAGCAGCGAGAGGACCAGCGCCCGCTTGCGGCCCAGCCGGTCGCCGATGGTCCCGAACAGCACCACCCCGAAAGGCCGCGCCAGGAACGCCCCGGCGAACGTCAGGAACGCCGCGAGGGTCTGCACCGTGGCACTGCCGGACGGGAAGAAGGCCGGGCCCAGGACCAGGGCGGCGGCAGTGCCGTACACGGCGAAGTCGTAGTACTCGATCACGGTGCCGATCAGGCTCGCGGCGACGACCCGCGACACCGTGCGCGTGTCACTCGCGGGAGCCGGCTTGGGTGGGGACGGGGCGGCGGCGGTTTCTGACATGGAGCGACTCCCTCGGATGGGCTGGGGGCTACAAGAGAATGGAAGGGCCGCCGCAACAGGACAGCACGCCCCCGTGCCACACCGTGGCACGGCATTCCCCCAGCTCTCTCCGTCAGGCGGTGACCGACCGCGACTCCACCGCCTGACGCTCCTCCACCGTGTGGTCCACCCGCCGCATCGCCAGCCGCAGAACCGGCGGCGCCATGACCGAGGTCACCACCGCGACGAGCACGATGATCGTGTACGCCTCCGTCGTCAGCAGGCCGAGCCGCACCCCGATCATCGCTGTGATCACCTCGACCACGCCGCGCGCGTTCATCCCGGCCCCGAGCGCTACCGACTCCCACACGGTCAGCTTGCTGAGGAATCCGCCGATGGCGGCGCCGAGGAACTTACCGACGATCGCGAGGACGACCACGACCACCGCCGTGAGCAGAACGCCCGGGTCCGCCAGTGCCGTCAGGTCCATGCGCAGCCCCGCGGCGGCGAAGAAGAGTGGTGCGAACACCGACAAGACGATGGTCTCCAGTGATGTCATCCAGCTCGGCGCGGTCTTCCCGACGTGCGCCCGCACGAGCATCCCGACCAGGAAGGCGCCGAGCACGGCCTCCAGGCCGAGCGCATGCGTCCCCGCCGCCGCCAGGACCACCAGCATGACCGTGAGCGTCATGCTGGCCCCGTCCGCCCCGCGGGCCATGCCCATGACGGGCCGCACCACGAACCGTCCCGCGACGGCCGCTGCGAGCAGCACCGCGCACAGCGTGGCCACCGCCAGGGCCACCTGCGACGCGTGCAGGCCGGACGTGGCCACGGCCGAGATCACGGAGAGCACGAGCCAGCCGAAGGTGTCGTCGATGGTGCCGCTGACGAGGATGAGCTGGCCCACGTTGCGGTGGATGAGCCGCATGTCGATGAGCGTCTTGGCGATCACCGGGATGGCGCTCACGCACATCGCCACACCGAGGAACAACGCGAAGAGCACAGGCTCAGCGCCGGGCGCGCGCAACCAGCCGGGCAACAGGAAACCCGCGCCGATGCCGAGCGCCAGCGGCAGGACCAGCCCGGCGGCGCTGACCGTGAGCGCGGTGCCGCCGCGCCGGCGGATCAGCGTCATGTCGAGGTGCATCCCGGTGATCGCGACCAGCAGCAGCACTCCAAGCTGCGCCACGGCGTCGAGCTGCGGGAGGTTCGCGGGCAACAGCCACTGACCGACGACCGGCACGAGGTGACCCAGCAGCGAGGGACCGAGGATGATGCCTACGGCGAGCTCGCCGACGATGGCGGGCATGCCCAGCCGCATGGCCAGCCGGCCGAGCAGGAAGGCCGCCGCGAGCAGGACGCCGAGCTGGAGAAGGAAGACCAGCAGCGGGTGCCCGGACAGCGGCATCGGCGGCACGTCGAGCGCGGCTACGGACGTCGGGAAAGGCATGGGCGGGGTCATCGCGGCTCCTGGGGTCCGGCCAGGGTGAGCATCAGGTCCTTCACGTCGGTGGCCGAGAACTTCTCCCGTTCCACGCCTTCACAGGCCCAGCGCCCAGGAGCGGAAGGTCTCGTACTGGGCGGCGAGCGCGTGCTCGCCGGTGGCCACCGGGTCCTTGAAGAAGAACGCCAGCTCGGTCACCGCCCCCGCCCGACCGGCCCGATGCGCTGCGGACATGAGCCTGACCCCGGGAACGTAGTCGATGCCGGGCCAGCTCCTGCAACGCGGGCAGGCGACCGCCCGGTGACGGAGTCGCCGGCGCCGGATGGCCGGGACGCGCGGCCGCGCCCGCGATCGTGGTGACCGCCACGGATCCGCGCGCCCCCACCAGCCACACCCCCGTCCTCACCACGGCACCCCGCTCGACTGGAAGCTCGGCCCCGCCACATGCGGCGAGCCGTCGGCGACGGGCATCGTCAGCAGCTTCCTGGCCTCGATCTGGAGCGAGTACATCAGGCCCACGGCGTCGCGCAGCTCGCCGGGATGGCCGTTGAACACCCGGTTGAGGCCGGCCAGCAGGTTCGTGTACGCCAGGTTGGTCAGCACCGACTGGTTCAGCACGGCCGAGTCCGCCGGCAGCAGGTACGTGTCCGGGTCGTCCACCATCGGGTACACCCCGTCGGGATCCAGGCGGACCGGCGGCCCCTCATACACCCACCGGTTCTGCTTCTTGATCAGGCGGCGGCCCTCGACGATCTCCTTGAAGCGGTAGTAATGCCCGAACTCGTCCGGGTCGGCGACGTGGTCGCCGTCGAGGTCCTGCGGGCTGCCCTCGCCCTGCTCGATGATCTGGTAGACGGCCAGGAGCGCGGTGCGCCTGTCGGTCACCCGGTAGAGGGTCCCCGGCGCGTCCTCCCAGGCCACCTGGCGCTCGGGCGAGCCCGTGAACAGGCCACCGCGGCGGTCGAGCACGGAGATTGCCCTGGCGATCTGGTTGTAGAACCAGCCGATGGTCATCGGCGTGTACTCCGCCTGATGGAACCAGTCCTCCAAGGTGGCCATCTCGGCCGCCTCCGCGCTGACGAGCGCGCCCTGGCGGTTCACCTGTAATTTCTGCCTGTCGATGACCGGCCCGGTGAAGGTCTTGCCGCCGACCTGCGGGTACTCTGGCTGCTCGATCGCCATGAACACGTCCCTGACCTGGTCGATCGTGCACCGGCGCAGCCGAACGTTGAGGTTGGGCAGCACGGGGCCGGGCAGCCGGCCGGGATAGGTGGGGACCAGCCCGGGCCGGCCGAGTTGGGGTGTGCCGCCGACGGCGTTCAGCAGGTTCGCGGCCAGCGCCATGTGGAGCATCTCCTCCCGGACCACCTGGCGGATGATCTCGGCGACCTCCGGGTTGCGGTCGGGCTTGATGGAGTGCAGGGCGCACAGGTAGGGCGGGATGACCGCCTGCTCGACCAGCAATGCCTGCTGGAGCACCCGTCGCAGGTCGTCAGGGGTCGCGATCTCCAGCAGTGGCGGCTTCGGCTTGGTGTCCAGCCACTTCACGATCATGTCTCGCTTTCCTGGTGAGAGGTCTCTGGTGACGGGCATGTGGTTCGGCGAGTCGACGGGGTCGAGCAGCGCGGCCCTGACCATGCGGCGATGGTTCACGATGTGGTCGTAGTTGCCGAGGTCGAAGACGTCCCGCATGGCGGGGTAGAGGTTGGCGTACTGCTGGAAGATCGGCTGGACGTCGGCTTCCCAGGTGGGGCGGTCGCGGGCGGGCTGGAGGTCGAACACGCGGACGCTGATAAGGCCCTCGGGCACGCCGGGCGCGGCGGCGGTGCCGTACCCGAACGTGAGGGTCTGCCCGTCGAGCAGGCCACGCGGGTTGCCGGGGTCGCGGCCGGCGATGGTCAGCCGGGCGCGGCCGTCGGCGCCGGTGGTGAGCCGCTGGGGGAACTCCAGCCACGGCGCCTCCTCCTCGGCGGCGAACATGATTTCCACGCCCGCGGCCGGCTTGCCATGCCGGAGCGCGTACATGGTGGTGGTCGCGGTGTCGTGCGGGCTCTTCGGGTAGAGCCGGAAGACGAAGCCGTCAGCGCGGACGAACCCCGCCTCCGTGTTCTCCGCGAGCCGGACCGGGGCCGGCTCGCCCTCCCCCACGACGGCGAGCCGGCCACTCTCGGCGGCGGCCAGCTTGCCCGGGTCGAGCTTGACCGTGACGATGCCGGCGCGCTGGTCGTAGAGCGAGGCGTCCAGGCCCTCGATGGGGCCCAGGATCGACGGGGCGCCGTCGGCGGCGAGTGTGGCCAGGCGCAGCGGCCCCGTCGGGGCCAGCGGCCCGCCGCGGGAGGTGGACGGGATGCTGTTGCCCAGGTCCAGGTGGACGAGGCCGGCTCGGGCGTCGACGAGGCAGGGGGCGTGGTTCAGCGGCGAGCCCTGCTGCCCGCGCAGGCGGCGGCCGGCCAGGAAATGGCGGGGTTCGCCCTTCATGTACGGCCCGATCGAACCGACGATCCGCCCCCAGGTCACGTTGTCACGGTCCTCGGGGTCGATCTGCACGCCGTCCACGTTGAACTTGATCGACAGCAGCCCGTCCTCGGTGGCCTCCCGCAGCGCCGCGAGAAAGGGTGACCGCGGCTGGTCGGACCAGGTGACGCCGGTCAGCACCGACTGGTACACGGCCGCGGGGTCGCCACGCCCCGCCGAGGCCCGGTACCGCACCCAGAAGTCGTCCATGGCGGCCGGCTGGAAGTCGCCCGCGCAGACCTCCTGCCCCTCGACGTCCAGCAGCCGCACGCGCAGCCCCCAGATCTCCGACACCCGCTGCTGGTGCGGGTCGAGATCGACCAGCTTGGCGGTGACCCTGACGTTGTCGTCGGTCACGTGCCCGCCGACCAGCGGGTCCTCCTCCTTGGCCGTGACCAGCCGGCCGTCGGGGAGCGCCACGCTCGTCACCGCGCACCGCCGCAGCCGGAACGCTCCAGTGCCGCGTGGGTTCCACAGGCCGTTGTAGCGATCGGGCAGCACGGTCACGCGATGGAACCGCGGCTCGAAGATCTTGTTGTCGTAGTAGGCGTCGACGTTGTTGACGGTCGAGACGTCGGCGTGGAAACGACCGGAGAAGTGCAGCCGGGGCAGGTCGAGATACGACACACGTGCTCCATCAGAGGTCGGGATGGGAGGAGGGTCGGTTCTCCGGCAGGCCCCAGACCCGCCCGGTCCCCGCCACGTCGAGGGGGTCGAGGTCGCCGGCGGCGCCGCGCCGCGCGACCAGCGCCGTCTGTCCCGGCCGCAGGCGCAGGTCCACCGTGTCCGCGCCCCGGTGCCGCCAGTCGCCGTTCGAGCGCACCTCGACGGGGCCGTCGATGCCGTGGGCCAGACGGACCCGGCCGCCCGCGTCGCCGCGTACCCTGATCCAGGTCGTGCGGCCGTTCTCGCGGCGGGCGTCCACCACGAGTGCGCCCGGGAGACGCAGACCGCCGGCGTACGCCTCACGCCACCGCGCCGGGACGGCCGGGAACACGCGGAGCGTGCCGCCGGACTCCTGGACGAGCATGTCGAGCAGGGCGCCGGCGGCTCGCAGCGCGCTGTCGGGCTCGCCGTCGTCGGCGTCCACCGTGTTCGGCCTGGCGAGCGCGCCTGACACGTAGGCGTTCAGATGGGTCAGGGCGTCCTCGCCCGCTCCCATCGCCGCGGCCATGGACGCGGCGCTCGCATGGCTGTGGCCGCGCCACCCGTCCCTCATGCTCGTCCAGTGGCGGTAGCTGCGCAGGATGGGCTCCCGGTCCGCCTTCGTGTCCCATCGCAGGTCGCCCAGCGGGTGCAACCACAGCAGGTGTGAGGGGTGCGGGTGCGCGGTGCTCAGCGGCGTGCCTGCCCCGACGAGCACGCCGCTCGGCCCCGACGAGTACGGTCCCAGCCGCGCGAGCGTGTCCCGCCATCGCCTGGCCTGGGCCTCGTCCCCGGCACGTTGCGCGGACCCGGCCAGCGTGCCCAGCCCCCACCTCAGCAGCGCCAGGTCGTAGGTGCAGTTGGCAACATCGGCGTAGGCCGGGGAGTGGGTGATCGGCAGGCGCAGTCGGGGTCCACCGGTCAGGAACCGCTCGTAGAACTCCACCGCCTTGCGCAGGGGCGGGTCCACGATCGCGTGGGCCTGCGCGGCGGGCAGGGCGCGGCTGTAGGCCAACCAGGTGCTGTGCAGCTCGGCGATGGGGTTGGGTGCGTGACCGTTCTTGGAGCCGGTGCCCGGGATGGCGATCGGCACGGCCGGCGGCGTCCATGCGGTCCGGTGGAGGGGCTCGACCAGTGGATGCGCCGCCTGCGCCGCCAGTGCGCGCCAGTCGCCGGCCCAGCCGGCCCCAAGCCCGGAGGTCTCGGCCCGCGCCAGGCAGGCCGCCTTGTACACCTGGGCCCAGTAGAAGCGCTGGATCGTCTTGTCGGGTATGGACAACAGGCTGCCGAGGTAGAGGGCGTGCCACCACTGCCGGTGCGAGGCGGTCAGGTCGTCCCAGGAGCCCTCCATGACCTGGCGCGCCGGTTCGGACGAGAGGGCGGCGGCGTACACCCTCCTGCCACCCTCCGGCCGCTGCCGCCACGCGGTGGCGTGCGGGCCGGGAACGGGTGCGAGCGCGGCCCGCTCCTCGCCCACGCTGGGCCGCAGGCTCACCAGCAGCGCGTCGTGCCGGTGGTGGACCAGGGCGGCGAACTCCAGCGAGCCGCGCGTCGTGGTCAGGTTGCCCCTCAGCTCGGCGTTCCACAGATCCAGCTCCCAAGACACGCCGGTGACCGTGCCGGCCGTCGTCAGCCGAAGGCGTCCGTGCGGCGACTCCCACAGGCCGGGGACATCCCGGCGGGTCGGCGCGTGGTCGAGAGTGAAGTCGAGGGTGTTGCCGACCGGCCCGCCGTACACCTGGGCGCGCACGCGCCGCCGCCTCCTCATCGGACAGCGGCCCGGCGAGCGCGCCGACGGGACGCTCAGGGTCCACGACGACGGTGTGGAGGGTCTCGATGAGCCGCCCCGCGATCTCCTCGGCCGCCTCCCGGCCGAAGGC
This sequence comes from Nonomuraea sp. 3N208, assembly GCF_052245935.1. Lineage (NCBI taxonomy): Bacteria > Bacillati > Actinomycetota > Actinomycetes > Streptosporangiales > Streptosporangiaceae > Nonomuraea > Nonomuraea sp. 3N208. Next base: position 60,610 of record NZ_JBQQBR010000061.1, on the reverse strand, counting down.
GTCGGTCCGGTGGTCCAGGCGGAAGCGCAGGCTGTCGCCGGGCAGAGCCACGAGCGCCAGCGGGTAGTGGGTGACGTCCCTGGCCTCGGCGTTCACCACGCGGACGGATCCGCCGAGCTTCTCCAGCTCGTCCCGGTCGAGCGGGTAGTTGTAGAAGACGGTCATCGTGTCGAAGAGCTCGCCGCCCCCCGGCAGCCCGGCCTGCCGCTGGATCTCGGCCGGATCGAGGTATTGGTGGTCGAGCAGCCTGGCGTGCTCCTCCTGCGTCCTGGCCAGCAGCGCGGCCAGTGGCTCGGCCGGCCGCAACCGCACCCTGGCGGGCACCGTGTTGACGAACAGCCCGACCATGGACTCCACGCCCTCGACCTCGGGCGGCCGCCCGGAGGTCGACACGCCGAACACCACGTCGCTCCGTCCGGTGAGCCCGGCCACGACGAGCGCCCAGGCGGCCTGCACGACCGTGTTGAGCGTCAGTCCACGCGCCCGGGCCCACGCGGTGAGCGCGTCGGTGGCCTCCCGGCCCAGGTCGGCGTGGACGAACTCGGGCCACGGCGTCGTCAACTCCACGCCGGGAGCCACCAGGCACGGGCCCGGCAGCCGGTCGAGCGCCGCCCGCCACGCAGCGCGGGCGGCCTGCTGGTCCCGGCCGGTCAGCCAGGCCAGGTAGTTCCTGTACGGCACGGGCTCGCCGAGCACGCCCTCGCCGGTCGCGTACGCGGTGAGCAGCTCCCTGATGATGACCGGCAGCGACCAGCCGTCCCACAACACGTGATGGTTGGTGATGACCAGCCGGTGCCGTTCCGGCGCGAGGCGCAGCAGGAGGAACCGGATGAGCGGCGGAGCGCCCAGGTCGAACCGGGCGTCCCGGTCGGCGCGGATCTCCTGCTCGGCCTCCGCCGGCCCGGCGACCTCGGCCTCACGCCAGGCGGGCGCGGCCTCGGCCAGCACGAGCTGCACCCATTCGCCCGACTCGCGCTGGTCGAAGACCGCCCGGAGTGACGCGTGCCGCGCGACGACGGTGCCCACGGCGGCACGCAGCGCACCGGCGTCGAGCGGGCCGTCCAGGTCGAGGATGAGCTGCATCGTGTAGAGGTCGGGGCCCGCTCCGCCATGCCTGCTGTGGTAGACCATGGCTTCCTGCAGCGGCGAGAGCGGGTAGACCTCGCGCAATCCGGGGTGGCGGCGCGCCAGCGTCTCCAGGTCTCGCCCGCTGACCGGGACGAGCGTGGTGTCCGGGGCCGCGGGTGGAGCGAGTGGTTCGGCGGTGAGGGCGAGCGCGGCCACCGTCTTGTGGTCGAAGACGTCCCCGGCGCTGATCGCCAGCCCCGCCCGCCGGGCCCTGCCGACCAGTTGCAAGGCCATGATGCTGTCGCCGCCGGCCGCGAAGAAGCTCTCGTCGGCGCCGATGGCAGGCACGCCGAGCACCTCGGCGAACAGGTGGCACAGCAGCTCTTCGCGCTCGCCACGCGGGCGGCGGCCGGCCTCCTCGCTCCCGTAGACGGGGGCGGGCAGCGCGCGGCGGTCGAGCTTGCCGTTCACGGTGAGCGGCAGGTCGGGCAGCTCGACGAACGCGGCGGGGACCATGTACTCGGGCAGCTGCGCCCCCACGTGGGCGCGCAGCTCGTCGTGGTCGAGCCCGCCGTCGGGCACCACGTACGCCACGAGCCGCTTGTCTCCGGGCCGGTCCTCGCGGACCACGACCGCCGCCTGCCGGACCCGGGCGTGCCGGGCGACCACCGACTCGACCTCGGCCGGCTCCACCCGGAAACCCCGCAGCTTGACCTGGTCGTCGGCGCGTCCCACGAACGTCCAGGCGCCGTCGTCCGTCCACCGCACCAGGTCGCCGGTGCGGTACATGCGCGTTCCTGGCGGGCCGAACGGGTCGGCCACGAAACGTTCGGCCGTCAGCCCGGGCCGGGCGGCGTAGCCTCGGGCCACGCCGGTGCCGGCCAGGTACAGCTCCCCCGTCACGCCGGGCGGCACCGGCTGCAGGGCGGTGTCGAGCACGTAGCCCCTGGCGTTGGCGACCGGCCGGCCGAGGGGCGGCGCGTCGGCGTCGGCCGCGCCGAGCTCGGCGGCCGTGGCCCAGACCGTGGTCTCGGTGGGGCCGTACACGTTGACGACCCCGCCCGTGCTCGCCAGCAGCCGCCGGGCCAGTTCGCCGGAGAGCGCCTCCCCGCCGATCAGCACCCGCACCCCGGACAGCTCCTCGCCGTCCGTCGCCAGCACCGCCCGCCACAGGCCGGGCGTGGCCTGCGCGAGCGTGACGCCGGAGCGGGCGATCAGCCGCCGCAGCCCCGGCAGGTCGCGTACGAGCTCCGCGCCGGCCATGACGACGGCGGCGCCGGTCAGCAGCGGGACGAACAACTCCAGGCTGGAGGGGTCGAACCCGATCCTGGTCAGCGCGAGCACCCGGTCGTCCGCGTCGAGCACCAGCCGGTCGGCCATGTCGAGCAGGAAGTTGGCCACGCTCGCGTGGGAGACCAGCACGCCCTTGGGCCGCCCGGTGGAGCCGGAGGTGTACATCACCCAGGCGGCGTTGCCGGGCAGCGGCCGGGCGTACGGCAGGTTTCCCGGGCCGTACGCACCGAGTGCGCCTTGTGTGTTCTCGTCGTCGAGCAGCAGGAACGGCCCCGCCTCCGGCGGCAGCCCGGAAGCGAGCGAGCCGGCCGTCACGGTGAGCCGCACCTTGGTGTCCTCGACCATGAGCCGCACCCGCTCGGCGGGCAGCTCCGGCTCCAGCGGCAGGTAGGCACCGCCCGCCTTGACCACCGCCAGCAGCGTGACCAGCAGGTCCGCGCCGCGCGGCAGCGCGATCCCGACGAAGCTCTCCTGGCCCACGCCGCGGTCGGCGAGCAGCCGGGCCAGCCGGTTCGCGCGCGCGTTCAGCTCGGCGTAGGACAGGGTGCCGGACGCCGATACCAGAGCGGTCCTGCCAGGGTGCGCGTCCACGCTGGACTCGAACAGCTCGGCCAGGCCTGCCTGCGGCAGGTCGCGGGCGGTGTCGTTCCAGTCCTCCAGCACACGCCGACGCTCGGCGCCGGACAGCAGGCCGGCGCGGGCCAGCGGGCGGTCCAGATCTGCCGCGAAGGCCGCGAGGAAGGCCACGAGCCGGTCCCGGTGCCCCGCCAGCGCCGCCGCGTCGAACAGCTCGGGGTTGCCGTCGAGGTCCAGCCGGATCCGGCCGGCGCCGTCCGCCCCGCCGATGAGGTTCACCGACAGCTCGCGCACCTGCCCCGAGGAGAGCTGGCGCGGGACGGCGGTCACCGTGCCGAAGGTCGTCTGCCTGTCGAAGGCCATGACGTTGACCAGAGGGCCCACCAGTCCCGGGGCGCCGCCGGAGAAGCCCAGCTCGTGGTGCAGGTGCTCACCGCGGAACCGCTGGTGCGCGAGCAGGCCCGCGACCTGGCGGGACACGTCGGCGATCAGCTCGGCGGGCGTGGCGGACGGGCGTACGGACAGCCGCAACGGCAGCTCGTTGGCCGTCATCGCGGGCGTCGTGAGCGCGGCCCTGCTCACCCTGGCGGCCACCGGCACGATCAGCGTCACGTCCTGCGCGGCCGCGGCCCGCTGCGTGTACGCGGCCACGCCGGCCAGCGCGACCGCCGTCCACCGGGTACGGGTCCGCCGCGCCGCCTCGGCCAGCGCCGCCACCGTCTCCGCAGGCAGGTCGGCGCCCGCCCGCAGCATGGGAGGGGCGGGCGGCGCGGGCCGCCCGGTCAAGGTGGTCGGCGGGAGCGGGTCCGCCAGCGTGTCCAGCCAGTAGGCACGGTCCTTGACGCGCCGCTCCGAGTCCAGGTACGCGGCGTCCTCCTCGACCAGCCCGGCCAGCGTCCCCGACGACGGCTCGCCGGCGTCGCCGCCGATCGCCAGCGCGGTGTAGATCTCGGCCAGCCGCGTCAGGTAGAGCGCCTGCCCGTAACCGTCGAGCAGGATGTGGTGGTAGCGGAAGTACAGCAGGAACCGCTCGGGCCCGAGCCGGAACAGCACGTGGCAGAAGAGCGGCCCGTCGAGCAGGTCGCACGGGGTGCGGAGATCCTCTTGCATCCACCGATCCGCCATGGCCTCCGGATCGGGGGCGCCGCTGACGTCCACCTGGCGGACCGGCCGCTCGGCGGGCGGCAGCACCTCCTGCCAGGCCCGGTCCTCCCGCTCGGTGAAGCGCACGCGCAGCGCCTCCGTCTCGCTCACCGCCCGGTGCGCCGCCGCCTGCACCAGGTCGGGGTCGAGCGGGCCGCGCAGGTCGAGGCGGACCGCGCAGTTGTAGCGCGGGCTGCGCTGATCCAGCCGCTGCGCAACCCAGATGCCGAGCTGCGCCGAGGTCAACGGCAGGAGAGACATCGGGTGGGCTCCCTTGTGCGGTTTCGATGGTCAGGCGGACTGGGTGCTGAGCCGTTCGAGCAGGACGGCGCCGAGCTCGCCGAGCGTGGGGTGGTCCCACAGGACGGTGGGGTCCAGGGTGAGGCCGAGGTGGTCCTCGATCTCGGCGACGATGCTCAGCGCGGACACCGAGTCCACGCCGTAGTCGCCGAGCGGCACGTCGAGGGCGATCTCATCGGCCGGTTTCCGCACCATGAGCGCGACGCGGCCGGTAAGCCAGGTGCTCAGCTCTTCTTGCGTCATGACGCTCCTTCTCGTGTCGCCCGGCCGTACAGGCCGAGGCTCTTGCCGGTCTCGTGCCGTTCGAGCAGCTCGGCGAACAGGCTCTTCTCGATGTGGTCGGGCAGCGGCGCGGACCTGTCGGCCAGCCTGGACAGCGCCGCGGCAAGCCAGCCCGGGTCTCCGAGCAGGCGGTCACGCCGGTTGTGCCGCCAGGTCTCCAGGCAGGCGGCGGCCATGAGGACCCGCACGTATCGGGTGGTCAGGTCGTAGGTGTCCGACGAGGCCGCGTAGGTGCGTTCGTGCGGCGGCAGATCGGCGCACTGCCCGGCCAGGTCCCGCAGCTCGGCCAGGAAACCTTCGGCGAGGCGGCGGACCAGCCGCTCGGTGACCTCCCCCGCGGCCTCGCCGCTGTCGAGCCAGGCGGCCACGCCGGCGCTGAGGCTGTCGCGCCCGCCCGCGGTGATCCGCAGCCGGTCGAACGGCAGGGGCGGCAGCTCGGCCCCGGCCCGGAACATCGCCGCCGGAGCCGGCTCCGCCGACCCCCACGAGCGACGGGCCAGCAGCGGCAGCTGCGGCAACATCGTCATCTGGCAGGCGGCCCGCGCGGCGTGCCCGAACCCGATCGGCTGCACGTCGCGCAGCAGCTTCTGGAAGATCGCGTACTCGCCCTCGCGCAGGTACGAGCGGGCGCCGAGGACGAGCGACAGCCGGTGCACGGCGTCGAGCACGACGCCGGACACGCCGTACTTGGCGGCGGCGGCCAGCACGCTGGTCTCTCCGGGCAGCACGTGCAGCGCCCTCGTCGCGGCCAGGGCGAAGACCTCGCAGGTCAGCAGGTCCACGAACGCGCCCACCAGGCTCGCGCGCACGGACGGCAGGTCGGCCGCGGGGGCGCCGTACAGGGTGCGGGAGAGTGTGAAGCGCAGCGTCGTCCGCAGTGCCGTGTCCAGGATCCCGGTCATCATCGCGGGCAGCACGGTCCTGGTCACCTGGAAGGAGCGCATCGCCGTCTCCAGCCCCTGCCCGGGGAACCCGATAACGTCGCCGGAGGAGAGCGGGCAACCGGTGAACTCCACCCCGCCGAGCTGCACGCCCCGCATGCCCACTGTGGCGAACCTGGGCAGGTAGCGCAGGCTCCCCTCGGGCAGCCTCGATTTCTCGACGAGCAGCTGGGAGTGGCTTCTGCTGCCCGGTCCCGGGTCGGTCCGCGCGAACAACACCAGCGCGTCCGCCCGCTGGAGGTTGGTGACGACCTCTTTGCGGCCGTTCAGCACCAGCCCACCGGCTCCTGGGAGGGCCGCGCACTCGGTGCCCGCCATGTCGTTGCCGTGCGCCAGCTCGTGGTAGGCGCTGGCCACCCGCCGGTTGTCCAGCAGCAGGGCGGCGACACGGGCGCGCTGCGCGGCGTCCCCCGCGCTCCACACGTTGACACCGGCGATGAACGAACTGGCGCCGTAGCCCAGGCCGAGGCAGGGATCGCGGCGGTAGACCGCCCGCATGATCTCCACCAGGTCGTCCAGCCGGGTCAGCCGCCCGCCGTCCGCCTCTGGGACGAACTCGGCGTTCAGCCCGTAGGCGTCCAGCACGCTCTCTCCCGCCGCGCACATCTCGGCCCGCTCGTCGGCCGCCAGGACCGCCCGGAACCCCACCGGGTTGCCCGGCTCCCACGGATCGCCCAGCATGTGCTCCAGCCGGGCCAAGCGTTCCTTCATGAACGGCTCCCCTCGTCGCCGGAGATCGACAGCGGCGCCTGGTCGTCCAGCAGCCGCGCCGCCAGCGCGTCCCAGCTCCCCCGGTCGGGGACGGGGGCGCCGAGTCTGCCGAGCACCCAGGTCAGGCAGGCCCGCACCCAGAGGCCGTCGCGCCACAGCGGGTCCGCCGCCCGCCGGCCGCCGTCGCGCACCCACAGGTGCAGGGCCGCCGCACCGGCGAAGGCCAGCTCGTACCGCTCGGCCAGCGGGAAGACCGCGGCGGGGACGTCGCGCGGCACGGGCACATATCCGGCCAGGTCCCGGTGGAGCCCGGCCACCACCGTCTCGAGCTGCGCCGCCGCCTCCGCGACCTCGGGATCCCCGAGCTCCTTCGCCTGCCGGACCGACTCGGGCAGGCTCTGCACGACGCTGCAGCCCGTCGGCGACAGCAGGCCCAGCGCGCCGGGGTCGAACGGGGGCAGGTCCGCGTCCAGGCAGGTGGCCAGGTCGAGGCCGGGCCGGTCGCGGCGGGCCTCGTCGTAGGCGACGGCCAGGCGTGGGAACTGCCCGATCAGTGCGTGCCGGTTGACCTGCGTGCTGCCGTCGAAGATGGCGACCACCCGGTGATCACGTTCGAGCTTGGCGAACGCGCCGTCGGCGTAGCCGTCCGCCAGGAAGGCGCGTACCCCCAGCAGCTCGCCGCACTTGTCCAGCAGCTCCTGTACCACGGTCGGCGCGAACGCCTTGATCACCGACGAGACGACGCCCAGCTCTTTCGGCAGGGCGTGCACGGCCCGGGCCGCGACCTCGGCCGTGGCCTCCACGGTCAGCGCCATGGCCGCCGCCTCGCCCAGCACCCGTCGCACCCGTGGCAGATCGGCCAGGTAGCGGCCGTAGAGCAGACGTTCGCGCACGAAGCCGGCGGTCAGGCGCAGCCCGTGGTCGGCGGCGCCGAGCGACAGCGCCGCACAGGTCGTCCTGGTGAGCTGCAGCGCCCGCAGCACGATCTCGAGTCCCTGCCCGGGCGCGCCGATCAGCGCCACGTCCGGCACGATGGCGCCGTCGAAGCGGATGCCGCTGATGTCGGCGCCCCGGATGCCGTGCGTGGCCACCTTCGGCAACGGCCGCCACGTCTCTTCGGCCAGCCCCCGCTTGTCCACCAGGAAGAGGCTGAACCCGCGTGCCCCGCCCGGCGGCCGGGTACGCGCCAGCACGCACACGAGCTCTCCCCGGGTGGCGTTGTTGATCAGCCATTTCTCGCCGTCGAGCCGCCAGCCGCCGGCCGTCCTGCGTGCGGTCAGCTCGCCCGCGAGCAGGTCGCTGCCGTGCTCGCGTTCGGTCAGCCCCCAGGCCACGGCGGCGCCCGCGGAGACCCGCGCGCCCAGCTCGGCGGCCTGCTCCGTGTGCCCGGCGACCCACACGGGCGTGGTGCCGAGCAGCGTCTTCCCGTGCGCGATGGCCACCGTGAGGTCGCGGCGCGCGACGGCGCGCAGCAGGTGCAGCAGCGTCGGGTAGTCGGCGAGCAGCCCGCCGTGTGCCGACGGGACGTAGTGGCGGTGCAGCCCGAGGTCGTCCAGCTCCCGCACGGCCTCGGCGGGGAACTCCTCCCGCAGGTCCAGCTCGGCCAGCCGGGCGGGGTCGAACGGGCGCCCGGCGCAGGACAGGTCGCTCAGACGGCGGTCGAGCGCCGCGGCCGTCGTCACTGAGCGGCCTCCCCCGCCACGAGCAGCCGCGAGTCGGCGTCCAGGTGGAGGGCGTCGAGCTCGCCGTCGAGCAGGAGCCGCCGCATGGCGACCCGCTGGACCTTTCCGCTGGTGGTGCGCCGCACGGCGCCCCTGCGCAGCAGCGCCACCCCGCCGACGGGGACGCCGAACTCCCTGGCCACCGTCTGCTTGACGCCACTGGCCAGCCGCCGGAGGTCCGCGTCCGGGAGTCGCTTGCCGAGCTCGTGGGTGACGACGAGCATCTCCTCCTCGGCCACGCCGTCGCCGGCCGGCACGGTGACGGTGAACACCGCGCCGACGCCGCCGAGCTCCGGATGCTGCTCGCGGAGCTCGTACTCGATGTCCTGCGGGTAGAGGTTGCGGCCGCGCAGGACGATGGTCTCCTTGATGCGGCCGGTCACGTGCACCTGCCCTTCGAGCAGGCAGCCGCGGTCGCCGGTGCGCAGGAACCCGTCCTCGCCGTCGGCGGTGGCGGCCCTGAACGTCGCGGCGGTGGCCGCCTCGTTGCGCCAGTAGCCCGCCGCGACGCTCGGCCCGCGCAGCCAGATCTCGCCGACCTGCCCGTCCGTCAGGGCGCGGCGGCTGTCCGGCTCCACGATCCTGACCTCCAGGTCGAGTACGGGCCCGCAGGCCACCACGTCCCGATACGGCCGGCCGTCCCCCGCGGGTGTGAACCGGTCGCGCTCCAGGTCCTCCGCGTCGACCCGGTGCACGGGCGGGCCGTCAGGTCCCCGCCCGCCCGAGACGAACACGGTCGCCTCGGCCAGCCCGTACGAGGCCACGAAGGCGTCCTTGCGGAAGCCCGCCGCGGCGAAGCGCCTGGCGAAGGCCGACAGCGTGGCCGCGTGGACCGGCTCGGACCCGTTGTGCGCGTACTTCCATCGCGACAGGTCGATCCCGGCGAGCTGCTCGTCGGTCACCCGGCGGGTGCACAGCTCGTAGGCGAAGTTGGGCGCGGCCGACCAGGCGACCTCGTACGCGTCGATCAGCCGCAGCCACAGGTGGGGTCGCTTGACAAAGGTGGTGGGGCTCATGAGCACGGACCCGGCGCCGAGGAACAGCCCCGGCAGCAGCTGCCCCATGAGTCCCATGTCGTGATAAAGCGGGATCCATCCGCCGACGCGGGTCGTCTCGTCCATGCCGAACGCCCGGCGCAGGCTGTCCCCGTTGTGCAGCAGGTTGCCGTGGGTGACGACCACGCCCTTGGGCTCGGCGGTGGACCCGGAGGTGTACTGCAGCAGCGCCGGGGTCTCGTGGCCGATGACCGGCATCGCCCAGTCGGCGGCCCGGTGGAAGGGACCGGTGTCCGTGGCCTCGACGGGCAACCCCGGCGGCGCCTCCGCCTGCGCCCACTGGCGTACCTCGTCCAGGCCGGCGGTGTCGGTGAAGACCGCCGACGCGCCCGCGTCGGCCACGATGGCGGCCACCCGGCGCCGGTCGTGCTGATATCCGCCGGGCATCGGCGCGGGGATCGCGATCGCGCCGGCATACAGGCAGCCGAGAAACGCGGCGGCGAATTCCAGCCCCATCGGGTACTGCAACAACACGCGCGCGCCGGGCTCGACGTTCCCCAGCAACCAGGCGGCGATGCCGCGGGCCCGCTCGTCCAGCTCCGCGAAGGTCAGGGACGGGGGATTCTGCTCGCGATCCGGGTCGGACACCATCGTCAGCGCCGGCGCGGAATCACGGGAAATCGCCTGGCCGCGGAACAACGCGGCGGCGCTCTGCGCACTCGGGAAATCCATCACGGGTTCGCGCCCCCAATAAACTGGAAAAGGTCCCGCACCGGTCTATAAATGTGCGGAATTCGCATCCGGCGCTCACGCTAACCACCCCGCAATCGGCCGGTCAAGGACCTTCAGGAGCGGCTACACCCCGCCTCACGTGCGCCGTAGCAAACCAACTGGGTCTTTTCGCGGAAACTTAATCGAATGCCGGGGCGGTCGTCCTACTGCTAGTCTCCAGCGTGGAGTTTTATGTGCACAATGAATTGTCACGGCTTGTGGAGACGAGGCAGCCTTGCTCATCACGCTCATGAAATCGAAGATTCATCGCGCCACGGTGACGCAGGCGGACCTGCACTATGTCGGGTCTCTGACGATCGACGCCGACCTGATGGAGGCCGCCGACCTCCTCCCCGGCGAGAAGGTGGACGTCGTCGACATCGACAACGGCGCGCGACTGACCACTTACGTCATCAAGGGTCCGCGAGGCTCGGGCATGATCGGCATCAACGGGGCCGCCGCGCGGCTCATCGCTCCCGGCGATCTGGTCATCATCATCGCGTACGCGTCGATGACCAGGGACGAGGCCCGCACCTTCGACCCGCGCGTGGTCTTCGTCGACCGGGGCAACCGGCCCGTGTCGCTGGGCTCCGACCCGGCCGACGCGCCCGAGGACACCGGATTGACGCGCGGGGACCGGCTGGCCGAGATCGCCGGGTAGCGGCCCCCCTGCTCGCTCGATAGCGTCGATCCGTGGACGAGTCGCGGTGGACGTGGGTCTTGAGGGTGCTGCGTGGCCGTTCCGCCGCGGGGCGGGCGCTCCACGACGGCGGCCTATGGGTGTTGCTCTCCCTGCCTCCGGCTCTGTGGGTGGCCGACAGCGGGGCGAGCGGGCCGCTGTGGCGGGAGATCGTGCTGCCGCTGGCCGCGCTGGGTGGCGCGGTCGCGGTCAGCCGGTGGCGGCCCTTGCTCGCGCTGGCCGTCTGCGTGGCGCTGACCTGCCTCGACCCGCTCAGCCCGGTGGACCGCTACACACTCTCGGTGGCCGTGATGAGCTTCCTGGCCGGCCGGCGCGTACCCGGCGCGGCCAGGGCGCTGTCGTGGATCGCCGCCATGGTCGGCCTGACCGGGCCGGCCGGGCTGCTGCTCGGCCGGCCCGCGCAGTTCCTCCTCTACGACCTGCTGGTGCTGCCCCTGGTCACGGTGATCCCCTGACTCATCGGACGGTACCTGATCCAGCGCCGGGAGCTGCTGCTGGCCGGATGGGAGCGCGCCGATCGGCTCGAGCACGAGCAGCGCATCGTCGCCGAGCGCGCCAGGCTGCTGGAACGCTCGCGGATCGCACAGGACATGCACGACAGCCTGGGCCACGAGCTGAGCCTGATCGCTCTCATGGCGGCCAACCTGGAGGTCGCCGCCGACCTGGACGAGCGGCACCGGGCCACGGCCAAGCAGTTGCGCGTCGCCGCCGGCACGGCCACCGAGCACCTCCAGGACGTCATCGGGGTGCTGCGCGCCGACGAGGACCACGAGGAGCCGGGCGCGCAGACCATCGAGGACATGGTGCAGCGGGCCACGGGCACCGGCCTGGAGGTACGCCTGATCGCGGAGGGCGACCCGGAGGACGTTCCGCGCATGGTCGAGAGGGCCGCCTTCCGTGTCGTCCAGGAGTCGCTGACCAACGCCGCCAAACACGCGCCCGGCGCGCCGGTGACCGTCGAGGTGGCCCACGGCGACGGGGAGACGAGGGTGCGCGTGGTCAACGGGCCGCCGTCCGGCCCGCCCGCGTTCGGCATCGCCGGCGGCGGCCACGGCCTGACCGGGCTGCGGGAGCGTGCGCGGCTGCTCGGCGGCACCGTACGCCACGGGCCCAGCGACGGTGGTTTCGAGGTCGTCGCCTGGTTGCCGCACACCGCCGAGCCCGCGCCCATCACCGGAGGCCCGGAGCCCGGGCCCGCTCCTGCGGACGGCGGGCACGCGCATCAAGCTCGACGGCGCGCGCGGGGCCGCTTTTTGCTGGCGTTCGGGGTGCCGATCGGGGTGGCGACCCTGCTGGGGCTGGCCGGGATCGGCTACCTCTACCAGACCCAGTCGTCGGTCCTGCGTCCCGAGGTCTTCGACGGCTTGAGTGCCGGGCAGTCCCGCACGGAGCTCGCCGGCCGGCTGCCGGTGCACTCCTTCGACGAGAGCCCGAGCCCCATCACGGAGGCGGCGGCGCCCTCGGGGACGACCTGCACGTATTACCTGTCCACCGGGGATCTCTTCGTGACGGCGACGGTCTACCGGCTGTGCTTCGCGGGTGACCGCCTGGTGGCCAAGAACGCCTACACACCGACCGAGTGAACGGAGAGCCGACAGTGGTCCGAGTCGTGATCGCCGACGACGAGAACCTGATCCGCGCGGGCATCAGAGGCATCCTGGCCTCGGATCGGGACATCGAGGTGGTGGCCGAGGCGCAGGACGGCCGCCAGGCGGTCGAGCGCGTACGCTCCCACGCCCCCGACGTGATCCTGCTCGACATCCAGATGCCGGGCCTGGACGGGCTGCGGGCGGCCGAGGAGATCCACCGCCTGTCCACCAGGACCAAGGTGATCATGCTGACCACGTTCTCGCAGGACGACTACGTGGCAAGGGCGCTGTCGTCGGGGGCCGCCGGCTTCCTGCTGAAGTCCGGCGACCCGCAGGAGCTGCTCTCGGCCGTGCACGCGGTGGTCGGCGGCGCCGCGTACCTCTCTCCCAAGATCGTCGCCCGGCTGATCACCAAGCTCGGCCCGGAGCGCATGGCGCGCGGGCTGGCCGCCAAGGACCAGATCGACGGGCTGACCGAGCGGGAGCGGCGGGTGCTGGCGCTGCTGGGCGCGGGGTTGTCCAACGCGGAGATCGCCCAGCGGCTGCACGTGGTGGAAGGCACGGTGAAGACCTACGTGAGCGGCATCCTCCAGCGGCTCGGCCTGCGCAACCGGGTGCAGGCCGCGATCCTCGCCCATGAGGCCGGGCTGGTGGACCCGCTGTAACGCGAACGGAGCCGGCCGCGCCGCGGCCGGCTCCGTTCCCTCCCGTCACATGGTGTCGCGCCGCCGGAGCGAGAAGTAGCCGAGAAAGATCGACAGCAGCGACCACGCGAGCACGATCAGCCCGGCCACCGGGCGGCCGTAGGTCTCGTCGGTGCCGCCGTGCATGAGCGCCGCGCCGGCGTCACCCGGCAGGTACGACGCCACCTCCGCCAGGTTCACCGCGGGCAGCATGATCGGGATGATCAGCAGGACCACGAACAGGATCGCGATCGAGCTGGCCGCCCCGCGCAGCAGCGTGCCGAGCCCGAGCGCGAACACGCCGAGCATCGGCAGGTACAACGCGACGCCGACGACCGTGTTGTAGGCGTCGTCGGTGGTGTAGGAGTCGCCGTACTCGCCGAGGCCGACGATGCTCAGCCCGAGCGCGCCCGCGCCCAGCACCAGCCCGAACACGAGCATGACCGACACCAGCACCACCGTCTTGGCCAGGAGCGTGCGGCCGCGGCCGGGCACCCACTGCAGCGTCGAGCGGATGCTGCCGGTGGAGTACTCGGAGGTGATCATCATGACGCCGAGCACGGCCACGGTCCACTGGACCAGGTAGCCGATGGCCTGGGCGGCCACGAACGGAGCTGAGGTGGTGAACGCCTCCGGCACACCCTCGGCATGCTGCGAACGGGTCGAGATCGCGGCGATGGCCACCCCTCCGAGCATGAGCACGATGCCGGAGAGGAGCGTCCACCACGTGGACTGCACCGTCCAGAGCTTGATCCACTCGGACCCGATCGCTCCCTTGAGCCCGCCGTCGCGCTGCTTGGGCTTGCTCAGCCTCGCGGGCATCACTGCGGTCATAGTCCGACCTCCGCCTTCTGCTCGGTGAATGTGTCCAGGGGACTGGCCGCGCGCGAGCGCTCGCCGTACTCCACGCTCTGCGCGGTCAGCTCGATGTAGGCCTCCTCCAGGGACGCGTCCATGGGGCTGAGCTCGTGCAGGCGCAGGCCGAGCTCGAAGGCCATGTCGCCGATCGTGCCCGGGCTCGCGCCCTCGGCCACCAACTCGTCGTCGCCGAGCCACCGGACGTTGGCGCCACCGGCCGTGAGCCGCGCGGTGAGCGTGTCGAGCCCGCGGATTTCGGGGCTGCGTACCTTGACCCGCTGCCGGCTGCTTTTGGCGATCAGCTCCTCCATCGGCGAGTCGGCCAGCAGCCGGCCCTTGCCGATGATCACGAGATGGTCGGCGGTGACCTGCATCTCGCTCATCAGGTGGCTGGAGACGAAGATCGTACGCCCCTGGGCGGCCAGCGCGCGCATCAGGTCGCGAACCCACCGGATCCCGTCGGGGTCCAGTCCGTTGACCGGCTCGTCCAGGATGAGGATCTCGGGGTCGCCCAGCAGCGCCCCCGCGATGCCGAGCCGCTGCCCCATGCCCAGCGAGAACGACCCCACGCGCTTGCCCGCCACGTCCGACAGGCCCACCACACCGAGCATCTCGTCCACCCGCTCGGTGGAGATGCCGTGCGTCTTGGCCATGGAGCGCAGGTGGTTACGCGCGGTGCGCCCCGGGTGCACGGCTTTCGCCTCCAGCAACGCCCCGATCTCCCGCAGCGGGTGCCGCAGGTCCACGTATCGTTTGCCGTTGATCAACGCCGACCCGCTCGTGGGCACGTCCAGGCCGAGGATCATCCGGATGGTCGTCGACTTGCCGGCGCCGTTCGGGCCGAGGAACCCGGTGACCTTCCCCGGCTCGATGTTCACGGAGAGCCCATCGACGGCAGTCTTCTCGCCATACCGTTTGGTTACTTGATTAAGGGTGATCACTGACCCTCCCGGGTGTCCGTTACCATCACCACGGACGGTAGTCAGCGAACCTCGGGCGGCACCTCTGCCGATCGGCACCGGATGGCATTGACTTTCGGCAAGATTGGGACGTCCCGGACCAGCGCGGCCGCGAGATCCTCTAGGCCTTGCGACCGACCCCCACGATCACCCATGCCTTGTCCGACCGCTCGGACACGAAGGGGCTGTCCGGCCGCCAGTCGCGGACGTAGACCAAGCCGGGCTCGACCACCTCGAGGCCGTCGAAGAAGCCGGACACCTCCTCCCGCGTACGGGCACCGCCCTCGGCATCACCCAAGATCTTCTTGTAGAGATCGACGATCGGCTCCGCGATCTCCGGGCGCGAGTCGAAGACGACGTGCGTGATGACGATGTGACTGCCGGCCGGCAGCGCATCACGCAGCTGGGCCACGCGCAGGAAGGGCTCTCTTTCGTCAGGGATGTACTGCAGGATGGCGAACAACAACACCGCCACCGGCTGATCGAGATCGATCGTCTGCCGCAGAACGGGGTCGGCGAGCAGTTCGGCGGGATGCATGACGTCGCCCTCGACGACGACGATCCCGGGCTCCCTGGCGAGAATGGCCCTGCCGTGGGTGAGCACCACCGGATCGTTGTCGACGTAGACAACGCGGGCATCAGGAGCGACGGAGCGGGCCAGCTGGTGCGTGTTGAGCTGGGTGGGCAGCCCTGCGCCCAGGTTGATGAACTGGGTGATGCCCTGGTCCACGAGATACCGGACCACCCGTACGTGGAACGCCTGATGCTCCAGCGCCATCACCCGGACCTCCGGAGCGATGGCCAGCACCGCCTCGGCCGCCTCCCGGTCGACGGCGAAGTTGTCCTTCCCGCCGATGAAGTAGTCGTGCATGCGGGCGAGGTTCGGTGTGCTGGTGTCGACACCTGCGAACCGCGTGTCCTCGTCACCCATGCGTCGCCCTCCACGGTCGATAGCTCCTCGATTATGGCGGAAAACGGAGAGCTATGCCGAAACCGCAGGAGCTCGGCTTCCTCGTCATCGCAAAGCAGACCTATGTGGCTGTTCATACCCTGGCCAAGGCGACGACCGCCGACAACAAGATCGCAAGCCCTGGACCACGGCCTGGCCGACCCGGGGCTGGCAAAGTTTTGGGCCTCAGCTCCCCCGGCTGAGGCATGCCAACATTATCCCCCTACGTCCGATTTGTATAGTTTTTTGTGTGACGCATGCCACCACCGTTGGACTCGGCGAACATCGGCGGCAGTTGCTCGGGTGTGAGAGCCGTCGGTCCGAAGAGCCAGTCCACGTAGCTGTAGTCGTGGACGTCGCGGTCGCGGAGCACCGCGTTGCGCCACTCCCGCTTCTCCCCGTCGTGGTGCCACAGCTTGCCCCAGGCCCGCGCCGTGGTCAGCACACGACGGCAGTGCTCAGGGCGGACGGCGTTGTAAGCCGCCAAGGCGGCGTCCCAGTCGACAGAGCGCGCCTTGCCCTGGGCGCCCACGTGCTCGGACAGCACCCACGCGTCCTCGATGGCCATCACCGCGCCCTGTGCGAGGTACTGGAGCGGCGGGTGGGCGGCGTCCCCGGTGAGGGCGATCCGGCCGCGCACCCAGTCCATGATCGGCTCGCGGTCGAACATCCGCCACCACCGGTCGCGCCACATCAGCGGCAGGCCGGCCCGCACCTGGTCGCAGGTGGCCGCGAACGCCCCGTCCAGCTCGTCGGGCGTGCCCCAGTCCTCCTCGCCGGCCAGCGCCTTCGGCGACTCGAACACCGCGACCTGGTTGAACATCTCGCCGTGACGCAGCGGGTACTGGACGAAATGACACCTGGGGCCGATGTAGACGACCACGTCCTTGAGGTGCACATCGAGCTCGGCGACCCGCTCGATGGGTACGGCGCCCCGGTAGGCGACGTACGCCGAGCTGACCGGCTCGTCGTCGCTCACCATCCGGCGAGCCACGGAATGCAGACCGTCGGCGGCGAGGACGATCTCACCGAATTCACGCCCGCCCTCGTGAACGGCGACGGCGCCGCCCTCGACCTGCTCGTACCTGGTCACCGTGACGTCGTTGACGAGATCCACCCCGGCCCGCCGGCAAGCGCGCAACAGCGTGCCGTGCAGGTCGCTGCGATGGATCACCATGTAAGGGAAGCCGTAGCGCCGCTCCACGTCGTGCAGGTCGAGCCTGCTGAGGACGCCCGCGTCGATCGCGTCCTTCATGACGATGCTCTCGGGGAGCACACCGAGCGACATGACCTCGTCGAGCAGGCCCCAGTGGTCCAGGATGCGGGTGCAGTTGGGTGCGATCTGCAGACCGGCGCCGACCTCACCGAATCGGTGAGCCCGCTCGAGCACCCGCACTCGCAGGCCCTTCCGGGTGAGTGCCAGGGCGTTGGCCAGACCGCCGATGCCTCCGCCCACCACCACGACGTCGGCGCCGTGGCTCCCTTCAGCCATGTCGCATGTTTCCTTTCTCACGTCGCGCCGGGCTACAGCCACCGTGGGAGTTCTGGCCACTGCCCGTCCCCCGGTCGGCGACCGGAGAGGTAGGCGGCGAGGCCGGCGAGGGTGCCGGTGACCGGAGCGGGGTCGCCGTCGCCGGAGACGGTCCACATGCGGCCGTGGTCGGTGGCTGTGAGGGCGAGCGCGGGCCCGGCAGCGCCGGACCGCTTGGCGGTGATGTCGTCGATCAAGGCGGCGAGGAAATCGGCCGGAAGATCGTCGAACTCCACCCCGGCGCCGAGGTCGACGGCGTGCACCATGACCTCGCGCGCGCGCATCCAGGGGATCTCTTCGGCCGGAACGGTGCGGCCCTGGGCGGTGCGGACCGCGTGGGTCCACTGCTGCTCGTCCAGCTCGGCGAGCCGGGCGTCGAGCGTCTCGGCGGCCTGTGCGGCCCAGGCACGCAGCTCGGCGGCCGGCCGCGTCGCGCCTGCCTCGATGTCGGCGTCGCGCTGCGCCGGGGAGGAGTACATCGGCCTCTCCTCGCCGGTGCGGGCCCAATGTGCCAGGTTGACGAGGGCGTCGGCGTTGGCGGCGACGTGGGCCAGCAGGTGCTTGCCGCTCCAGCCGTCGAGCGCCGCCGGCTGGTCCAGCAGGTCGTCCGGCAGTTCGGCGAGGGCGCCGAAGAAGATCACGGTGCCCTGCGCCATCCACCGCAGGCTGTCGGCGCGGCTCCTGTCGGCGGCCATCACGCGACCGGCTCGGCGACGGCCTTGACCTCGGACCGGCCGAGTCCGGTGATCTCGGTGGCCAGGACACTGCCGTCGGTGAGGTAGCGGGCGGGCTTGCGTGCGTGGCCCACCCCTCCCGGGGTCCCGGAGGCGATGACGTCGCCGGGGGTGAGCGTGAGGATCGTGGAGATGTACCGCACCAGGGCGACGGGGTCGAACACGAGGTCCGAGGTGTCGGCCTGCTGGACCACCTCACCGTCGACGGATCCGGTCAGGCTGAGCGAGGGCCGGCTGCCGCCGTCCAGCTCGTCGGGGGTGACCAGGTAGGGGCCGAACGGCGTGCTGTCCTCCCAGGTCTTGCCCTGCAGCCACACCGGGGAGCGGTACTGCCAGTCCCGCATCGTGACGTCGTTGAGAACGGCGAACCCCGCGATGGCCGCGGCGGCGTCGGCCTCACCGGCGCGCCGCACGGTCCTGCCGATGACGATGGCGAGCTCGGCCTCCCAGTCCACCTGGCCGGACTCCGGGGGGAGCCGGATCTCGTCGTACGCCCCGACGAGCGCCTCGGGATACTTCGCGAACAACGTCGGGTACTGCGGCAGCTCCCGGCCCATTTCGAGGATGTGGTTGCGGTAGTTCAGCCCCACACAGATGATCTTGCCTGGCCGGGGGACGACGGGCGCGTAGCCGGCGCACTCGGCCGCCCGCCCCTCCGCCCGCGCGGCGTGTTCCGCCCAGTCCGGCCGGGCCAGCAACTCGCCGAGGTCGGCGAGGCCGAGGTCGATCAGGGTCTCCCCCTCGACACGCACGGCCCGGGTGGCGCCGTCGGCGGTGCGGATGGTGGCGAGCTTCATGCGTTGAGTCCTTCTACGTGTGCGCGGTTCAAATGCAGCGTCTCGAAAATCGGCCCGTCGCTGAACCTGAAGAGATCGAGGGCGGCAGAGTCGGAATCGGACGCCGAGGCCTCGGACTTCGCCGAGAACGGCACCCAGGAGGGGACGACGAACAGATCACCCCGGGTGACCGACCAGGACAGATCTCCGACCGTGACCCGCCCGCTGCCGTCGAAGACCTGGTACACCGAGGAGCCGGTCTCGCGGCGGGGGGCGGTCTCGGCGCCGCTGCGGATCCGGTGCATCTCGACCCGGATGGTCGGCAGCACATCGCCTCCGGTGGTGGGGTTGGTGTAACGCACCGCCGCGTGACCGGGCTCGAGCGGCCCGGCATGGCCCTCGGCCTCGAGCTCGAGCTGGTCCGCAAGCGCGCGGTCGGTGTCGGCCCACCGGTAGGCCAGCAGCGGGGTGCCGGGCTGCGCGCCGAGGGACGAAACCGGGCGCAGGCCAGGGTGGCCCCACAGCCGCTCGGATCGAGAGCGTTCGGGGGTGGTGCGTTCGTCCGCGCTGATCTGCTCACGGCCGAACTCGAAGAACTGCGACTCCGTGACGTACTGGAACGGAATGTCCAGGCCGTCGATCCACGCCATCGGCCGGTCGGCCGCGTTGTGGTGGGCGTGCCAGTTCCACCCGGCCTGGGGCAGGAAGTCACCCCGGCGCATCGGCACGGGGTCACGGCCGACCACGGTCCACACGCCCTCGCCCTCGACGACGAAGCGGAAGGCGTGCTGGGTGTGCCGGTGCTCCGGAGCGTCCTCGCCCGGCATCAGGTACTGGATCGCCGCCCACAGCGTCGGAGTCGCGAACGGCCGGCCGCCGAGCGCCGGGTTCGCCAGGGCGATCGCCCGCCGCTCCCCGCCCCGGCCGACCGGCACCAGATGCCCGGCCCGGTCCGCCAGGCCCAGCAGGCTCTCCCAGCGCCACAGATGCGGGACCGCCTTGGAGCGCGGATGCAGCGGCATCAGGTCGCCGATCTCCGTCCACAGCGGGACCAGCAGCTCCTTCTCGAAGCCGCGGTACAACTCCGCCAGGTCCACCGACGGCGTCGGCTGATCCGGCGAGTCGACCACAGCGAGGCGAACAGGGGAGTTCGCGGTCTCGGTCATGTCTGCTCCTGCCCTTCAACCTGCGGCGTGACTCGAAGACATCCGCCGGCCCGCCGTGGCTCCAGCTTGTATCGTGGAGGACAGAAAAGAACAGGAGATTCTGCTATGAAGAATCCCCCGAATTACTCCGTGCGGAGTGTCGACCACGCGCTCCAGCTGGCGGTCATGCTGCAGGTGGAGGGCCCGTTCGGCGTGGGCGAGGCCGCGCGGCGTCTCGGGGTGGCGCCCTCCACCGCGCACCGGCTGCTGGCCATGCTCGTCTACCGGGACTTCGCGATCCGCCGTGAAGACCACCGATACGCGGCCGGGCCGGTGCTCTCGCTGGGCGGGAGCTCGCAGTCGCGGACGGCGCTGCTGCGCTCAGTCGCCATGCCGCACCTGGCCGGCCTGGTCGACCGGGTCCAGGAAAGTGCGAACCTGCAGATCCTGTCCGGTGACCACGTACGGTTCATCGCGTCGGTCGAATGCATGCAGGCGCTGCGGGTCGGCAACCGCGAGGGCATGGTGTTCCCCGCGCATCTGGCCTCGGGCGGAAAAGTGATGCTCGCCGATCTACCGCCCGAGCGACTCGACGCGCTGTACAGCGAGGCGAAGTGGGCCGACCGCCTGGACCGGCGGCCCAACCTGGCGGCGCTGCGCCGCGAGCTGCGTACCGTCCGCGAGCGGGGCTTCGCCATCAACGCCGGCAAGACAGAATCGGGCGTCACCGCCATCGGCCGGGCCGTGCATGGTGAGGACGGCCGTGCTCAGGCAGCCGTGTCGGTGTCGATGCCCACCAGCCGCTTCTCCCGAGATCGTCTCCCCGGTCTGGTCAGCGCCCTGACCCTGACCGCCCGCGACATCGAAGAGGAGATGCGAGGCGTCGACGCCCCCCGCGCCCCGTCATGAATCTTGCAGGAAAGGCCGGTCCAGGCCGGTCAGGTCGCCCTGCTCAGCTGCATGTTTCGGCCGCCGGCGCCGTCTTGGGCAGAACGAGACCGGTCTTTCCGAACCACTTCTGCAGCAGCCGCGAGGCCGTGCCGTCCTGCCACATCTTGGCGACCGCCCTGTTGACCGCCTCGCACGTGGCCGTGTCGCCCTTCTTCAGCCCGACCGCGTACCTCTCGTCCGTGAACGGATTCCTCAGCAGCTTGTACCGCTTCGGGTCGTGGCTGGAGAGGCCGGCCAGGATCATGTCATCGGTCGTCACCGCGTCGAGGCCACCGCTGCCGAGCTTCTGCAGGCACTCCGAGTAGGAGTCCGCGCCGACCAGCGTGGCGGACAGGCCGAGCCGGCCGTCCGGGGGCGGCTCGGTGATCCGCTTGTAGGAGTTGGAGCCGGGCACCTGACAGATGCGCTTGTTCTCCAGGTCGGTCGCCTTGGTGATGTGGGTGGCGTCGGCGCGCACCATGGTGTCCTGGTGCGCGATGACGTACGGCCCGGCGAAGGTCACGTAATTCTTGCGCGCCGCGGTGATGGAGTACGACGCGATGACCATGTCCACCGTGCCGTTCTGGAGCAGCGCCTCACGGTTCGCCTGTCGCGACTCCCGCCAGGTGATCTTGACGTCCTGGCCGTCGGCGAGCTCTTTCACGATGTACTTGGCGACGTCGACGTCGAAGCCCTTGGGTTCGCCTTCCCCCTGCTTCAGACTCAGGTTCGGCTGGTCCCACTTGGTGCCGATGGTGACTTCCCCGGCCTCCCTGATCTTCTCTTCGACACTGGAGTACGTGTGCGTGTCACTACACGCGGCCAGGCTGACCGCCATGGCCGCTGCGGCGAGCACCGCTCCTGTTCGACGCATCAGCATAGTGGTGGCCCTATCCGATCTACGAGGGGAGTCGCCTGCCGCAGGCTGAATCAGTCGAGCGTGCCACACGCGACGTAAAGAGAAACCTGGGTATATGCATGCCTATGTCCATATCGTCGTGATTGTTTACTCAGCTGCTCCCACCTCGGCCCGCTGCCTGCGCAACACCCGAGAGACATCTCAGGCGTGAGGACGTGGACCCGGGTGGACGTCCCGTCACCGGTTGGTGGTGGTGCAGGGGGGAAGCACGGATCTTAGTAGCGATGTCAGGAGAAGAATCATGGCGCCATGGGCGGCGGTGATGGGTCTGCTGAGCCTGGTTCTCGCCGGCGTGCTCAGCGTCCATCTGGTCGCCCGGCTCATCGCCCCTTCCGGCATCGCCCAGGTCGGGCCGTTCCTGTCGGGCGCACGCCCGCACGAGCACGCGCTGTCGCGCTTCCACGTGCGCTGGTACGCGGTGACGCTGGTGTTCCTCGCCTTCGATATGGAGATGGTCTTCATGTATCCATGGGCGGTCGTCGTCGCGGAGGTCGGGGCGGTCGCGGTGGTGGAAATGTTCATCTTCCTCGGCCTCCTCATGGTCGGCGTGATCTACGCGTGGCGGGAGGGCGCGTTCCGGTGGGTCTGACCGAGTGGCTCATGCGTCAAGCCGCCCATGCCGCCCGTCCGCTGGTCGTGGGCGTCCCGTACGGCACCCGGACACGGCTCCACGTCGAGGCGGAGCTCGCCAGGCGCGGCTGGGTCACGGCGCGGACGGTGGCCGAGGCGGGCATGCTGGTGGTCTGCGGTGAGCCAGGGGACGATCTGAGCCGGGCCGTGCAGCGGATCTGGGCGGACCTGCCCAGTCCACGGGCCCGGGTCGAGCTGCCGCCGATGTCGGATCCCGCACGCGTGGCACAGGCATTGGACGAGGCGACGGACCGGCTGGCCGATGCGCAGGCGCAGCGGCGGGACGCAGCGGAACGGCTCACTCGGCCCTGGCGACCGGAGGCCGGCGAGCAGGCCCATGGGGAGCACACCGCTCACGAATCCGCCGGACACGAAGAGCACGCCGCGCACGGACATGCCGCTCATGAGGGTCACGAGCACCACATGGGGAGTCCGGGTGGGCTCAGAATGGCCGGCCGGGCCGATGACCGTGACGGTCTGAAGCTCGACCGGCTTCACCTGCCGCTCGGGCCCGTTCTCACCGATTGGCCCTGCGGACTCATCGTGGAGACCACGGTGCAGGGCGATGTGATCCAGCAGGCCACGGTCAAGGTCGCCGACGGGTTGTCCCGTGGCGGCGAGGGATCGTTCTGGGACGGGCCGTGGCTGGCGGCGACACGGGGCCGGCGGATCATCCGGGGACAGGCGGAAAGACACCGGGCGGCCTCGCACCTCGACAGCCTCGACCGGCTGCTGGCCGTGGCGGGGTGGCCCGCCGAGGCGGCACGGGCGAGACGGCTACGCGACCGCGCCCTGGCCGGAGCTCCCCTCTCCGAGCTGGGGCCGGAGTTCAACCGGTTCGCCGGCCGGGTCAGCGGGTCGTGGATCCTCCGGTGGATGTTCCGCGACGTCGGCGGCGCCGGCGGCGACGTGTGGCAGCGCCTGCAAGGATGGCTCGCCCGGACCCGGACGGCGCTCGACGCCTTGGAGGACGGCTCGCCCCTCACCGACGATCAAGGACCGCGCGGGCCGGTGAGCGAGCGGCCCTCGGCGAACCTTCTGGCCGCACTGCCCGATCTGCTGGCCGGGGCGGAGCTCGCCGCCGCCCGGCTGATCGTCGCGAGCCTGGATCCCGACGTCGAGCAGGTGCTCCATGCCTGAGCTCACGCCAGTCTGGACAATGATCGCCTACCCTCTCGCACTGGGCGCGTTCACCTTCGCCGCCGCGGCCTTCGACACCAGGCGCCCGCTCAGCCGGGTGGCGCGGCTGCTCGTGCAGCAGCGGCGGCGCACCCTGCTGCCGGACACCCTGCTGATGCGGATCGGCGTGGTGAGCCTGCTCGCCGCCGCGGTCCTGGCGGGGATCGTGCTGCCGCTGGGCGACATCCCGCTGCTCGACCTGGACGTCGGCATCGTCTGGTTCAACGCGATGGAGGTGTGCGTCTGGGGCTCGCTCTGGCTCATCGGCTGGGGCGTCAACGCGATCCACCCGCTGGTCGGCGGCTACCGCTTCATCGCCCAGGGCCTGGCGTACGAGTTGCCGCACATGTTCGCGCTCATCACCGTCGCGCTGGGGGCGGGCTCCCTACGGATGACCGACGTGGTGGCGGCGCAGCAGGGGCTGTGGTTCGCCGTCTGGATGCCTGCGGCCTTCGGCGTCTACCTGATCTCCGCACTGGCGATCGCGTTCTGGGGACCGATGAGCCAGCCGCTGGGCCAGGACATCGCCGGAGGCGTGACGGCCGAGCTGGGAGGCGCCGATCGGCTGCTGTTCGGGATCGGCCGCTACGCGCTGCTCGGCGTCGTGGCGGCGGCGGCTGTACCTCTATTCCTCGGCGGGGGCGCCGGACCGTGGCTGCCCGAGTGGGTGTGGACGGCGCTCAAGACCGCGGCCGTCCTGGCCGTGCTGGTATGGGCGCGACACCGGTTCCCCGCGGTCAGGATGGACCGCTTCATGCAGGCGTCCTGGCTCGTTTTGATCCCCGTCACGCTCGTGCAACTGCTGATCGTCGGAATCGTGGTGTTGTGATGGCCGTCGCCTTCTGGATCCTCGCCGTCCTCGCCGTGGCCGCCGGGGTCACGGTGTTCGTCGTCGACTCGATGGCACGGGCGACGTTCGCCCTGCTGACGTCGCTCCTGGCCGTCGGGGTGACGTTCCTGCTGATCGACCTGCGCTACCTCGGTGTGCTGATCATCCTCATGATGGTCATGGAGATGCTGATCATGGCCGTCTTCATGATCATGTACATGATGAACCCGGCTGGGCTCATGCCGATGAAGATGGTGCACAACAACAAGGGCGCCGCCGTCATCGCCGGGACCGTGTTCGTGTTGCTGGCGGCCGGGGCGCTCGTCACCCGGTGGCCGGAGCGCAGGGGGACCCCGCCGGCGGACCCGACCGAGCAGCTGGGGCTGGCGATCATGGGCCCGAAGATGCTGGTGATGATGGTCATCGGTGTCGCGATCCTGGCCACGATGATCGCCGGTGTGGTGCTGGCCACGCACAGGGGGCGGTACGACACCGAGGAGGGGTCGTGACGCTCGAGGCGTTCCTGCTCCTGGCCGCGGCGCTCTTCGCCGTGGGCCTGTACGGCGTGCTGTCCCAGCAGTCGATCGTCATGCTCATGATGGGCCTGGAGCTCATGATCAACGGCTTGATCGCGGCGGGCGGCGCCTTCTGGTACTTCCTGGCCCCCGCCTCCGCGGACGGCCAGGTGCTGGTGCTGGTCGCGGTGACCGTGATGGCGCTGGAGATGGCGATGGGCTTCGCCGTGGTCACCGCGCTCTTCCGCGCTCGCGACGTCGACATGACCGATGCGGCCGGGGACCTGAAGGGATGAGCGCGCTCCTGTGGTCGCTGCCCGCACTGCCGATCGTCGCCGGCGGGCTGCTCCTGCTGGTGCGGTGGCGCCCCCCGGTGGTGGCGACGGTCGTAGCGGCCGTGACGCTCGTCCTCGCGGTGTGCGCCGCCGCGACGCGGCCCTCGGCTCGCACCGTGCTGTTCGCCGGGATCGAGTCGGGGGCGGCGGTCGACGGCCTGTCGGCCGTGATGGTGGTCACGGTCGCGGCGGTGTCGCTGGCCGTGCTGGTGTTCGCCGCGGGAGAGATGCGCGAGCCCCGCTTCTTCGGCCTCATGCTGATCTTCGTCGGCGCCATGCTGCTGACCGTCACCGCGACGGACCTCGTCCTTCTGCTCATGGCGTGGGAGGTCATGGGCGCGATGTCGTACGCGCTGATCGGCTTCTGGTGGCAGGACCCGGACCGGGTCCGCTCGGCGAGCATCGCGTTCGTCACCACCCGCGCCGGCGATCTGGGCCTCTACCTGGCGGCCGGCTGCGCCATGTTCGGCGGCCAGGCGCTGGCCCTGAGCGGCCTGGCTTCGTCCGCGTGGCGTGACCTGATCGCCGCCGGCCTCGTCGCCGCGGCGCTC
This sequence comes from Nonomuraea sp. 3N208, assembly GCF_052245935.1. Taxonomy (NCBI): domain Bacteria; kingdom Bacillati; phylum Actinomycetota; class Actinomycetes; order Streptosporangiales; family Streptosporangiaceae; genus Nonomuraea; species Nonomuraea sp. 3N208. Next base: position 34,997 of record NZ_JBQQBR010000061.1, on the reverse strand, counting down.
GGGAAGTCGGCTCAGCTGCCCTTCTCGTTCTGGCTCTCCCGTGCCATGGCCGGCCCCAGTCCGGTCTCGGCGCTCCTGCATTCGGCGACCATGGTCGCCGCCGGGGCGTACCTGCTGTTGCGGATGCAGCCGTTGCTGGCCGCGACCGGCTGGGCGGCCACCCTGGTGGCCTGGGCGGGCGCGCTGACCGCGCTCCTGCTGGGTGGCGTGGCGGTGGCGCAGCGGGACCTCAAGCAACTGCTCGCCGCGTCGACCTGCGCCCAGATCGGATTCATGGTGCTGGGAGCGGGGGTGGCGGCCGTGGCGGGCGGAGCGGCACACCTGGTCGCGCACGCCGCGGTCAAGAGCCTGCTGTTCCTCGGGGCAGGCGCCTGGTTGACCGCGCTGGGCACCAAGGACCTGGCCGAGCTCCGCGGCGCCGCCCGCCGCCACCGCCTGGTCGGCCTCACCTTCGGGGTCGGTGGCCTGGCGCTGGCCGGGCTGCCGCCCCTCTCCCTCTGGGTCACCAAGGACGCCGTGCTCGCCGCGGTGGATTCACCCGCTCTGTACGTCGTCTCGCTCGGCGGCGCCTTGCTGGCCGCGGCGTACGCGGCGAAGGCCGTGGTCGCGGTCTGGCAGCCGGGTGAGGTCGGAGGGCGCCGCGTGGGCCTTTGGGAGATGATCCCGCTGCCGGTGCTCGCCGCCGTCGCCGCCGCGTTCGGGGTCGTCGGACTGCCCGGAGTGTTCGACGGCTGGTCCCGGCTGGTGGGCGAGCCGGCCGCACCGGCTCCCGGCGCCGGTGAGCTGGCGTTGTCGGGCGGGCTGGCCGCCGCCGTGGTGCTGACCATGGTGGTGGTACGGCGCCGCCACGCGACAGTCCCAGGCCGGGACGCATGGGCCGGCTGGCTGCACCTGGAGCAGGCAGCGGTCACCTTGGTGTGGCGGCCACTGGAATCCGCCGCCAAGGCCGCGGCGTGGTTCGACGACCGGGTCATCGACGGTGCCGTACGTGCCGTGCCCCGCGCGGGGATGGCCGCGGCCCGCGTGGCCATGAGACCCTTCGAGACCGGAGTGGACGGCGTGGTGTCCGGCATCGTCGCGGGCACGGCCAGGCTCGGCAGACTGGCCCGTCGCCCGCAGACCGGGCAGATCCACACCTACTTCGCCCAGGCGGCGGTGGCGTTCGTCCTGCTCGCCCTGGTCATCGTGCTGGTGAGGTGAGCGTGCTCTCCGTCGTGATCTTCCTCCCCCTGCTGGCGGCGGCCTCGCTCGCGCTGCCGCGGCTCGGCACCCGGGCCGTCCCGTGGATCTGGATCGGCGCCGCCGCCCTGGACCTGGCGCTCGTCGTGGTCATGTGGCTCGGCTATGACGGCGGCATCGCCTATGAGACGCGCCTGCGGTGGATCCCGTCCATGGGCGCGGGTTACCACGTCGGCGTGGACGGCCTGTCTCTGCCGCTCATCGCGATGACCGCGCTGCTGTTCCTGGTCTGCGCGATCTACTCGATGCGCGAGAGCGAGCGGGTCCGGTCCTACGCCGCGCTCTTCCTGTTCCTGCAGACGGTCTCGCTCGGCTTGTTCGCCGCGCTCGACCTGCTGCTGTTCTTCGTCTTCTTCGACCTGTCGATCGTCGGCATGTACTTCGTGATCGTCGGCTGGGGGCACGGCGACCGCGCCCGGTCGGCGCTGAAGTTCTTCCTCTACACCTTCCTCGGCTCGCTGGTCCTGTTGCTCGGCTTCATCGGCCTGTTCCTGGCCGGAGGGACGTTCGACATGGTCGAACTGACCCGGACTCCCCCGGCGGCGAGTGCGCTGGTGCTGCTGGCCATCGGTACCGGGCTGGCGGTCAAGACGCCGACCGTGCCCGTGCACACCTGGTTGCCGCCCGCCCACACCGACGCGCCCGCCGCCGGTTCGGCGATCCTGGCGGGAGTGCTGCTGAAGATGGGCACGTACGGCTTCGCGAGGATCGCGATGCCGATGCTGCCGGACGCGTGGCGCACGTACGCCTGGGTGATCATCGTCGTCGGCGTGGTCAGCGTGCTCTACGGCGCCCTGGTCGCGCTCGCCCAGGAGAACCTGAAGCGGCTGATCGCCTACACCTCGGTCAACCACATGGGCTACATCATCCTGGCCCTCGGCGCCGCGGGCCTGGCCGCGGGCGACCCGCGGGCCAGGGACCTCGCCGTGAGCGGCGCGGTCACCCAGATGGTCAGCCACGGCCTGATCACCGGCGCGCTGTTCCTGCTGACCGGCGTGCTGTGGGACCGGGCACGCAGCTACGACCTCGGCCGCTTCGGCGGGATCGCCGCCAACGCGCCGATCTTCACAGCGCTGACCGCGGTCGCCGCCTTCGCCTCGCTCGGACTGCCGGGCCTGTCCGGTTTCATCGCGGAGTTCCAGATCTTCATCGGGGTGATCGGAGCCGGCGCGGTCCTGGCGGGAGTGCTGAGCATCACCGGCATCCTCATCACCGCCGCCCTGTTCCTGCGGGTCCTGCACCGGGCCTTCCTGGGCCGGCCAGGCGAGCTCACCGGGCGAATGATCGAAGTACGCCCTGGCGAACTCGCCGCCGTGGCGCCGTTGTTGCTGCTGTCCCTGGTCATCGGAATCGCCCCCCGATGGTTGCTCGGCCTCATCGAGCCGGCCTCCGCCGCCCTGGTGTCGTTGGTGAGCCGATGACCGGGATGGCGGAGAACCCGCTCGACCTGCTGCCCGAGCTGCTGATCCTGGCGGGGGCGGTCGCCGGGCTGCTCGTGGGGCTGTTCGTGCCGCGGGGGCGGCAGCGGGTCGTGGCGTGGATCTGCGGGACGGCGCTGGCGGGCGCGATGGTGGCCGGCGCCGTCGCGGCGACCCGGCAGGACGTGATGGCGTTCGAGTCCTTCGCGGTGGACCTGCCGACCAACGTGGCCCGGCTGGCGGTGGCGGGCGCGACCCTGCTCATCGTCGTGCTCGCCGCCGGCTGGGCCCGCGGCGGCAGCCGCGAGAGCGAGGTCTACGTCCTGCTGCTGCTCGCCGCGCTGGGCACGATCGTGCTGGCCGGGGCGAGCGATCTGCTCGTCTTCGTCGCCGCGTACCTGCTGGCGAGCATCCCCGCGTACGCGCTGGCCGGGTTCGCCAAGGACGCCCACGGCACCGAGGCCGCGCTCAAGTACTACCTGATGGGCGCCTTCCTGGGCGTGCTCATGCTCGCCGGGGTCACGCTGGCGTACGGCCTTTCTGGCACGACCGCGTATCGATCGCTGTCCGATGCGCCTCCGGCCGCCGCCGGCTGTGCGGTCCTGCTGCTGCTGGCCGGCGTGCTGTTCAAGGTGGGCGCGGTACCCGCCCACTTCTGGGTGCCGGACGCCACCGAGGGCTCATCGGCGGTAATGGCCACGTTCATCACCACCGTGCCCAAGATCGGGGCGTTCGTCGGCCTGTACCGGCTGGCCACCGAGGTGTTCGGCGGGACGTGGCGGCCGGTCGTCGCGCTGATCGCCGTCGCCACCATGACGCTGGGCAATCTAGCCGCCTTCTACCAGGACAACCTTCGCAGGCTGCTCGCGTACTCGACGATCAGTCAGGCGGGGTACCTGCTGCTGCCCGTCGTCGTCGCGGGACAGAGCGACCTGGCCCGGCCCGCCCTGCTCTTCTACGTCGCCGCCTATGCGATCACCAACCTCGGTGCCTTCGCGGTCGTGGTGGCCGTCGGACGCGACTCCCTCGCCGACCACACCGGCCTGAGCCGCCGATCGCCCCTGCTGGCGCTCGCCGTGGTGGTCTGCCTGCTCGGCCTCGTCGGCACCCCGCCGACGGCGGTCTTCGTCGGCAAACTCCTCGTCTTCTCCGCGGCATGGGACGGGGGGTACGCGTGGCTGGCCGCGATCGCCGTGATCAACACGGTGGCCAGCGTCTTCTATTACCTTCGGTGGATCCTTCCGCTTTTCCGAGCGGGTGACGGACCCACCGAGATCCGGCCCATCGCGTCCGGGATCGCCGTGCTGGCCGCCGCCCTGTCACTCTTGCTCGGCCTGGCCAGCGGGACAATCCTGGCCATTTCCTATCCGTTCTGATAGCCGGACGCAGGTGTCGTATCGGCCGGACTGCCAATCGTCTTACTGATGAAGGCCGACGGACGGCCTGGGAAAGGGAGCGACGTCATGAATCCGACGCTGAACACCATCGACATCGTGGTCTCCGACATGGGCGCCTCGATCGCCTTCTACGCACGTCTCGGGCTGGAGTTCAAGCTCGACCCGCACTCGCCCGAGCACGCCGGCTGCGACCTGCCCGGCGGACTGCACGTCATGCTCGACACCGAGCCGTTCCGCACCCCGTTCCTGCCCGGCTGGACCCCACCGAAGGGCGGGCCGCGCACGCTGCTGTGCTTCGAGTTCGACTCCCCCGCCGGGGTGGACGCCAAGTACGCCGAGCTGGTCGAGGCCGGGTACCGGGGTATCAAGGAGCCGTTCGACGCGTTCTGGGGCATGCGGTACGCCACGATGGCCGATCCGGACGGCAACGGCGTGGACCTGTACGCCACACTCCCGGCAAGCTGACGGTAGGGAGGGCGGACAATGAAATACGTGCTGATGTTCGTCGAGACCGAGGAGTTCGCCAAAGAGCTCGAGGCGATGGGCGAGCTGGAGCGGGAGGCCGCGTATGAGGCGGTGGGCCGCTGGTTCGCCGAGAACGCCGACAAGATCACGCATCATAATCATCTGCATCCGGTGCACACCGCGACCACGGTGCGGCTGGGCGAGGGCGAACCGGTGGTCACCGACGGGCCGTTCGTGGAGGGCAAGGAGGTGGTCAGCGGGTTCGCCGAGGTCGAGGTGGCCGACCTGGACGAGGCGCTGAAGCTGGCCCGCTCGTGGCCCGCCTGCCCCGTCGTGGAGATCCGTCCGGCCAGGTGATGAGCACGTGAACGAGCACGTGAACGAGCAGGCGAGCGCGGAGGTGCTGGCCCGCGTGGTGCGCGAGCACGCGGGCCGGCTGGCCGCGTCCTTGGTGTCGTTGCTGGGCGATTTCTCCGCTGCGGAGGACCTGGTGCAGGACGCGGTCGAGACGGCGCTGCGGCGCTGGCCGGTTGAGGGTGTGCCGGAGCGGCCGGACGCCTGGCTGTTCACCGTGGCCCGGCGGCGCGGCCTGGATGTGCTGCGCCGCGAGTCGAACTATCGGGCCAAGCTCGCCCAGCTCACCTGGCCGGAGCCGGCCGACCTGGACGACCGGCTGCGGCTGGTCTTCACCTGCTGCCACCCCGCGCTGTCGCGCACCGCGCAGATCGCGCTGACATTGCGGGTGGTGTGCGGGCTGAGCACTGCCCAGATCGCGGCGGCGTTCGTGATTCCCGAGACCACGGTGGCGCAGCGCATCACGCGGGCCAAGCGGAAGATCGGCGAGGCCGGCATCCCGTACCGGGTGCCGGCCGACGAGGATCTGCCGGAGCGGCTGAGCGAGGTGCTGGCGGTCATCTACCTGCTGTTCAACGAGGGCTACCTGTCCAGCACCGGTGAGCGGGCGCACGCGCGCGATCTGGTCGAGGACGCAGAATGGCTGGCCGCGCTGCTGGTGAACCTGATGCCGAGGGAGCCGGAGGCAGCCGGGCTGCTGGCGTTGATCCGGCTGCACCGGGCACGCGGGGCGGCCCGCTTCGACGCCCAGGGCCGCCTGGTGCTGCTGGCCGACCAGGACCGCTCGTTGTGGGACCGGCAGGCCATCGAGGAGGCGACCGGGCTGCTGACCCGGACCGCGCGCACGTACCGCCGGCCGGGGCCTTATCAGGTGCAGGCGGCGATCGTGGCCTGCCATGCCGAGGCCGGCAGCTTCGCCGACACCGACTGGCCGCAAATCGTGATGTTGTACGACATGCTGCTGTATCTCGCCCCGTCGCCTGTCACCCGGTTGCACCGGGCGATCGCGCTGTACTACGCCAAGGGGGCGGAGGCGGCGCTGGCCGAGCTGAAGCAGCTCGGCCAGGCGCTGGAGCACTACCCGCTGTTCCACGCCACGCTGGCCGAGCTGCTGCGGGATGTCGGACGGCGGCAGGAGGCGCGGCAGGCCGACGAGCGGGCGCTGGAGCTGACCGCCAACCCGGCCCAGCAGGCGCTGCTGGAGGAGCGCATCAGCTGGGGGTGAGCTCGGCGGCCGTTCTCACCCCCCAGGGAACACGAGGTGCGCAAGAGCACGATCACCGCTGCGGTCGCGGCCACCGCCGCCGTGCCGGTCGCGGCAGGAGGCGTGGACGCGCCGGTCGTGCGGTCACTCGTTCAGCGTCGGGACCCCATGAACATGCGCGCATAGCGGATCCGCAGGCGGCCGTAGTCCATCTCGCCTGTTACCCGGATGTGCGGCCTTCCCGGGCGCGAGCGCCCTGGCACCGTGGATGTGACGCCACCCCATTCGGTCTGCATTCCGTCGGCGTTCGCGCTCGCGCCGGCCGGCAGGACGATCGTGGCGGAGCCGTAGGGCAGGTGGAGTTCGATGTCGATCTGCGGATGGTCGATGACGGCCCGGGTCATGTCGAGCCACACGCCGCCGTACTCGGAGTCGATCCGCAGGAACCGCGGGACCCGCCACTCTCCTGCCCGCCTGGTGCGCCCGCCCCTGGAGGCGAGGTGCACCACCTCCTCCGGCAGATCGGCGAGAGCAGGTTCCAGGTCGGCCTGGGAGGTAGCGGTGAGCACCAGTTCGAGCCGCTGCTCCATCTCGCCGGAGCTGAGGCGGCCGTCCGCGTACGCCTGCTGGAGCCGGTCCACCGCGTTGTCGCGTTCCGTATCGGAGATGCGGAGCACCATGCGGGTCATTGGCTGACCGCCCGCTTGTACAGCCGCGTGGCCAGCGGCACGAACACCACGAGGAGCAGGAGCGACCACAGCAGCGTCGCCGGCACCGCGTGCTGCAGCGGCCAGGCGCTGGGCAGGGGCATGGCCGGACTGGTGTTGCCGAACAGCTCGCGGGCGGCCTGGACGAGCGTGGAGATCGGGCTCCATTCGGCGATCGGCTTCAGCGGCCCGGGCAGGCGGGCGCTGTCGACGAAGGCGTTGGACAGGAAGACCAGCGGGAGCGACACGAGGGTGGCCACATTGTTGAACACCTCGGGCGTGCGCAGCGCCAGCGCGACTGTCGCCGTCACCCAGGAGAACGCGTACGCGAACAGCAGCAACACCAGGAATCCCAGGGCGGCCTCGAAGGGCGAGGTATGGATGCGCCATCCGACGAGCAGCCCGACAAGCGCCATCGTGACGATACTGGTCACATTCATGATCAGGTCGCTGAAGGTCTGGCCGGTCAGCACCGCCGAGGGCGACATCGGCAGCGTGCGCAACCGGTCGAAGATACCTTTCTGCAGGTCCTGCGTGAGGGTGTAGCCGGTGATCTGCGAGCTCCCGGCGATCGTCATCACGAAGACGCCGGGAACCAGGTATTCCACGTACGACATGCCGGGCAGGTCGATCATGCTGCCGAAGACGTAGGTGAACATCAGCACGAACACGATCGGGAGCAGGACCACGCCGCCCAGCAGGTCGGGTGCTCGCTTGATCTTCAACGCGTTGCGCTTGGTGATCGTCATGCTGTCGGCGATCGCCACCTGCAGAGTGTTCATCGGACGCTCTCCTTGATCTTCTCGTCGGCCTCGTGTCCCGTGAGGGTCAGGAACACGTCGTCCAGCGTCGGGCGGCGCAGTCCGGCATCGCGTACGGCCACCCGCTCGGCGGCGAGCCGCCCCAGCGCCGTGGTCAGCGCGGCCGCCCCACCGCTGACCGGGACCGTCAGCCGCAGGGCGCCCGGGTCGGCCCGCATCTCCTCGACGGCCAGGCCCGCCAGCGCACCGCGGGCGGTCTGCAGGTCGGCCGCGCTGGTGACGGTCAGCTCGATGCGGTCGCCACCGACCTGGTCCTTGAGCTCGTCGGCGGTGCCGAGCGCGATCACGCGGCCATGATCGACCACCGCGATCCGGTCGGCCAGCCGGTCGGCCTCCTCCAGGTATTGCGTGGTCAGCAGCACTGTCGTGCCGCCCGCCACTAACTCGGCGATGACCTCCCACAAGCCCACGCGGGCCCGCGGGTCCAGGCCGGTGGTGGGCTCGTCCAGGAACAACACCGGGGGGTCGGCCACCAGCGCGCCGGCCAGGTCCAGCCGGCGGCGCATCCCTCCGGAGTAGCCCTGCACCGGACGGTCGGCCGCATCTGTCAGGTCGAAACGCTCCAGCAGCTCGCGGGCACGCTGCTTGGCGCGCTTGACTCCCAAGTGGTACAGGCGGCCGACCATCTCCAGGTTCTCGGCGCCGGTCAGGTGATCATCGACCGCCGCGTACTGGCCTGAGGCCCCGATGACCGTACGCAGCCGCGCCGCGTCGCGCACAACGTCGAACCCCCCGACCACGGCTCGGCCGGCGTCCGGCTTCAGCAGCGTGGTCAGGATCCGCACGGTGGTCGTCTTGCCGGCGCCGTTCGGGCCGAGCAGGCCGAACACCGTGCCCTCGGGGACCGACAGGTCCATCCCGTCCAGGGCGACGACGTCGCCGTACTTCTTGACCAGGCCCTCGGCCTCGATCGCGTCTGGCATGAGGTGCATCCCTTCGTTTCGATCTTCAGGAACGGTGGATCACGATGTCGCCGTAGGCGGTGTGCGCACGCACCTCGACGGTCTTGTCGGACTGGCCGGGGCCGTCGCAGGCGTCCAGGGACACCTCGACGGTGCCGTACTGCGAGCTCACGTCCAGCCAGGCGGCGGTGCCCTCGCGGATCCCGAGCTCCAGCCCGCCGCCGGTGGTCTCCATGCGGACCGGGCCTGAGGCCACCTCGCCGATTCGGACGCTGCCGTACGCGGTCTTGGCGGCCACGCCGGCCAGGGCGCGGTCGACGGAGATGTCGCCGTAGGCGGTGTGCAGCCGCAGCTCCCCCGTCACCTGGCCGACAGTGAGATCGCCGTGGGAGGTCTTGACCACCGCCGTGCCGTCGATCTCACCGATCCGGATGTTGCCGTCGGTCGTGGTGACCTCGGCGGGGCCGGCCGACCGGCTCACCGAGATGTCGCCGGACCCGGTCTTCAGGCGCAGCCTGCCGGCCTGCTCGATGCGGATCTCGCCGTAGGAGGTGGTGAACTGCACCTCGCCGAGGCGGCCCGCACAGCGGAAACCGGCTGCCGTGTGCGCTTCGACGCGGGAGCCGGCCGGCAGGTCGATCGTCACGTCGACTGAGCCGCCCCCGCCGAGCAGCGAACGGGCCCACCTCATGGGCGCCTAGATCGGCATGTCGATCGAGCCGCCCCAGCGTGGCGTGGCCGCCTGCTCCTTCGCCGCCTTCACCAGCAGCCGGCCGTCGGCGTACTCGACCTGGACCTGCTCGGCGGCGTGGACGTCGGTTTCGTCGAACTCGTCGCTCGGGCGTACGTCGACGACGGTGTCGGTGCGATCGCTCGCGTTGATCCGCACCTTGCCGGCGGCGACGTCGATGATGGCGATAATGGGTTCGGAGGTGGAGAAAGTGGGCACGGCGCTCCCCTGTTCGTGAGTAGGGCAGATGGTCATGGCGCTGCTAGCGCACCCAGCCGGTGTAGCGCTGCCCGGACTGCCGCCCGGGGGCCCGGCTGGAGCGGCGGCCCTGGTCGCCGCCTTCGAGCGCGGCGGACACGGCACGCACCAGCCAGGCGTTGACCGACAGCCCGTCCCGGGCGGCCGCCTCTTCGATGCGTGGCTTGAGGTGCTCGGGCACGCGGAGCGAAATCCGCGATGTCCCGCCGTCGTCGCCGCCCGGCGCAACCGGCGCGGCGACCGGCCCGGCCTTGCTCTCGCCCGTCACGGAGGTCCCGGTCATCCCGGGCTCGAAGCGGCTCTCGGCGTCGTCCTCGAACAGCCGGCCGCGCGGCGGTGGCGTCACGACGAAGCCGGGGTCCCGGCCGCGCAGGCGCACCTCGACCGAGCCTGGCGCGAGGTCACGGGTGATCTCATCCGCGGCGGCGGACAGCGCTTCCAGCAGGGCGAGCCGGGCGGCCGGCTCCAGCGCCGCGGCAAGACGCTCGGCAATCGCGCGAGCGTCTTCGCCGCCTGCCGCGGCGGCGATGGCGAGTTCGCGGCGGAGATGGTCGACATACGGCGCAAGGTCCATGACACCACTATGACGTCAAAGTGGCGTCACAGCAAGCTGAGCTACACCTCAGACGACGTCACAGTGACGTCATGCCCCGGACGACGGTTGGGATCGTGCCCTGCCGCCATCCGCTCCTCACTGAGCCGCGGGCCGAGCTCCGGCCAGTGCGGGACGGCATGCCGCGCCTCATCTTCGGGGTTCGTCCCGTCCATACGGCTGATGACCGGGTCGGGCACGTGCACGCCCATGGGCTCCTCACGCCGCGTTCTGCGCGAGCGCAGTACGTTCAGGCACACTCGGGCGACGATGGTGGTCAGCCAGGCGCCGAGGTTGTCGGCACCGCCGGTGTCTGACCGACTGGCGCGCAGCCAGGCTTCTTGGACGGCGTCGTCGGCCTCGGCGAGCGAGCCGAGCATCCGGTAGGCCACCGCCCGCAGGCGGGTCCGGTTGCTCTCGAAGCCTTCCGCCAGCAAGTCGGCTCGGTCATCGGTCACATTCCTCCGTCGCCAGGTGTCGTACGGGTGACCCCCAAATCCGGTTGATGTGACAAGGAGCCCGCTGATCCTCCACGTCACCTTGATCAACAGAGGGAAGGAACCCGATGAGCGACATTCAGACCATCGTTGACCGCTTCGAGATCGAGGCGCTGCGCGGCGAGTTCACCGACGCGGGGATGATGCACGACTACGACCGTTTCGCGTCGCTGTTCGCAGAGGACGGCGTGCTGCGGATCCCCGACGTCAACATTGAGTTCGTCGGCCGGGAGGAGATCAGCGCCGGGGTCGAGCGGCTGCAGCGTCTCTGGGAGTACTTCGTGCAAACCGTGCACCCGGGCACGATCCAGCTCGAGGGCGACACCGCAGTCGGCCGTGCGTACATCGCAGAGTTCGGGCGCATGCGCGACGGCAGCTCGCACCTGAACTACGCCATCTACCACGACCGCTACCAGCGCACCTCGGACGGCTGGAAGTTCACCGAGCGCGTCTATGAGGTCAGATACCTCGACCCCACTCCCCTGGCGGGCTCGGCGCCCCAGGCGGCGCCCGGCTCTGTGCGCGAATCCTGACCGGCTCGGAACCGAACGATTGACCACCCCTTCCCCTATGGGAGCGACCAGGTATGACGACCACGACCGAGCTCAGTGAGCTGACCGGCGACTACGTCCTCGACACCGCCCACACGCGGATCGGGTTCGTCGCCCGGCACACGATGGCCACCAAGGTGCGCGGGCAGTTCGAGGAGTTCGAGGGCAGCGCGCACCTGGACGGCGACGACCCGTCGAAATCGAGCACTCAGCTCAAGATCCAGGCGAAGAGCCTCCAGACCCGCAACCAGCGGCGCGACGAGCAACTGCGCGGCAACTTCCTGGACATGGACGACCACCCGGCCATCACCTTCACCTCGACCACGGTGAAGCAGGTCGACGAGACCACTTTCAAGGTCACCGGTGACCTGACCATCCGCGGCGTTATCAAGCCGCTCACCGTGGACTTCGAGCTGACCGGCGCCGAGAACGACCCGCGGGGCAACGTACGGGTCGGATTCAAGGGCAGCGTCACGATCAACCGCAACGACTGGGGCGTGAACTGGAACGCAGCGACCACAGTCATGGTCAGCCCGAAGGTGACGCTGGAGTTCGACGTCGCCGCGATCCGGCAGCCCTGACCGATGGCCCGATGACGGCTGCCACCGGCAGCGGGAGGGGTTGCTCCCGCGGCCGGTGGCGCGCTGAAGACCTGCTCGGCCACCCACCGCCGGGGCAGCAGCGCGAACCGGCGGGGTGGCGTGGTGGTCTATGCCTGGGCTGGGCCTGCGCACAGCTCGGCGAAGCGGCGGACGTCGATGTTGCCGCCGGAGACGATCAGGCCGATCCGGGGCGGCACGCGGTCCAGGCGGCCGGCCAGCAGCGCGGCCAGCGGGGTGGCGCCGCTCGGCTCGATGACGATCTTCATGCGCTCGAACGCCAGCCGCATCGCCGCCCGGATCTCGTCGTCGGAGACGAGCACAATGTCGTCGACCAGGTGCCTGTTGATCGAGAACGTCAGCTCGCCCGGGATCTCCGCCGCCTGGCCGTCGGCGATCGTCCGCGGGACGGGGATCGACACCCGCCGGCCCGCGCTCAGCGACCGCTTGGTGTCGTCGCCTGCCTCGGGCTCGACGCCGATCACCCGGATGCCGGGCTGCAGGCCCTTGGCGGCCGTGGCGCTGCCGGCGATCAGGCCCCCGCCGCCGATGGGCACCAGCAGCGCGTCCAGCTCGCCGGCCTCCTCGAGTAGCTCCAGCGTGGCGGTGCCCTGCCCCGCGATGACGTGCGGATGCTCGTACGGAGGGATCAGCGCGAGCCCGCGCTCGGCGGCCAGCGCCTCCCCGATGGCCACCCGGTCGCCGGTGTAGCGGTCATAGGTGACGATCTCGGCGCCGTACCCGGCGGTGGCCTCGATCTTGGAGCGGGGCGTGTCCTCGGGCATGACGATCACCGCGGTGCTGCCCAGCTCGCGGGCGGCCAGGGCGACGGCCTGGGCATGGTTGCCGGAGGAGTACGCGGCGATGCCCCTGGCCAGCTGCTCGGGGGAGAGTCTGGAGACGGCGTTGTAAGCGCCGCGGAACTTGAAGGCGCCGATGCGCTGGAAGTTCTCGCACTTGACGAAGACCTCCGCCCCGACCAGGGCGTCCAGCGTGCGGGAGCGCAGGACGGGGGTGCGGTGGGCGACGCCCTTGAGCCGGGCGGCGGCGTCGTGGACGTCGTCCAGGGTGACCGGGAGTGCGGTGGTCATGCGTGCTCCTCCTGCGCGGTGTCTGATCCGGTACGTGCCTGGGAGAGATAGTTGTAGGCGGAGGCACGGGAGATGCCGAGCCGGGCCGCCACCTGGGGGACCGCCCGCCGCACGGCGAACACGCCGCGCTCGTCCAGGCTCCTGAACAACTCCAGCCGCTCCCCGCGGCTGAGCTCCGCCCAGGGCTTGTTCTGCTCGAGCTGGTACGCGTCGACGATGGCATCCACGACGGAGTCGATGTCGTCACCGAACGTCGTGGTCGGTCCGGTGCCCGACACGGTTGCGGAGACGGTTAGCCCGGCGAGCTGCCCGATCAGCGCGTGGGCCTGGGAAACCGCGGTGATGTCGAGGTTGACGCACAATGCCCCGAACACGGCCCCGCCGCTGTCCCGCAACACCATCGTGGACGACTTGACCAGCTTGCCGTTCTGGGTGCGGGTGACGTAGTTGAGCTCGTCGCCCGCCTCGTCGCCGCGAGCGAGGATGCCCATGCCGATCTCGCTCATCGACCCGCCGACGCTGCGCCCGGTGACCGAGCCGGCGATGGCGACCACGGAGTTGTCCGGGCGGCGGAAGTCGTGCACCACCGCCTCGCAGAACGAGCCCAGGGTCGCCACGATCCCGTCGACGACGGGGGCGAGCGCCGCGATGATCGCGTCCTGCTCACGCTTCGACCAGGGGCGCTCGTCGACGGCGGTTTCCGGCCGCGCTTGGGACATCACTCCTCCAGAGATCTCTGGACGAAGTGTATATATCTTAGACGAAAAGTCCAACCGAGGGCCGAGCTCGCGGTGACCCGCCGGGCGGACCGGCGTGGTCTGGGCGAGTCACCAGCGGGACGCCGCCTCCCCCAGGCGATAGCCGGATTCGCGAAGCATCTTGACGGCCACCTGATAGCTCTCCACCGCTTCGGCGAAGCGGCCGGCGTGACGGCAGACCTCGTCCATCCGGCCCTGACGGTAGTAGACGTGCACGCGGTTGCTGCGGATCGTGGCCGCAGCGGCGGACTGCCGGCTTCCCTCGGCGAGCGTCACCGCGACCTCGAGTTCGGCGAGGGCGGCGTCCAGCCGTCCCACCGGCGTGTTGGTGGGACCGAGGGTGTTGAGCGCGCCGATTTTCCGCCGGGGCAGCCCGGCGCGGTCCCAATCGGCGACCGCCCGCTCCAGCTCGGAGATCGCGTCATCGTAACGGCCCTGGTCACGGTAGATCCAGCCGAGGAAGCTGCGAATCCGTGCCTTGCCTGCCCAGTCGGCGCAGCGTCCGGCCGCCTCGATCGCGGCCTTGTGGATGCCGATCAGTTGCGTGTGCCACCCCTGGTTGTAGAAGGGCCTGTGGAGATGGATGGCGAGTCCGACGGCGGTCTGCGGGTCGGGACCATCGATAGCCTGTTGCGCGACCGCGAGAAGGTTGTCCCGTTCTTCCCCGATCCACCGGCTGGCCTCCTCTGCACTCGTGAGAGTGACGCCGGGCTGGTCCGCCTTGCTGCCGGGAAGGCCCTGACTCGTGCGTTCGAGGCACCTACCGGCGGTCGTGGCGGTGCCCAGGTAATGGTGGAGGGCACGGTGGACGGCGGCGGCGCGGTCGGGCTCGGGGATCTCCTGGCCGGCCTGTTCGCGCGCGTACAGGCGGATGAGGTCGGGGAGCCGGTAGTGGCGGCGGCCCGCCGATTCGAGGAGGCGGGCGTCGCGGAGGCGGTCGAGGGCCGCCTCCGCACGGTGTTCCGGCCAGCCGGTGAGCGCGGCGGTGGCCGCCGGTGTGTGGGTGGGCGTCTCGAGCAGGCCGAGCAGCGGCAGGAGGCGCGCCGCGTCCCGGCCGGTGGGTTCCTCGCGCAGGTGCTGGTGGCTGACCGCGAGGCCGGCGCGTACGGCCAGGTTGGCGTACTGGAGCATGTCGAGGCGGCGCGTGGCGTCGGCCAGCCGCTCGGCGAGGTCGGCCAACGCCCAGTCAGGACGAGAGGCCAGCCGGGCGCCCACGATGCGAACGGCGAGGGGCAGGCCACCGCAGAGCCGGATGATCTGGTCCGCCGGCCCGGGCTCGGCCTGGACACGGGCCGGCCCCGCGATCCGCGCGAGCAGCGTGGCGGCTTCGGCGTCGGCGAGCCCGGCGAGGTGCAGGTGGTGTGCATTGTCCAGAGTGCCGAGGAAATCGCGGCTGGTGATGACGACGGCGCAGTCCCCTCCGGCCGGGATCAACGGGCGCACCTGCGCGGCGTCGAGCGCGTTGTCGAGAATGACGAGCAGGTTGCACGCCGCGGTGAGCGAGCGATAGCGAGCCGCGGCCTCGTCCGGCTCGGCAGGTACGGCGGTGCCGTCGAGCCCCAACGAGCGCAGCAGTTGCCGCAGCGCCTCGATCGAGGAGAGCGGCGTGCGCCCCGCGGTGGCACCGTGCAGGTTGACGTAGACGACTCCGCCGGTGAACCGGTCGGCGACGGCGTGTGCGGCATGAACGGCCAGCGCGGACTTGCCGATCCCGCCGGGGCCGTCGATGGCGGCCACGGCCGGCACCCCCTGGGCCGGTCGGGTGAGCACGTCGCGCAGCCAGGCGACCTCGTCGGTGCGGGCTGTGAACGCCTGCGCGTCGGGGGGCAGTTCGGCCGGGATTGTCGGATCTCCGAGCACAGTCCCCTGCGCAGGCGTGGCCAGGTCGAGCACCGGATCGCCGGCCAGCACGGCACGATGCAGCCTCTGCAGTTCGACACCCGGCTCTATGCCCAGTTCGGCGACGGCGACGCGCCGGGTCTCCTGATAGACCTCGAGCGCTTCCGAGGGACGGGCCGCCCGATACAGCGCCAGCATGAGCTGCGCACGTGGCCGCTCCCGCAAGGGGTTGGCCTCGACGTGCGGCACGAGGTCGGCCACCGCCGCGTGGTGACCGCCGGCGGCCAGGCGCAGGTCGACGTGGTCCTCGAAGGCCGCCAGGCGTTCGTCTTCCAGACGGGCGGACTCGATCTGGGCCCACGGAGCGGTCACCTCGGCCAGCGCGGTGCCCCGCCACAGGGCGAGGGCCTGCCGGAACAGGCTGTCCGCCGCGGCCGTCCCCTCCTGCGCCCTGGCGGTGTGCGCCTGCCGGACCAGGCGGGTGAACAGGTGGGCGTCGATGTTGTCGCGGGGCAGGTTGAGCACATATCCGCCGGGGACTGTCTCGATGATCTCGCTGCCCGCGTGGGGCGCGAGCAGTTCCCGGAGTTTCGACACCACGATGTGGAGTTGCTTGTCGGCCGTGGCCGCCCAGCTCTCCGCCCACACGTCAGTGAGGAGTTGTTGCGCGGTGACGGGCTGCCCAGCGCTGACCGCGAGCCTGGCCAGCACCCCGATCCGCCGCTGCCCGGCCAGCCGCAGTGGCTCCCCGCCGGCGAACACCTGCCACGGGCCGAGAATCTTGATCTCTAGCTCCACCCGGATCGCTCCCCTCGTTCACCGAATGTGCGAGTGTGACGACCTCCATGGCCGCCTCGGATCGGACCAGCCCATGGCATGGAGGAAACATCTACTCGTGCAGCAGGACAGCGAAGATCATGTCCACTGAGTCGGCGCAGAGCTCGAACACCTCAACGGTCCACAGCGCCCGGAGGGACGCCTCCGGGCTGGAACGGCGGCATCGCCCGCCCGCCCCGTCGCGGAGGTCATCCACACGGCCGGCCGCGGCTGATCGCCACTTTACGAAGGCACAGGCCGCGCTGGTGTCCGGTGAACGCCCTACAAAGAGGTCACCGTCTGATTGAGCTCAGCGAGCGTGATGAGTCCGTCGTCAAGGGCGCGGCCGACGAGCTCGCTCTTGGTACGGGCCGCCCGCCCCACGTTGGCGTACTTCACCCGTACACGCGTGATATAGGTGTCCACGGTCTTGACGGTGATGTTGAGCTTCGCGGCGACGAGTTCCTTCGACGAGGACACGAACCACGCCCGCAGCACCTCGGTCTCGCGCTGGGACAGGCGCGGCCGGCCGGGAGCGTCGTCGGCGATGAGCGCGCCGGACAGCGACGGCGCGGTGTAGGGCTCGCCCCGCGCGGCCGCCCGAATGGCGGGCACGAGATGGTCGGGGCCCTCGCGCTTGGTCAGGTAGGCGAGCGCGCCGAGGTCGATGCATTTGATCGCGGTCGCGTCGTCGGTGTGCTGGGAATACACGATCACACGCCTGCCGTTGTCGACCAGCCTGCGAAGCTCACCGAAGTCGGGTCTGCGCGGCACCAGCTCCAAATCGAAGATCACCACGTCGGCGGCGGCGCCGGGTCCGGTCCAGACATCGGCGAGCCGGTCCCCCGCGTCGATGAGATTGATCGGCGGCACGGCTTCAGAGCACCAGGAGCGGACGCCTGCGGCGATGGCCGCATGATCATCCACAATCACCGCAGTGATCAATTCGTCCGCTGCCGCATCGGCTGCCATGTGACCTCCATCCAGACCGTGTCGCCGTTGTTCAACGCCTCGACCCGTACGCCGGGTGTCGCCGGGCTCGGCACGTCCACCTCGCCGCAGTCCGCGACGACGCTGACCGAGACCAGGTCCGCGCCGCCCACGACGGTGACCCGTGCCCGTGAGGCGGCGGTGGCGAGCACGGTGAGCACCGCCTCGGTGAGATCGCGCCGTACGGCCACGGGCGGTGCGGGCCACTGGCCGCGCGCGTCGAGCTCCACCACGACGCCCTTGCGGTCCGCCACGTCGGCGCAGTGACGCAGCTCGTGGAGCAGGGGGTTCGCGACGGTGTCGGACTCGGCGAACAGCCGCCGCATCCTGGCCGCCTCGATGGCGCAGCGCCGCTGGACCTCCGGGTCCTCAGGGCGCAGCGAGCCGTCGGCGAGGCCTTCGAGCAGCGGGACCGTGGTCGCGGACAGTTCGGCGAACCGCTGCCGCCTGCGACGGTGGGACTCCGCCGCGACCGCCTCGGCGAGGCGTACCCGCTCGATCTCCCTGCGGGAGGCCGCGGCCGCCGCGCTGAGGCCGCGCAGGACGGCCGCCACCACGGCCATGCACAGCGGGAAGCCGACCACGCTCACCGAGCCCGTGGCGAACCTGGCCATCGCCTGCCTGCTGGGCTCGTCGAACAGGAGCAGGTGCAGCAGGGCAGTGAGCTCGTGGGCGAGCAGGAACGCCGCCGCGGTCCGCAGTGGACGGTCGAGCAGCACGACGACGCCCACCCAGTTGGCGGCACCGAAGATCCAGTCCACGCCGGTCGAGGTGCGCCCGTCCGGCAGGGTCGCGTACGACAGCGCGGACGCGGCGAGCACGACCGCGATGGCGGGCCCGCGCAGCCGGCCCCACGCTCGCCCCTGGACGAGGAGCGCAGCCTCGCCGGCGAGCACGGACCCCAGCGCTGCGAAGGCGGCCAGCTGCGCGAGCGACGACTTGTAGGCGTCCAGGCGGGGCAGCATGTTGGACAGGCCGAGCACGAACACGATCGCCGCGGCGACGAGCAGCGTCGCGATCCGCAGCCCGTGCCGCAACTGCGCCCGCGTCCGCTCCTCGACGACATCACTCACCGGCCACGCTCCATTCCAGCCGTACGAGGGTGCCTTCGCCCTCGGCCGAGGTGATCGTGGCCGTGCCGCCGATGCGGCTCATCCTGCCCCGCACGGACTCGCGCAGGCCGCGCCGGGTGGCCGATACGTCCTCCGGTGAGAATCCCTTGCCCTGGTCGGCGATCTCGAGCCGCAGCGACCGGCCGTCTCCGCGCAGCCGGACCGTCGCCCGGGTCGTGCCCGCGTGGCGGCGTACGTTGGTGAGGGACTCTCGCGCCGCGTCGGCGATCGCCCTGGCGACCTCGAACGGAAGCCGCAGCCGCGGCGGGGCGTCGAAGTCCACGGTCAGCTGCACGGCGTCGAGGTCGGCGCGTAACAGGTCGACGAGGTCGGCGTGCCGGGGCGCGCGCCTGTCGTCGGAGCGCAGCCTGTCCAGATCGCGGCGCGCCTGCGGGGCCAGCCAGTCCGCGCCGGAGCGCACCTGCCCGATGCCGACCATCAGCAGGGTCGTCGCCGCGGTGTCGTGCAACGAGTTGGCGAGCTCGCGTTCCTCGGCGCGAACGCCAGCGGCCACCAGCGACTCGGCGCGTGCCCGCGCGGCCTCGGCCGCCGTCCGGTCGGCCCGTTGCGCGGCGCGGTGGACGAGCACCCATGCCGCTCTGGACAGCGCGGCGGCCGGCACCGCCCACATCACCCCCGTGATCAGGGTGGCGTCCGCCTGCGCCGCTCCCGCCGCGGTGAGGAGGGCCACCGCACCGCCCCCGGCCACCACCGCCGCCACTCCGCCCACGAGCGGCGGGGTGTGCCACTGGCACGTCACGCAGAAGAAGGTGATCAGGAGCCGCAGCCACCCGGTGTTGCGGTCCGCGACGGCGTCGGTCCAGAAGGTGCTCGCGCACAGACCCAGCAGGACGCCCACGTCGAGTGCGACCGGACCGCTCCCCTGGCCCGCGCGAAGCCACCACGCATATCCGCAGGTCCAGGCCGCCGCGACGGCGGCGGCGGCCGCGGTGGCCGCCAGATGCTCGGGTGGGGCACGGAACAGGGCGATCGCGCAGACGGGGACGAGCGTCGCCAGGCGCACGGCGGCCGCGTACCGGCGGCCGAACCGCACCAGCAGCCGCGCCGCCTCTCCAGCCACCCCGTCACCTCGCAATCCGCTCGCTCGCGATCTCACTGTGACGCAGCCTAACCACTGGCTGTAGGCTGATCGACTCAGGGGGACGTGGGGATCAGGCCTGGTTTCCGAGCCGGGCGTAGGCCGCGGGCGGCATGCCGACGGCGGCGGTGAAGTCGCGGGTCAAGTGAGCCTGGTCGGTGTAGCCGAGCTCGGCGGCCAGCGTGGCGAGGTCGAGTCCCTGGTAGACCCGCTCCGCGGCCTCGTGCAGCCGGAAGCGGCGGATCACCCACTTGGGGCCGATGCCGACATAGTCCCGGAACAGCCTCTGCAGCGAGCGCACCGACCGCCCCGACCTGGCGGCCAGCTCGTCGACCCTGGTCATGGACACGTCGCGTTCCACCATCGCGACCAGTGCCGCGACCTCGTCCACCAGCGGATCCTGCTCCGGCCCCTGACTCAGCAGGAACGCCTCGATGAGCGCGACGGCGGCCCTGGCGTCGGGTTCGGCCAGGACTCGCTCGACCAGGGTCGCGCCCGCTACGCCGTACATCTCGCCGATGTCCACGAAGCGGCCGGTCAGTTCGGACACCGGGCCACCGAGGAACGGCCGGAAGCCGCCGGGGCGGAAGCGGGTGCCGATCACGCGACCGCTGCCCCGCATCGTGTAGGAGAACCCGCCCTTGATCACTCCCCTGATTCTGGGGAAGTCCTGGGCGATGGCCATGTTCACGGTGGGGTGCGAGACGATGCGCTGTTCGTACGGTTCGGCGAGGTCGGTCCACGTGACAACCCAGAAATGCTCCACATACGCGGAAATCTCGGGCGATGGCGCCTGTCGGACGAAATCGAAGGCGTCGAGCCCCGCGTACGGGTTGACCCAGCCGCGCTGTCGCGTTTCTACAAGCCGCCCCCGGGGCTGGCGGGGAACGATGGCTGCCATGGAAGACATGATGCCGCTGATGACGCGCGCCGCCGAACGGACCGCGGGAGTGGTGCGCGCGGTACGGCAGGAGCAGTTCGGGTTGCCGACGCCATGCGCGAAATTCGACGTCAAGGATCTGATCAACCACCTCGAGTGGGTGGCGGAGATGTTCGAGTCGCTGGGTCGCAAGGGGCCGCGCGTCGAGCAGGGACCTTACGCGGGCGACTTCCCCGAGCGAGCGGAGCGCATGCTGGGCGCCTGGTCGCGGCCCGAGGCGTGGGAGGGCACCAGCCCCGCCATGGGCCTGCCGATGACCGCGCTGGCCCAGATGTACCTCGTCGACATGGTCGTGCACGGCTGGGACCTGGCCAGGGCCACCGGGCACGAGTACGAGCCGGAGCCTGCGGCGGTCTCGCGGGCTTTGGACTTCACCGAGCAGATGGTGGAGATGGGCAGGCAACGCGGCGCCTTCGGCCCGCCGGTGGCAGTGGCGGGCGACGCCCCGCAACTCGACCGCCTGCTCGGCGTCATCGGCCGGGATCCGGCCTGGACACCATGACGGCCGATGAGCCGTGGACGACCGTTCGGCGGGCCTGAACCGCGCATTGCCGCGCGCCGGCCCGCCGGATGAAGGTCATTCTCGGCATCCGCACGGTGCTCACGCCTTCCGGCCTACCCCACCGTAGGCGTCGAGCTCGCGGCCATTCGAACGCCAGTGGTTGACCGTCACCACGCCCGGCTCGACCAGTTCCAAGCCTTCGAAGAAGCGTGCGATCTCCACGGGAGTGCGCTGAATGTACGCTACGGCGCCGCTGTCGTTGTACTGCTCCTGTGCCTCTGCCCCTGCGGCGCTGTGGACGTTGGTGCCGTCGTTGAGCGCCAGGTAGCTGCCCGGCGCCAAGGCGCCCATCAGCCGGGCAACGATCGACAGCGCCTCGTCCAGGTTGGCGATGTGTCCCATGATGCCACTGAGGTTGAGCGCCACGGGCTTGCTGAAGTCCAGCGTCTTCGCGGCGGCCGTCAAGATGGTCTCGGTGTCGTGCACGTCCGCGTCGATGTAATCGGTGGCGCCCTCCGGGGCGCCGACCAGCAGAGCACGGGCGTGGACCAACACCAGCGGGTCGTTGTCGACATAGACGATCCGCGACTCGGGGGCGATTCGCTGGGCGATCTCGTGGGTGTTGTCCACCGTGGGCAGGCCGGTGCCGATGTCCAGGAACTGCCTGATGCCCGCCTCCTCGGTCAGGTACGTGATGGTCCGGGCAAGGAACGCCCTGGACGCCCGGGCGAGCTCGACGACCTCGGGGAAGATCTTCTTGTACTCCTCCCCCGCGATGCGGTCGACCTCATAGTTGTCCTTGCCACCCAGCCAGTAGTTCCAGATGCGAGCGGAGTGCGGCACGTTAGTGTCGATCACGAAGTTCTCCTTCGGGGGAGCTGCAGTTCAGGCATCTGATTCTCGCCTGGAACCATCTGCTCAAGGAGACCATGCACTTCTTCGAGACGTGATGGAGACGGCATGGTGATCATGTACACACCCCGGGCAACTGCGTGCGATCAGCACGAAGGCCCTCGAATACAGCGCCGTCCCAGACCGTGAAGCGTGGGTTTCTCGTGCTTGTGTGTGTGCTTCCGGTGCTTGTACGTGCGCTTGTCGTGCTTGTACGTGTGCTTCGCGTGCGTCTCCTGCTTCTGCTTCTGCTCCTGCTTGCCCTTCTCGTGCTCGTCCTCGTACGGGTGCTAATTCCCAAGACACGACCGGCACAGAATGTGGCCTGGTCGGCAGGTGGACGCTGCTCGGCGGTAAGACCGTTCGCTACTTGGCGTGGTTAAGAGCGTCACGCACAGTAAGTATGACATTCGATCATAGGAGTTGCCGATGCACGTCCCCCTCCAACTGCCGGCTCCGAACGAGCGGACATCCCAAACGATCTGCCGGTATCGCGACGAGATCGGCCCCGTCCTGCGGGTCGAACTGCCGGGCAAGGTGCCCGTCTGGTTGGTGACCTCGTATGACATGATCAACGAGGTCCTCGCGAACGACGGCACCCTCTACAGCAAGGACCCCAGGAACTTCACGGCTTTGCACGATGGCAGCATCCCCCCCGACTGGCCGCTGCGCCAGATCATCGAAGGCAATCATCTCCTGACCAAGGACGGTGCGGACCACCGTCGGCTGAGAGGTCTAATCAACCACGCCTTCACGCCCGGCCGCGTGCAGGGGCTGACCTCACGCATCCAGAAGATGACGGACGCGTTGCTCGACCGGATGGCCGCCGAAGGCGGCGTGGTCGACCTCGTGTGCTCCTTCAACGCGCCGCTGCCTCTCACGGTGATCTGCGAACTGTTCGGCGTTCCGGAGGACGAGCGGCCCCAGATCCGCGAGTGGGGCAACGTGCTGGTGTCGCACACCGCCACCCCGGAGGAGTCCCTCGCCGCGCACAACGGGGTGCTCGGCTACCTGGCCACCTTCATCGAGCGCAAGCGCCACGAACCCGGCGACGACCTCACCACCGGGCTCATCCGCGCACAAGAGGACGACGGCGACCGCCTGTCCGAGGACGAGATGTTGTGGATCATGTGGCATATGCTGATCGCCGGTCACGAGACCACCGTGCACCTGATCGGCAACGCCGTCATCGCCCTGTGCTCGGACCCGAAGCAGCTCGCGCTGGCGCGTACGGAGATCGCCTGGGAGCAGGTGGTCGAGGAGACGCTGCGCAGCCGCACCTCGGTGGTGGGCATCATGTTGCGCTACCCGCGGCATGATGTGCAGCTCGCCGGGGTGACGATCCCGGCCGGGGAGGCCATCATGGTCGGCCTCGCCGGAGCGGGCACGGATCCGGCCAGGTTCGGCCGGGAAGCCGAGCGCTTCGACGTCACACGGGAGCCGGAGATGCATCTGGCGCTCGGCCGCGGTCCGCACTTCTGCCTCGGTGCGCCGCTGGCCAGGCTGGAAACACGCATCGCGCTGGCCTCATTGTTCGGCAGGTTCCCCGAGTTGCGCCTAGCGGTCGGGGCGGACGAGATCGTCTACAACTCGTCGATCATCACCGAGGGACCGGTCAGGCTGCCGGTGGTTCTCGGTCCCGCGAGGGGCGTGTCCGGCGCGACCTCGTGCAGCTCGGCGTCGGCCCACGATTTCACGTAGGCAGGCGGAGTGACGCGACGGGCGGCAGCGAGCAGTGTCTCCTGCCGCTTGCGCCCCCGCTCGACGTCCGCGTCCGTCCAACGGCCTGGCTCATCGGCAGGGAAGAAGGCCGCTCGGGCCGACTCGATCTGGCTCGCCAAGATCGTCGAACGGGGAATGATCGTCTCAAGCGCGCTTCGCGCGGGAGAGCGACGAGTCGCTGAGCGACTACTTCGCAGGCAAGGAACACATCGCCACCAGCATCGACGGGCTACCCGGCCTCCCCCTGCCATTGCCGCCGGCACCCGGACGCACGCATGAACCCGAGACCGGGAATCCCGCCTGAGACAACCCGCGGGTGACTCGGCTCTTCGGTGGAAGCGGCCGGTTGCGGCGTTCGAGTCTCGACCGAAGCCGTGCGAAGGGCTGCCGGGAACACGACTCACGCATGTCCCCCGTCACCGGTCATGAAAGTTTCACGGGTGGTTGACGGCGGGGAAAGCGCTTTCCTACTGTGGCGTCGGTTTCATCGATGTTTCCATGCTTCGCCCGGGCGACAACACACAAGGCGACCCCGTACACGGCGTCATGGCGCCCCAACATGCGCCCACGCCGCCGTACCGACACCATGGGAGAACAATGATGCGGCTGAAAGCCGTCCTCACCTGCGCCAGCCTGTTAGCCGTCACATTCGTCGCACTGTCACAACCCGCCGCCCATGCCGCCCCGACGCGGTACGAGGCGGAAAGCTCGCCCGCGGTCTGCACCGGCACCATCGACAGCAACCACTCCGGGTACTCGGGCAGCGGATTCTGCAACGCCAACAACGCCACCGGCGCCTACGCGCAGTTCACCGTCACCGCCGGCGCGGCTGGAACGGCGACGATCGGCGTGCGGTTCGCCAACGGAACCACGAGTGCCCGGCCCGCCGACCTGATCGTCAACGGGTCCACCGTACAAAGTGTCTCCTTCGAGGCCACCGGCGCGTGGAACACCTGGGTCACCAAGACGCTCACCGTGTCGGTGAACTCGGGAAGCAACACCATCCGGTTCAACCCGACCACCTCCGGTGGCCTGCCCAACATCGACTACCTTGACGCCGAAGTGGGCGACACACCACCCCCGCCGCCGGGAACGCTGTATGTGGCGCCGAACGGCAGCGACAGCGCAGCCGGCACGGAGTCCAACCCGACGACGCTCACCTCGGCGATCACCCGCATCGCTCCCGGCGGGACGATCCTCATGCGCGGCGGGCGCTACGACCACTCGCAGACGATCACCATCGCGGCGGGCAACAACGGCACCTCCAGCGCCCGCAAGAAGCTGTCCGCCTACCCGGGCGAGACCCCGGTACTGAACTACTCGGCCCAGAGCGAGGCCTCGGCGAACCGCGGGCTGGCCGTGAACGGGTCGTTCTGGCACGTCTACGGCATCGTCGTCGAGCGCGCCGGCGACAACGGGATCTTCGTCGGCGGCCACAACAACATCTTCGAGCGCACGGTGACGCGCTTCAACCGCGACACGGGGCTGCAACTGTCGCGGATGACCTCCACCACCCCCCGCGACCAGTGGCCGTCCAACAACCTCATCCTGAGCGCGGTGTCGCATGACAACGCCGATTCCGACGGCGAGGACGCCGACGGCTTCGCCGCGAAGCTCACTTCCGGCCCCGGCAACGTCTTCCGCTACGCCGTGGCGCACAACAACATCGACGACGGCTGGGACCTCTACACCTATGCTGACGAGGGACCCATCGGCGCGGTGACCATCGAGGACTCCCTCTCCTACGAGAACGGCACCCTCAGCGACGGCACCCAGAACACGGCCGGTGACCGCAACGGCTACAAGCTCGGCGGCGAGGACGTTCCGGTCAACCACGTCATCCGGCGCAACATCGCCTACGACAACGGCAAGCACGGATTCACCTACAACAGGAACCCCGGCACGATGACCGTGTCGAACAACGTCAGCATCGACAATACCGAGCGCAACTTCTCCTTCGACGCCGGCAGCTCGGTGTTCCGCAACAACACCTCCTGCCGCGGCAGCAGCGGGACCAACGACAGGATCGTCGGTGACGCCGACGGCTCGAACCAGTTCTGGTCCGGCTCGAACGGATCCAGGTGCTCGTCCTACACAGGCGCCCTGGGCTGGTCCTACGCCGCGGACGGCCGGCTCGTCGTGACCTTCGGCGGCAGGGTGGTAACGCCGTAACAAGCCCATCAAGTTCACGGGCCGGGCCAGTACGTCGCCGTACTGGCCCGGCCCGGGACGCGTCGAACTGCTCGGGCTTCCTCGTCGCTTGTGGCCCCGTTACCAGCGTCGGCGCGACCAGCCTCATGAGCGCGTGGCCGTCCCAAGGACGTGGAAGGAGAACGGCGTGCGCGCCTCGGGGAAGAGGAAACGCTCCAAGCGTTCGATGCGCAAACCCGCCTGCCGGATCGTGGCGACGGTGTCGCGGCCCGTGTGGCAGCCCCCGAGGATCAGCGGCCAGATGGTGGCGTCCAGCAGATCCTGCACCCGCGCCAGCCGTGGACTGTCGGCACGCACGTGTCGGGGACGGGCAGGCGCTCGGCCGTTCCGATCCTGACGTCGATGGGCGCGGACGCATCCGCGGCGGCGGCTTCAGCCAGGCCCCGCAACCGCGGCTCGATAGAACCGGGCGAACACGGGGCGGCTCATGCGTGCCGGTGTCACGCCGCTCACCAGCTCACCGGAAGTGCCGTCAGCCCACCGGTGAGCACTCGCGGATTGAAACTCAGCTCCTCCACGCCTACGGCCAGACTCAACGCGGGGAAGCGGGCGACGAACTGGGAGAACACGACGTTCAGCTCGAGCCGGGCCAGTGGGGCGCCGATGCAGTAACGGGCGCCGTGGCCGAAGGTGAGATGCCCGGCCGCCCGGCGGGCGATGTCGAACCGGTAAGGGTCGGTGAAGGCCCCGGCGTCGTGGTTGGCCGCGCCGGTGTCCAGAAGCACCAGGTCTCCCTCTTGTACAGGCACACCCGCGATTTCCAGGCCCGTGCGGGCGTAGCGGGGAATGCCACCGCCACCCAGCCCTGGGGCCCGCAGAATCTCCTCCACGGCCCCGTCGATCCTGGAAGGGTCGGCGACGAGCGCCTGCCACTGGTCAGGGTTGGCGAGGAGCCACAGGGCGCCCGTGCCGATCGCGACCACGGTGGTCTCGTGGCCGGCGAAGAGGAGGAACATGCCCATCATGGCCGCCTCGTCGTCGCTGACCCCTTCGGTCATGGCGAGGCGGCTGATCACATCGGTTTCGCCGTCGTTGATCCGGCCTTCGCGTCGTCTGCGCGCCACCAGTCGCTGGCCATAACCGAACAGCTCGGCCAGCCCCTGCTCGGAGCGCGCCTGATCGGTGACGTCGCCCGCGGCCTGCGTCCACGTGCGAAACTGCGCCCGGTCGTCGTACGGGACCCCGAGCAGCTCACAGATCACCGCGATCGGCAGCGGCACTGCCAGGGCCCCGTGCAGGTCGGCGGGCGGTCCCTGGGCGGCGAGCTCGTCCAGGAGCGCGCTGGTCAGGGCCTCCACTCGGGGGCGTAGTGCCCGCATCCGCCTGGCGGAGAAGTGCGGCTGCAGCAACGCGCGCATCCGCCGGTGATCGGCCTGTTCGGTGTCGAAGTCGCCCAGCGGTCCGCCGAAGAGAGCCGACTTCCCCGTACGGGACGCCTTTTCTGGCGTGCGGTGGGCGCGGCCGAGGCGGTCGTCGTCCAGCAGTGCCTGCACCTGCTCGTATCCGGTCACCAGCCAGGCCGGATCACCGACGGCGGTGCGGATGGGGTGGATCGGCCCTTGTTCCTGGAGCCGGCGCAGGAGCGGCGCCGGCTGCAACGGTCCCGGCTTTTCGAACGGCAGCTGGAAAGCAGTCGTCGCACCGCTCTCCTTGATAGACGCAGCTTTGTAGACTTCCATGTATATAAAGCTACTTGTAGACTATTGATTCCACAAGAGAGGACGACATGACGACGACCAGCGGGCAGGCACCGGTGCGCCGGCTGCGCAGGACGGAGCGGCGGGAGCAGATTCTCGATGCGGCCACGCAGGCCTTCGCCCGCTCCGGTTATGCCGCCACGAGCCTTGACGACGTCGCCAGGGCGGCGAGCCTGACGCGGGCGCTGCTGTATCGGCACTTCGACTCGAAGGCCGACCTGTACCGCGCCGTGCTGGATCGCGCGTGTCAGCGGCTGGTCGAGACCGTGGGCGAGGACGACTTCGACGAGACATCCATTCCGTCGCTGCTGCGTGCCGCCGCAGCCGATCCGGACGCCTTCCGGCTGCTGTTCCATCACACGGCGCGGGAGCCGGAGTTCCGCGAGTTGATCGACTCCATCACGACGGCCTCGGCCGAGATCGCCCGGCGCAACCTGGCCACGCGTGTTCCCGCGGGTCCTTGGCTGGAGTGGGCCTCCCGGCTGATCCCCACGTTGACGATCGAGGCCGTGATCGCCTGGCTCGACTCCGGTCAGCCGGATCCGGATCAGGCTGCCGCGCGGGTCGACCAGGCGGTGAAAGGCGTCATCGCGGCCGCGCAGCCCGCACCAGGCAGCGGGTGAGCCGTCACCAGGTGGCCGCGGCCATCACAGCGGCAACGGCCTAGCAGCTGATCATGTCGCATTGACTTTGCCGAAGGCGATCGGGCGGTCCGCGACGCTGTGGTATCCGTTCACCACGTTCTCGTTCGCACCCCACCAGTGCCCTTGAGGCCGGTTCGCCGCGTCGGTACGAATGAAGATCCACCCACGCCCCAGCCCCGGGTACTCGGTCGTGCCGACGGCGCGGGTGTCCGGGAACGCCAGGTACGGCGAACTCGCCGAGGTCGACGCCACCCCGTGCGGGTTGCTGGTGCTGTCGATCACCGGGACCGCCCACTCGATGGTGGAGCTGTCGCCATCGCGGTCGTAGGGCACCGGGGCGCCGGCCACGATCATCGCGTGGCCGGTGGCGTCCCCGGTGCTGGAGGACGAGGAGTTGTACTTGACCGCGATGATCGTCCCAGCGACGATCTCGGTCACCTGGTCCAGGAGAGGGTCGGCGCTGGTGATGAAGTTCGGAGCGCCACTGACGAAGGTGTCGTAGTACTTCTCCGCCGTCGGGCTCATCGAGCCGAAGTTGTCCTTCAGATACTGGTCGGTCGCGAAGGGCCACGCCTGCTGCAGCACCTTCGTCACGAAGCTGGCGCACTTGCTGCGGTTGAAGTAGGTGGTCGCCGAGCCTGGCGTGCCCCAGATGACGGACGTGGTCTGACTGCCGGTGGTGTAGGTGTTGTAGGTGCTCTGCAGCGGCCAGCTCAGGGTGTTGAGGTTGTCGGCGACCTCTGCCGCCGTCGTATAGGTGTTGTCCGGTGCCGCCCACGCCGCCGGAGCACCGGCCTGTGTCCCGGCGAAAGCCACCGCGGCGGCTCCGGCCGCGGTGGCCGTACGCAGGAGCCCACTCCTCCTGCCGTTACCCTCTCCGCAGCCGCCGGCAGCGGATCTCGCACGCATGAAGATCTCCCCCTGTCGATCACGGGCATTGTGCATCGGTACCCCTGCCTGAGTGCCGCCCGCTCTGGGCCGGGCACACCGAAAATCCGGCAGCCGCGCTTGAAGATCCCCTGCCGCAACGTTGCCAATGAATTGCCGATTCTATCGTTTACGGCCCGAAGCCCGGCGATCCCGACCGGATGAGCAGTAGTGGACCTCCGATTGTCGAGGAGGTAACTTAGTTGCTATCTAGCAACTAGTGTGAGTAAGCATGGATTTCCGGCAACGCCTTATCGAGGTGACGACCTCGATGCAGCGCGACCTCCTGCCGTCGCTGACGCGGATGTACGAGGGCGACGACCTGCGGATCCTGGATCGCGCCGTGCTTCAGGTGCTCGACCGGGACAGCGCGCCGACCGTCAAGGAGTTGGCGGCCCTGATCGGCCGTTCGGTCTCGTGGACCAGCCGCCTCGTCGACTCGCTCGTCCGGCGCGGACTGGTCGAGCGGCACGAGGACGCGACGGACCGCCGGGCGCGCAGGGTCCGCCAGAGCAAGAAGGGGGCCGCGCTGCTGCGCAGGAGCCTGGAGGTCCGGGTCGACATGCAGATGGCGCTCTGGAATCACTTCACGGAGGAAGAGCGGGAGATCGTCCTCCACTCACTGGAGATCTACGCGGAAGCCGCGAGGAGGATAAGGGATGAAAATCATCCATCTCTCTGAGATCGACTCTTCCATGATCGATCTGGTGGGCGGCAAGGCCGCCGGGCTCGGCGAGATGATCAAAGCGGGTGAGCGTGTTCCGGACGGCTTCTGCCTGACCGTCGAGTCCTTCAAGTCCCGAAATCTCCCGGAGAGTGAGCTGATCGCCGCCTACGAGCGGCTCGGCGGCGGACGCGTCGCCGTCCGTTCCAGCGCCACTGCCGAGGACCTGCCGGACGCCAGCTTCGCCGGCCAGCAGGACACCTATCTCAACGTCGAAGGCGCCGACCCCCTCATCGACGCGGTCCGCAGGTGCTGGGACTCCCTGCACACCGAACGCGCTGTGGCCTATCGCGCCACGGTGGGCATCGACGACGCCGCCATGGCCGTGGTGGTCCAGCGCATGATCGACCCCGTGGTCGCCGGTGTGCTGTTCACCGCCAACCCGATCACGGGCTGCCGCACCGAGATGATCGTCGACGCCGCTCCTGGACTGGGCACCGCCATCGTCGACGGCACCGTCGTCCCCGACCACTACGTCCTCGGCAACCAGGCGCCGGCCCTACCGGACGGCGACGGATGCCTCGGCAAAGAACAACTCGAGGAACTGCGGCACGCCGGCCGGCGGCTGCAAGAGCACTTCGGCTCGCCGCAGGACATCGAGTGGGCGATCGATGCGGCCGGCACGCTCTGGCTACTCCAGTCCCGGCCGATCACCACCCTGTTCCCGGCCCCGCCCGACACCGGCGACACCCGGCTCTACCTCGAATTCGGCCACCTCCAAGGAATGCTCAGGCCGGCTACCCCGATGGGGGTGTCGCTGCTCAAGACGGGTTCGGGCATGTGGCTCAAGGCCGTGGGCGCCACAGTCGATCCACACGATCCGTTGCCCCGGTTGATCCCCATCGGCGGGCGGCTCTACTTCGATCTGACCGATTTCGTGCGCAACAAGTCCATGCGAAAGCGGCTGGGGACTTCTCTGGAGGTGTACGGGCCGCGGGTGCAGGGTGCCGTCGAGCGCATGCTGGACGATCC
The DNA here is from genome assembly GCF_052245935.1 of Nonomuraea sp. 3N208. Taxonomy (NCBI): domain Bacteria; kingdom Bacillati; phylum Actinomycetota; class Actinomycetes; order Streptosporangiales; family Streptosporangiaceae; genus Nonomuraea; species Nonomuraea sp. 3N208. The sequence continues at coordinate 4,328 of NZ_JBQQBR010000061.1, read as the reverse complement.
GCGGTTCGCCCCGCAGCGCGGCCTGCCGTTCCGTCTCGGCAGTGCCGTGAAGATAACGGTACGGCTGGCGCCCGGTGCGATCGTCGGCATCGTCCGGAGCCTGGTGAGGCCGGACACCGCGCGGGCCGCGGCCTATCGCGCCGTGGACGAGATGAGGCGCCGGACGACGCCGCCGGCCGAGCCGGCCACGCCGGCCGAGCGGCTCCGCTGGGTGATCGAGGACTCCCACAAGGCGGTCATGAGTCCGGACATGATGGGGCTGGTGTGGCCGCTGACGGTCGGAATGATCGCCGGCCTGGTGCCGTCCGGACTGCTCGAAGGCGTCGCCGCCGACGATGAGCTGGACATCGTCCTGGGCGGGATGCCGTACAACGTGACCACGGAGATGGACCTCGCGCTCTGGAGCATCGCGGTGAACGCACGGGAACACCGCGACCTGTTCCTCAACACCCCGCCGGAGGAGCTCGCCACGAAGTATCGCGCGGGGGACCTCCCCGACATCGGGATGGCCGGCTTCCTCGACAGGTACGGCATGCGCGCGGCCGCCGAGATCGACGTCGGCATGCCCCGCTGGGAGGAAGACCCGGCTCCACTCTTCGCCACGATCGCCAACTACCTTCGCGTGGACCACCCCGAGCAGGCGCCGGACCGGCGGTTCGAGCAGGCCGCCCAGAAGGCGGAGAAGATGATCGACACGCTGTCGCGGCGAGCGCGCCGCCGGAGACCGCTACGTGGCCGGCTCGCGACGTTCCTCATGCGCCGCTCGCGCAAGCTCACCGGGCTCCGGGAGATCGCGAAGTTCGCCTGGCTGCCGGCGCTCCAGGCGGCGCGCCGGCAGCTGCTGTTGACAGGAGACGATCTGGCCTCTCGCGGCCTGCTGGAGCGCGCCGGCGACATCATGTTCCTCGACCTCTTCGAGGCCCGGGCCGCCGTACACGACGGGGCCGACCATCGGGACCTGATCGCGGCGCGCCGCGCCGAATACGAGCGGGAGCTGCGGCGGCCCGCTGTCCCGGGGGCCCTCCTGTCCGACGGGACCGATGTGGAGGCGCTCGCCCCGCAAGGGCCCGTGGAAGAAGGGGTGCTGACCGGGATGGCGGGGGCCGCGGGCCGGGCGACCGGCAGGGCGCGGGTGATCCGCGACCCGGCCGGCGCGCACATCGAGCCGGGCGAGATCCTGGTGGCCCCCACGACGGATCCCGGCTGGACCCCGTTGTTCATGACGACGGCGGGGCTGGTGACCGAGACGGGGTCGCCGGTGGCACACGGCCCCACCGTGGCCAGGGAGTACGGCATCCCGGCGGTCATCTGCGTCAGGAACGCCACGCACGAGATCAAGACCGGGCAGCTGATCACGATCGACGGGACCGCGGGCACGGTGCGGGTGGAGGAGGAGATAGACGACGCGATTTCGGGATAGAGGACTCGGGGGGATGATGCGAGATGGCACGCACCAACGACGACGTGGCCGCCGTGCTGGAGGAGTACGCAGACCTGCTCGCCATCACCGGTCACGAGGATTTCAAAGTCCGTGTTTACCAGAAGGCATCCCGGTCCGTGGGCGCCTATCCGAACGACATCGCCGGCTACGACGCCGACGCGCTGCGGGAAATCCCCAACGTAGGTGAGTCGATCGCCGCCAAGGTGGCCGAATACCTACGCTCCGGCACCATGCCGAAGCTCGAGGAGCTGCGCACCCGCATTCCCGCCGGGGTCCGCGCACTCACCCATATCCCCGCACTCGGCCCCAAGCGGGCGATGATCCTGCACGAGCAGCTGGGCGTGGACTCCCCGGAAAGTCTGGAGTCCGCGATCACCGCGGGCGCCCTGCGGGACCTGCCGGGATTCGGCGCCAAGACCGAGGAGAACCTGCTGCATGGCATCGCCCTGCTGCGTGACGCGGGCCGGCGGGTCCACATCGGCGTGGCCATGCCGCTGGCCGAGGACATCGTGGCGGCGCTGCAGGCGGTTGGGGGCTGCCGGCGCTGCGGCTACGCCGGGTCACTGCGCCGCATGAAGGACACCATCGGCGACATCGATGTCCTGGCCACGTCCAACCGGCCGAGGGTGCTGATGGACGCCTTCGTCGGGCTGCCCCACGTCACCGAGGTCATCGTGCGCGGCGACAAGAAGACCTCGCTCCGCACCAGCCAGGGGCTGCAAGTGGACCTTCGCGTCGTGCCGCCGGACGCGTGGGGCGCGGCCGTGCAGTACTTCACCGGCGCCAAGGCGCACAACATCCGCACCCGCGAGATCGCCCAGCACCACAAGCTCAAGCTGTCGGAGTACGGCCTGTTCGACGCCGTCACCGACGAGAAGATCGTCTCCAGGACCGAGGAGGAGGTCTACCAGCGGCTCGGCCTGCCGTGGATCCCGCCGACCCTGCGCGAGGACATCGGCGAGATCGAGGCCGCGCTGGCCGGAACCCTGCCCGAGCTCGTCACAGAGGCCGACCTGCGCGGCGACCTGCACACTCACACCGACCTCACCGACGGCCATGCCTCGCTCGAGGACATGGTCGCCGCCGCGGCCGAGCGCGGGTACGCCTACTACGCCGTCACCGACCACGGGCCCGACCTGTACATGCAACGCATGACCCTGGACAAGGCCACCGCGCAACGCGAGCGGCTGCGCGAGCTGGACGGCACGTCCGGGCTGCGACTGCTGCACGGCGTCGAGCTCAACATCGGCCCCGACGGCCAGGTGGACTGGCCGCCCGACGTGCTGGCCGGGTTCGACGTGTGCGTGGCCTCGGTGCACTCCCACTTCGACCTGCCGCGGACCAAGATGACCCGGCGGCTGGTACGTGCCGCGCGGAACCCGCACGTCAACATCATCGGCCACCCCAGCGCCCGCCTGATCGGCCGCCGCCCGCCGATCGACGTGGACTGGGATCAGGTCTTCCAGGCCTGCGCGCGCTCCGGCACCGCGCTGGAGATCAACGCCTTCCCCGACCGCCTCGACCTGGCCGCGGACCTGATCCGGCAGGCGCATGGGTACGGCGTGAAATTCGCCGTCGACAGCGACTCCCATGCGGTCGGCCACCTGGCCAACATGCGCTACGGCATCGGGACGGCCCAGCGTGGCTGGCTCACCGCGGAAGACGTGATCAACACCTGGCCACTGGACCGCCTCACCGCGTTCCTCCACAAGGGGCGCTAGGCGTTCCGACGCGGCAGGCCCGGCGTCATGCGCACGGATCAAGCAGACTCCTTCGCGAAAGCCGTACACGGGAACCGTCAAGAAGCGAGAAGTGATTCATGGTCGATGTGTTCGCGAAATGCCGGCTGCCCGAGACGTACCAGTTCGTGAAGGAGCTGGGCGTCTCCCTACTACCAGGCGATCGAGCAGCGGCCGGGTGAGGGCGAGGTCGTGATCGACGGGCGCCGCCTGCGGCTCATCCCCGAAAGGATAGGACCGTCACCCCTTGTGACGGCCGTGCTGGTCATCAGTCAGCGATGTAGGTGATCGAGCCAACCTGGTAGCCGGTGGTCTTGGAGCCGCGCACGTGCATCACCATCGCACCGCCGTCGTAGGAGTAGGCGCACGAGTAGCCCGCCGGCTCCTTGCTGCAGCCCTGGAAGTAGTGGGTGACGCCCTGCGGGTCGTACTTCACCTTGAACAGCGTCTTCACCGCGCCCACGCTGCCGACCTCGAGCCCGCTGTACCTGTCGCCGCGCTTCCAGGCGGCGAACAGGTGCTTGGCCACGTTGGACGGCGTGACGACGTGCCGCGACAGATAGACCTTGGTGACCTTCGAGCCGGTCACGACCATCGCGATGCCGTTCAGCCCGCCGGGCACACGCACGCTGGTGTGGACGAACCGGCACACGTTGCCGGCGCAGCCGTCGAAGCGGTCGGGGGCGCGGTAGACGTAGGTGAAGATCGTCTTCACCGCCGCGGGGCTGGCCACTTTGGCCGCAGCCGTGCGGTCAGCGGCCAGCCAGGCGTGGAACAGCTTATTCGCCACCGTGCCGGGCGCGGGAGCCCCGGCCGAGGCAACAGCGGCAGCGCCAGGGGAGGCGAAAGCGGCGGCGGGAGGGATGGAGGCGAGCGTCAGGCTTGCGACCGCCGCGAGGGTGGCGCCGCCGAGAACCAGTCGTTTGGACACGCTCCGACGCTAAGCGCGGCGCCTTGCGCGGGGATTGACCTCGGCTTGCAGTGGTCCGCCTGCTCCCCCTCCGAAGCATGTTCATCACGACTAGTGCCGTAGCCGGTCACGTTTGCCCTTTTTGTGACGACACGCCGATCGAGGTCTCCTCTCGGTCGGCGTGATCGTTTCAGACTTCTGGGTGTGGCTGAACGGGTTCGTGTACGCGAGATCGATG
>NZ_JBQQBR010000060.1:0-76153 GCF_052245935.1 Nonomuraea sp. 3N208 | reverse complement strand
ACGTCATCTCCGCCAGCCACACCGACCGGCAGAGCACGTACGTGATCCGTACCGACGCCCCGATCCACGACCCCGCCTGGACGGTCACCCAGCTCAGCCTGGAGGACCTCGTCCTGGCCTACATGGACAAGCGCCCCGCCGACAACCGGCAAGTCGCCCTGGAGGTGCAGCAATGATCTGGCTGACCTGGCGCCAGCTCCGCGGCTCGGCCGCAATGATGGCCGCCGTACTCGTCGTCCTCACCGCCGCCCTGGCCCTGACCGGCCCGAATCTGGCCTCCCGCTACGCTGCCGGGATCGCCGACTGCACCCCGGACAACACCTGTATCGACTTCTTCGACCGGTTCTTCGGCGAGTACGACATGCCCTTCCTGGCCCTCACCCTCGTCGTGCTGATCCTGCCGGCGCTGGTCGGGCTCTTCTGGGGAGCACCGTTGATCACCCGGGAGCTGGAGTCGGGCACGCACCTGCTGGTGTGGAACCAGAGCGTCACCCGCGGTCGCTGGCTGGCGGTCAAGCTCGGGCTCACCGGCCTGGTCGCCATGGCGGCCGCCTGCGTGTGCGGCCTCGCGGTGACCTGGTGGTCCGACCCCCTGGACAAGTCGGCCGTGCCGGAAATGGCGCAGATGGCTCCGGTGGTGTTCGGCGCGCGCGGCATCGCCCCGATGGGGTACGCCGCTTTCGCCTTCGTCCTCGGCGTGACCGTGGGCATGCTGGTACGCCGCACGCTGCCTGCCATGGCCCTCACCCTGGCTGCCTTCGCCGCGATCCAGCTCGCCATGCCGCTGATGGTCCGTCCCCACCTGATGCCCCCGGTCACCGGGACCTTCGAGCTCGGCCGGGAGAACATGGATGGCCTCGGCGCGCCGAGAGGCGGATCCCTGCAAATCTTCCTGAGGACGTCGGCCGTTCCCGGCCACGCGGGCGCCTGGGTCCTGTCCAGCGAACTGGTCGATTCGTCCGGACGTACGAGCACCGACAGCCCCGAAGGAGTCTCAGGGCCGTCGACGACGATCGCGCGGACCATCCCGATCTCCACGACGTCGGGCCCCTGTGGAGCGCCAGCGGGACCACCGGGGATGAACCCGTGCCTGGCCGAGATCAACCGGCTCGGCTATCGGCAGAAGGCGACCTACCAGCCCCTCGAACGCTTCTGGCCCTTCCAGTGGATTGAGACCGGGATCTACGCCCTCCTCACCCTCGGCCTCACATGGTTCTCGTTCTGGTGGATCCGGAGACGCCTGTCATGACCGTCGTCAGGATCGCGGCCGCGGGGCTTGCCCTCCTGCTGGCGGCGGCCTGCACCGCGCCGACGCCGCCGCGCAGCCAGGCGGCGAGCACAACAGCCGGTATGGTCTGCGCGCCGCCCCAGAGTCCTCCCGGTGCGGAGACGGCCACCACGATCGACACCATCGAGCAGGCGTACTTCTGCATCCTCGGCAACTACTACAGCGGCGCCACGCTGGACGCCCGCTTGCTGCTGGCCGCCGGATTCGTCGCCCTCACGCAGGAGCTCAACCGCAACGGGCGCGACCTGCCCGAGGCGACCATGCCGGCGCTGACCGCCGACCGCAAAGCCGACTGGACCGCCTTCGAGACCGCCTACCGGAAGATCAGCGACCAGGTTCCCGATCTGCGCGACAAGCTGGCCGTCGTCACCCTCGAGGCGATGGTGGCTCGCCTCGGCGACAACCACGCCCGCTGGGCGCACCAACCCGAGCGGCCGCTCGACTACTACGACGGTGACGGCTACGGCCTGGGGCTCGAGGCGAACGTCAGCGCCACGCAGGTGAACGACGACCCCGGCGTCGCCCTCCCGCCGCTGTTCGTCACCACCGTGGAGGGTGGCGCGGCGCAGGCGGCCGGGCTGCGCCCGGGTGACCTCATCGAATCGATCAACGGATCGGCACCCTTCGTCGATGGCAAGGCCGGCCCCGCGATCGCCGCCCTCTACCCCGCGTACCCGGACGCGCGGCCGGTGCGGCTGCGGCTGCTGCGGCAGGCGACCGGCCGCCGCTGGAGCGTGACGCTCAAGCCCGGCCTCTACCCGCGGGATCTGGCCAGTCTGCAGGTGGTGCGGTCGAAGCTGCTGGACGACGACGTCGCCTACGTACGGATGACCGGATTCTCCGCCGACTCCGCGAACCGGGTGCTGCGGGCGATCTCCAGGCTGCGTACCGGCCGGACGCTGGCCGGCGTCGTGCTGGACCTGCGCGGCAACGGCGGCGGCAGCCCCGTGGAGGCGATCCGGTTGCTGAGCGCGTTCGTCCATGGCAAGGTCACCGCCTACCAGTGCACCGTGGACGGCAAGTGCGAAACCGGGTGGACCGACGACACCGTCGAGCTCCTCGGCCTGCCGCTGGTGGTGCTCACCGACCGCGACTGTGCCTCGGCCTGCGAGCACTTCAGCTCCGCGGTCAAGGACCTGCGCATCGGCCAACTGGTCGGCACCAGAACCGCCGGCGTGATCTCCGGCCCGTCGCAGCCGTACCTGCTCCGCAACAACACCCTCCTGAGCTTCCCCGCCAAGCACCACCTGGGGCCCAATCGCGAGGTGATCGACCGGATCGGCGTGCCGCCCGACCACCACGTGCCGCTGACCCCGAAGGACGCGGCCGCCGGGCGCGACCCCGCGCTGGCCAAGGCCCTGACCTTGCTGCAGAAGTGAACGGACCTCACCATGAGACAGATCCTGGCCGTCGCCGCGGGACTGACCGTCCTCGCCGCGTCCGCCTGCTCCGCGCCCACCCCGCCCAGAGCCGCCGCGCCGTCGGCCACGCCCGCCGGCCCGGCCACCCTGCCGGCCCCCACCGGCGCCCATCCGGTCGGCACCACCGTCCTGCATCTGACGGACACCTCCCGCCCCGATACCTGGGACCTCGACGTCCAGGCCAGGGAACTCAAGGTCACCCTGTGGTATCCGACCGAGCAGCGCGACGGGCAGCGTGCTCCGTACATGACGCCGAAGGAATCGGAGCTCCTCCTGAAAGGCTCCGGGATCGCGAGCGCGCCGTACGACACGCTGAGCAAGACCCGGACCAACGCCGTCCAGGACGCCGACCCCGCGGGGCGCGAGCTCCCGCTGGTTGTGCTCTCCCCTGGTTTCACCAAGCCGATGAGCACCCTCACGTCTCTGGCCGAGGACCTGGCCAGCCGAGAGTACGTCGTGGCCGGCATCGACCACACCTACGAGAGCTACGCCACCACCCTGTCTGATGGGCGGATCGCCGAATGCCTGGCCTGCGGCAGCAACAGCGACCCGGGCTTCGGCGCCGGGCTCGTCCAGGGCCGGGCGGCCGACGTCTCCTTCGTCCTCGACCAGCTGACCTCCAAGTGGAAGCATTTCGACCTGATCGACCGCAAAAGGATCGCGATGGTGGGCCAGTCGATCGGCGGGGCCAGCACCGTGGCGGCCATGGTCAAGGACCCGCGCATCCGCGCCGGCATCGACATGGACGGCACCACCTACGCGCGCATCCCCAAGAGCGGCCTCTCCCGGCCGTTCATGTTCCTGGGTTCGCAAGAGCATGTCCCGGGCGGCCGCGACAATTCGTGGGACCGTGACTGGAAGTTGCTGACCGGGTGGAAGCGCTGGCTCGTGCTGTCGGACGCCGAACACCAGTCCTTCACCGACATCCCGCTGGTGGCAGACGTCATCGGCCTCGAACCTCTCCCTGGCATGCTGCCCGCGGCCCGCGGCGCCGAACTCACCCGCACGTACGTGGCAGCCTTCCTCGACCAGCACCTGAAGTCACAGCGGCAACCCGTCCTGGACAAGCCGTCATCCCGCCACCCCGAGGTCAAGTTCTGCCCCGCGGCCTGCGGCTGATCCTGAGGATCCTGCGCATCCTGAAGCTGTCGGAGGAAGCTGAAGACCGCCGAAGGGATAAGAGTGGCGGGCCTATCAGCACACCAGCAGCGAACGCTTCTTCGGCGCCCAGGTCGATGAAGCGGGCGTGGGGGTCGGACAGCAGGTGCCAGTCGATGGTGAGGATGGAGCGGCCGACGGCGACGATGGCTCTCTTCTTGCCGCGGCGGCGGGCGATGCGGCGGTAGCGTTCGCCGAGGAAGGTGTTGGTCTTGCCGGCCGAGACCGCGGCTTCGCCCAGAACCCGGGCCAGATACGGGGAAAGGATCAACGAGGCGGCGGTGCGTCCGATGCCGGGGATGTCAGTATCAGAGCGGTCGGAGATGGCGGATGCCATGAACGGATCAGCGATTGCGGCCTCGGGGCTGCGAACTGGGCCACGCCGAGCTCACCCCGACCCTCGTGCGTTTCGCTAGTTCAGTGAACGATTCTGCGGATTCTGCGGGACCAGGTCAAACTCGTACACCACTCCCGTGGACGCAACCCGTACGGGCTTGACGCTTCGTCCCTGGCCTGCTGCCGCTACGCGGTGGGTCGATGGCGTGCGAGGTGATCAGGCGGGAGGGCTGGTGCCGGTGTGCCGGAGCCCTCGTTCAGAATTCGAGCTCGCCGACGTCACGGGCAGCTTGGGCGAAGTGGCGGATGAGGTCGTTTTCTGCTGCGGTGCTCCAGATGAGTGCCCAGCGCAGCGGCAGCGCGTCCCGAATGGGCACGTGAACCGTGTCCGGCCGGGCGTAGTAGCGGGCGGAGTGACCGAAAACGGGGGAGACAGCCTCTCCGGCGGCGAGGATGGGGAGCATTTCTTCACCGGTTGACACGGTCGGCCCGATGCGGATGGGCCGGCCACTGGGGGTACGGGCGGGGACGATCGCTTCACGCCAGTAGCCGGGGTGGGCGCCGCCCATGACGACCTCGTCGCCGAGGTCTTCGTAGCTCACCCACTTCCGCGTGGCCAGCCGATGTGTGGCTGACACGGTCAGCACGGGGTATTCGGTGGAGATGATCGGACCCACGGTGAGGTCGCGCTCCTCGACGGGGAGCCAGGCCAGCAGCACGTCGACCTCCCTGGCGCGCAGGGGTCCGAAGGGATCGCTGAAACTGACGTAGCGGAGCTGGATCTCGCAGTGGGGACGGTGGGCCGCGAACGCGTCGAAGAGGGGACGGAGCTCGGCGGTGTTGGTGCTGAGCATGCCCAACCGCAGCGCCTCGTTCTTGTTCCGCGCCTCACGTTTGGCCCGCTCCACGCTCTCGCCGAGCGCGTGGTAGATCGGCAGCAGGTCGTCACGCAGGCGAACTCCCGCGGGCGTCAGCAAGACACTGCGGTTGTTCCGCACGAACAGCTGGGCGCCGATCTGCCGCTCCTGCTTCTTGATCACCTGGGTGATCCGGGCCGGGGAGACGTGCAGGCGCTCGGCGGTGCGCCCGAAATGCAGCTCTTCGGCCAGCGTCAGGAAGATCTCGATGTCACGCAGTTCCACGCCTGACCTGCCATGATGAGCGCCGCTTATGTGATCTTGCGTCATTTGTCGTTGTTCTGGTGATCCACCGTACTCGATCCTCGAATGCGGAACTACCGGGGTCGCTCAGGAGTGGCGAGATGGCGAATCTGACGGCATGGCGGCACTGGTGCGGATGCCTCGCGAGGGATCGGCCAGGCCATCGCGGCGGCTGGCAGCCGATGGGGCGCTGGTCACGGTGGACTACGGCAACGAGCCGGCCGCCCGCGAGACCGTTCAGCTGATCGGGATGACCCGCAAGATCACCGGAGCCCTCGACCCAGCTCACCAGTCCTCGCGCTGACCATGCGGTGTCGTGTCAGCTGCGGCGTCAGGACGGCAACGGCCCGGTATCAGAGCGGTCGGCGAAGGTGGACGCCATGAGCGGTTCAGCGATTGCGGCCTGGGGTTGCGAACTGGGCCACGCCGAGCTCACCCCCGACCCTCGTGCATGCCGCTGGAAGGCGAAGAGCACGATCGCGCTGGGGACCGCGCCAGGATCGATCCCACAGGGCACCGGCTCAGTGTCGGCCCCGAAAGAAACTGTGACACAGAGACCCGGCGAGCGTTCATGGTCAGCGTACGATCGCCCTTGAACGTTCGTGGCCCCTTACGAGACGATCCTCTCGTAAGGGGCCACGCGCTCTCACACCTTGCGGCTCGCCCTGGGCCCGTCCAACCCCCAAGAAATGATCTGGCTGGGCGTGATCGTGATGATCTGCCGAGACAAGCCCGGCACCGGCGGCTCGTGATCCGTCAGAGCCACAGCCGAACCCCGGATCTCGATGCCGCGCGGCACCCACGGGTCCGCCGAGGCAAGGTCGTCCACGACGAGCGACACGGTGCTGCCCGCCTGGACGTTCCTGAACTTCTTTGAGGCTCCCAGCGCGCCCCCGCCGATCGTGATCGTGCCGGCGGCGGCGTCCACAAAGAAATTCACGGGATTGTTCTGCACCTGACCAGCCGGAGAGACGGTGGCCAGGCGACCGAGGTGCTGGCTGGTCAGATAGTCAAGTTCAGCCTGGGTGAAGATCATGCGAGCCAGCATGGAACCTTGACATCAGCGCGGTCAAACGCACCGGGGCAGCTCACCAACCGGAGCCTTGCATCCGGAACCGCTCGCTATCCGGCCCGGTCAACGTTCGTGTTCACCCCATTGGCGACCGCTACGCGCTTGAGTAGGGGCTACTCATGACGATCCGGCGATCGGGATCCCACGCTTGATTCCATGAATCGTCGCTCCGCCTTCAGCGGGCTGTTGATCGCGATCCTCTCCTTCAACTTCCTCACCGGGTGCGAGTTCCAGGGTGACCAGGCCAGCGCCGATCAGCCGCCCCAGGCGCAACCCAAGGACCCGCCACCGGCCAAGAAGGGTTTCTGCCCCAAGGCCGGGCCGATCACCCGCTCGCTGCTGCCCTCGCCCGAGGGCGTCGAGCGGATCGCCACGAACCCCTGCCTCGGCGTGAACGGCTTCCTCGGCCTCGTGCTCGACGCCATCCCGCAACAGAAGTTGGCCGACGATGAGCAGTTGCGCAAGTTCCGCACGGGGCTGACGACCTTCGCCAAGCAGGTCGTCCTGGTTGCGGATGCCGTGGACTGCGCGTACGAGAACGACCACCTGGCGGTCTCGGTCTACCAAGATCCCGAGTACGGCTGGTCGCTGGGTGTCGTGGCCGTGGTGCGAGGCGACGTGGAGGCTTTGGCGGAGGATGCGATCTGCCTGCTGGCCAAGCAGGTGCCCTTCATTCCAGGCTTTGGCGTGCGGGCGGAAGGTCCGCCGGCACCCACGTTCTGCGCCGACACCGTGCTCCGGGAGGCCCAGGGCTACCAGTTCAGGGTCGTATGGCTGGCCAGCTCCGACAGAATGTGCCGCAGCCTCTCGGGCAGCATCAAGGATGCCTAGTGCGGTGCCGTCGGCCTCAAGGTCGGTCAGCTGGTGGACGTGCTCAGCTTCCCGGTGCAGGCGTTCGTGCCCGAGGACGTCTTCACCGGCGGGTGAAGGTCGGGGTCAGCGCGTGCGCCAGACGCCTCTTCCAGACGTGCGCTTGGCCCTGGACCTGCGGATACTCGATCTGGAACTCATCCCAGTCCACGTCCCAGCTCCGAATCGTGTCCAGGTCGAACTCCGCCGCCTCCCGCTCGCCCAGTGCCTCCTGCAGAACCTGCCGCAGCAGCTCATCGGGCAGCGTGACGCGCTCGGCCAGCAGTACGGCGTCGTAGAGGTCCTTGCCCTGAGCCCATATGTCGGAGGCCAGCCAGAGGATCTTCCAGGCCAGAGACAGCTCGGGGGTGACGGCCTGGACGGGGGTCGGCTCGCCGCCGCCCGCCCGCGGGATCAGCGCCGTGACAGGTGGGACCGGCAGCCGCTCGTTGAAGACGAAGTCGAGCTGAACGGTCCCTGACGGCAGGCCCGCGGCGTGCCAGGTGAACACCAGACGCTGCCCCGGTGTGCGATCGTAGGTCCAGATGTCATCGACGCGGATGCCGGTGGCATCGACGGTCACCGTGCCGGACGCGTCGGGATTGTCCGCCACGGCGCGGATGAGCCCCTTGAACATCTCCGCCGTGAACGAGCTCTCGAGTTCGACGTCATGCGGCACCACCACCCAGTCGAGGTCGCCCGGATCCCGGGCTTCGGCCCCGATCCACGCCTCCAGCAGCAGACTGCCGCGCAGCACGAGGTTCTCGGACCAGGGCGAGTCCGCGACGATGCCGACCAGGTGGTCGATCGCCTCCCGCCGCGCCCGCCGCCAGCGCCGCCCGCTCTCCTCGTCCTCGAAGGCCGGCTCTCCAGCACGGAAGGCATAGGTGAACTGCTTCAGTGCTGGATCGAAGATCCGCGGCTGGCGGACGCCGTCACTGCGGGTGAGAGGCAGGTACGTCACCGGGACGTCGGGTGATTCCTCCGCCGGCATGTCGTACCGCTCGGACACGGGTTGCTTCTCCTGCTGCTTCTTCTGCTTCCGTCGCGGCGTCATCGTTCCTCGATCCAGCCGTTGTCGATGCCGGGGTTGTCGTCGTGCACCACGAACTCCTGCTCGGCCTCGAGGACCGCGAAGCCGGCCGACCTCAGCTCCGCCAGAAGTGCGTCGAACCGCCGTCTTGCCTCGGGCAGGCCGACGTTCCTGCAGCGCTGCGTCACGAACCGCTCATGGGAGCCGTCGCCACGCATCCGCCTGGCGTTCCGCGACACGTGCGCCGAATGGCGTCCGGCGATCGTGGCCAGGGCCGCCGGGTCGTCGCGGACCGCCACCTTGGCGTGGTGCTCGAAATAGCACGCGGCCAGCGCGGCCGCCGCCTCCGCGTTCGCCGGCACGTCGTCGTTCCACGGCGCGGCCTCGATCTTGACCCGGACGACGTCGAAGCCCTCGTCACGCAGCCGCGCGACGCTGATCGCGGCGGTGGCCCGCTGGCCGGTCAGGGTGCCGCGGCCGGTGAAGGTGAGCATGGGCTGGGAGGTGACCTCGCCGCGGGCGAGCACGATGTGGGTGAGTTTTCCGCCGTTGCGGGCCGCCCAGGGGGCCAGGCGCTCGAATGAGGTGCCGGCCGCGACGGTCACATGGATGTCAAAGACACCTGCGAACTCCAGGCCGGACGGCGATGGTTTCCCCATGGCCGCACATCGTTCCATCGGACGGCGCCCGGTTCGACCGGTTTTCTCCTCAGTTAATGCAGGACCGACGTGTACCCGAGGTTGAAAGGTTGAGGTGACCGCGTGCCTTCCCGCAGCAGCCTGTCCACACTACGAATCGCCCCAGACGCATGTTCACGGGGTGTACGCGGGATGGATCTTCAGGTGAATCCTGAAGCTCCCCGATTTTCTTGGTTTCCGACCTTGACCCTGCCCTTAGGGCAAGGTTCGACGATGATTCGCATGAACAACAACGCACTGCACACAGTCGAAGCCCAGATCCGCGAACAGGCCGCCGCCTACTGCGAGTCCAACAACGTCCCCGGGTTCGTCGCCGGCGTCTACCACGCCGGCGAGCAGATCGTCCTCGCCCACGGCACCGCAAACGTCGCCACCGGCGCACCGATGCTCGAAGACACCGGATTCCTCTTCGGCTCTGTCACCAAGGTCCTGACCACCACGCTGGTCCTGCGGCAGGTCGACCGTGGACTGTTGGACCTCGACACGCCGGTGGTGAAGTACCTTCCCGAATTCGTCCTGGCCGCACCAGGCGCGGCGGGCAAGATCCTGGTGCGACACCTGATCTCCCACACCAACGGCATCGACGCGGACCTGTTCTTCCCCGATGCCAAGGGCCGCGACGCCCTGAAGACCTACGTCAACGGCCTCGCGAGCAGCTGCGGCACCCTGTTCGAGCCCGGCGAGCAGCTCAGCTACTCCAACGGCGGCATGATCGTTGCCGGCCGCCTGCTGGAAGTGGTGACCGGCATGCCCTTCCCCGACCTGCTCGAGCGCGATATCTACGCACCCGTCGGCATGAAGGACTCCAGCACCTCTGCCGAGCAGGCCATCCTGCGCAGCACCGCTGTCGGCCACTTCCTGGACCCCGGGACCATGGCGGCCAGGCCCACAGGCATGTTCATGTTGCCCGACACTTGGGGGCCGGCCGGCGGCACGCCGATCGGTACGATCGCCGACCTGCTCGCCTTCGGACGTACCCACCTCGCGGGCGGTGTGTCCCCATCCGGCGCACGCGTCCTGTCGGCCGAGTCGACCGCGCTGATGCAGCAGGTCTCGCACGACATGGCGACCCCGAACGTCCCGCCGATGGGCCTGGGCTGGGTGCGGTACCCGTTCGGCGACACGACCGTCCTGGCGATGTCGGGCGCGTCGCCCGGCGGCGTGTCCATCCTGTGCGTCGTGCCCGAACACGATCTGGTCTTCGCCGCCTTCGGCAACAACCCGGGGGCGATCATGCTGCAGGACCAGATCCTGCAGCGTCTGCTGAGCGAGCATCTCGGGGTCCAAATCCCCACTCTGGTCACCGACGTGCAGCAGGACGTCGACCTCACCCCATACGTGGGCACCTATCGTTCCAATCAGCTCCGCATCGACGTCAGCATTGTCGAAGGTCAGCTTGAGGAGCGGACGACCTACGAACCGGCGGACGAATCGCAGGAGCAGATCTTCACGGAGTTCGCCGGCGGCACGACCTCCGCCCCGCCGCAGCGCTACGTGCCCATCCGGCCCGGCCTCTTCGCGCCCGCCGGATACCCGCTGGAGACATTCGACGGATACCTGCGACTGTTGCTCGTCTCCTACCACGACGTCCGCGACGGCCAAGCGCGCTTCCGCAACGGCGGCGGCCGTCTGACCCGACGGGCCTGACCGTTGCGAACGACCTGACCGCCGGGTGGGAGGATGTCCAACATGCTCACGATCGGCCAGCTCGCGGACTACGCCGGGGTGACCATCAAAGCCATCCGTCACTATCACGAGCGCGGTCTGCTCGCCGAGCCCGTCCGCGACTCGTCCGGCTACCGGCGCTACACCGCCAAAGACGCCATCGACCTCGTCAAGATCAGGACCCTGGCCAACGCGGGCGTGCCACTGGCCCGCATCAAAGACCTTCTTGACGCCGACCCGGACGCGCTCACGGCGGCCATTGCCGAGATCGACCACAACCTCCAAGACCGCATCGCGCAGCTGCGGCGAACCCGCGATCAACTCGCCCAGCTGCGCGGCGGCGACCGGCTGTTCGTTTCTCCGGAAGTCGCCGACTATCTCGACGTTCTGCGCGAACTCGGCGTCAGCGAGCGCCAGACGCACCTGGAACGCGACGGCTGGATCCTCATGCAAACGGCCTCACCCGAGGACGCCGCCCTGTGGATCGCCGAAAAACGCGAGCTCATGACCGATCCCGAGTTCCGCGCCCTCTACCTCGAAACTGACGCGGCCTACGACTGGTCGCCGGACGATCCCCGCCTCCCCGCCCTCGCGGACCGTACCCGGAACTGGTTCACCAATCACCACAGCCGATCCGAGACCCGTCCCATCCACAATCCGGCCATCGCCAGGTTGGTTGCGCAATCCCAGCCCGGAGCCTCATCCCCAGCTTGGGACCGCCTGGCCCAGCTCATGAAGGGCTAGCCTCGATTTGCGTGCTGCTCGGTTGGGAGTGTCTGATCTCCGCGAGGTGCGAACCCGCAGAACGGCTCGATGTAGTGGGTGTATGTAGACGCCGCAAATCCCGAGCTGGTGCCTCAGTCACAGGTGGAGGCAATGACCGTCCGATCAGGACGTGAGCCGTCCGCTCGGCACGATCATGTACTGCCGCAAGTACAGGTCGCGGAAGCTCACCGGGCCGCGTGGGCCCGGCACCCGGTCGATGTTGATTCCGGTCTCTGGTAGCCGCAGCAGTTTGAAGCCGTCGAGGAGCCGTGTGGTGGAGTTCCAGAAGACCCCGGAGCCGGTGTAGGCGTCGATGAACTGTGCGGCGGCGGCGGGGTCCTCGGTCGCGATGGCGGCGGCCAGTCCGGACGTCTCTTCATTGGCGATTCGAGCCGCGTGCAGTGGGCCGTCGGCGGCGTCGACCGTCACGGTGGCCGCACGGTTCGAGTCGAGCGACCACTCGTACCCGCGAGGGTGGGTGTGCGGGGGCAGGGAGGCGGTGATGCCGAGGCGGTCCAGGACTTTCAGAATGCCGGGCAGCCGCTCGTCGTAGACGGATTGGTCGATGAGCAGCAGATTGAGCCGGTTGCACACGCCCAGCCGGTCCAGGCTCTCGGCGATCAGCTGGTGCACGGCCTTGTCGTCTGCGGCCGAATCCACGTACAGGACCCCGCCGCCGTCGGCATGGGCGAGGGTACGCACGCCGTGGCGGGCGGCCTCGCGGCCGAGGTCGCGGGTGCTGTCGCCGCTGCCGCGGAGGATGACCAGCGGAATGAGCTCGGGCAGGGACACCAGCGCATACGCCGCCGAGCGGTCTTCGCTAGGTACCAGCTGGATGGCGTCCGGATCGAGGCCGGCCTCGCCCAGGGCCGGCGCGATCACCTGCTCCACGATGGCCCGGGACGAGCGGAGTGCGGCCGAACCGGTGCGGAGCACGCCTGCGTTGCGTGACTTGAGGAACTGGGAGGCGATGTCGAGGGTGACGTTCGGACGTGCCTCGAAGTTGGCGCCGATGACGCCGACCGGCCGGCGGCGTTCCAGCAGTGTGAGGCCGTCCGGGCGCTCTTCGAGGGCCTTGTCGCGAGGCTCGTGCGCCACGTCCGCCAGCGTGCGCAGCTCCGCGGCCATGCTCTCCAGCCGTGGGCCGGTCAACCGCAGCCGGTCCTGGAGGGCGGGTGACATCCCGGCGGATACGGCTGCGGCGAGGTCTTCTTCGTTGGCGGACGTGATGGTGTGTCGCGCCGCCGGCAACCGTTCCGCCATGGCGCGCAGCGCGGTGTCGATGACCGTGTCCGTCGCGTTGTGGAGGGTCGTGCAGCTCTGCTTGGCCCGGATCGCGCAGGCACGCACCGCATCTTCGGCGGAGCGGGTCTGACGGTTGTCGTCGCTGGTCAAGGGCATCCTTCCGCCGGCCGGGCGCACGGCAAGTTCTAGGGAGATTGTAGCATTGTTCAACAATCTCATGTTCGCTGGGCCGCCGAGGTGCTGACGAAATGGGGCGTAGTCGTGGTGCGGTGACGTCTTCGGACAGGGGAGTGAGGGGAGCGGGCGGCGGTGCCCCTCTCATTGTTCTGCTCTGGAGCGCCCAGCGGCTCAGGCAGTCGCCACTTTCCGGATGCGCGGATGGTTCTCCAGCGCCCACCGCACGGTCTTCGGCGGGCGCCCGAGCAGGGTTTCCAGCTGGTCGGTGACGCCGCGGTACCCTCCGCCGCCAATCAACCGGGTCAGGGTCTTCAGGTGCTCCGCAGTGTGCGGAAACTCGGCCAGGGCACTGTCCACATAGTTCTCGTTCCAGGTTTCGACCTCTTCGGGAACGTAAGTGACCTGGCGTCCCAGCACGGCCCCGAAGTCCTCCGCGAAGCCGTGCATGTCCTTCAGTTCCGGACCGTTGAGCTCGTAGGACTTCGAGATGTACGGCGCCGGGTCGGCCAGGATCTTCGCGCACACCTCCGCCACGTCGTAACCCGCGATGGGCGCGAGCCGGTGGTGGCCGAAGGGCAGGCGCAGTTCACCGTTGCTCAGCGGCTCCAGCGCCAGCCAGGTCATCAGGGGGTTCTCGACGAACATGGCCGCCCGTATGTTGACAGTCGGGAGGCCGGACCACTCCAGCACCCGCTCGGCGACCCAGTGGGCCCGCTGCTGCGGCGACCAGTCCGCGATGAGCCCGCCGAGCCACGAACGCCGTTCTTCGTCCGGTGCGGTCATCTTCTCGAACGTCATGAACGACTGCTCGTACTCGGAGATGTTGACGAAGACCTCGATGCCGCCCTGGGCCCGCGCCGCCGCGGCCATCAGGCTGACGGCGTCGGTGTAGTACGGCGACAGGCTCATGCTGAAGTAGATGCGTCGGCAGCCTTTCAGCGCGGCGGTCACGTCGGCGATGTTGAGCAGGTCACCGACGAAGACCTCGGCCCCGGCCTGGCGGAGCGAGTGCGCGCGTTCGTCGTCCCGTCGCACGAACGCGCGCACCGGGTGCCCTTGTTCAAGCAGCATCTCGACCGTCGTTCTGCTCACACCACCGATTTCGCCGGCGGCTCCGGTGATCAGGATGGGATTGCGCTCTGGCATCGATGTGTCCTCTGTCTGGTTGGGGTGGGTCAGCTGTTCAGAAAGCCCAGGATGTGGTCGGCGACCGTCTTGGGGTGCTTGAGATGCAAGGCCGTTGGAAGCCGTGCCGCCTCCGCGTGAGCCTTGGGCTCTCCTCCCGCCGGACGGTGCCGGCCAGGCGGATTCTGCGTAGTGTCATCGGGGCGCCGAGCCGTCGATGCGGGCGAGGAAGTCGAGGAGTGCGGCGTTGACCTCGGCGGGACGCTCCTGCTGCGTCCAATGCCCGCAACCCGGCAGCACCACCGGGTCGTGCAGTTGAGGCGCGACAGCGCTCAGCGGGTTGCCCGGCCCGCCCTGGCCGCGCAGAAGATCGCTCAGTGAGCTGCCCCCGTCCGGGCCACGCAATGAGGTGACCATGTCACGGTCTCCCACCACGTACAGCGCGGGGACGTCGATCCCGCGCCCCCGGAAAGGTGCGAGCAGTTCGTTGTTGCGTTCGATGTTCCGGTACCAATTGAAGGCTCCAGTGAAGGCCTGCTCACCGTGCAGGGCGAAGTCCTCGGCGTAGACCTGGATGTCCTCCTCCGTCAGCCAGGCCGGGAGAGCGGGCGACACCGGCATGGTGTCCAGGAGGCCCAGACCGTCGGGTACGACCAACGGGCGGGGTTCTTCGCCGAGCGGGTTGTCGCCTGAGGCACCGACCAGGAGGCGGCGGAAGGAGTCCGGGATGTCCTTGGCGAACTCCGCGTCAGCGACTCCCGGCTGCTGGAAGTAAACCTGGTAGAAGCCCTCGCCGTACTGGGTGCGGGTGATCGAGGGCGGGACCATCCCGCCGGGCAGAATCGGCGGAATACTGAGCCCGGCCACCGCGCGGATCTTGTCCGGGCGCAGCATCGCCGTGGTCCAGGCAACGGGTGCACCCCAGTCGTGACCCACGACGACCGCCTGCTCCTCCCCGAGCCCCTCGATCAGCGCGATCACGTCGCCGACGAGGTGGAGCAGGGTGTAGGACGTGACGTCCGGCGGCTGCTCGCTGCGGGCGTAGCCGCGCTGGTCAGGGGCAACGACCCGGTACCCGGCCGCCGCCAGCGGCCCGAACTGGTGACGCCAGGAGTACCAGTTCTCCGGCCAGCCGTGCAGCAGCAGGACCAGCGGCCCCTGCCCCTGCTCGGCGATGTGCAACCTGACCCCGTTCACGTCGACGAAGCGGTGGGCGAGCGAACTTTCCACAAGGATCTCCTTGAAAACGATGAGCGCGTGCTACTTCTTCAGCTGGGCGTACATGGCTTCCAGGTCAGCGGACAGCTGCGACTTGATCCAGCGTGTGGTGTCGTCGGCCAGCACCTCGTGTGCCCCCGCCTCGATGCCGTCGAGCGCGGCCACGGCGACATCGCGGGGGTCGGCCTTCGGTGCGTCGAGGCCCGACGTCATATCGGTGTCCACGTAGGCCACGTGGAGCCCGGTCACCGCGATGCCGCGCGGCTGCAACTCCAGGCGCAGAGAGTTGGTCTGCGACCACAGGGCGGCCTTCGAGGCGCTGTAGGGCGTGCCGTCGGCCAGCCAGGACAGGGCGGAGTGGACGTTGAGGATGTGACCCCCGCCGTTGCGCTGGATGATCGGCGCAAAAGCACGGGTGACCAGCAGCGGCCCGTAAAAGTTGGTCTCCAGGTCCCGGCGCACGTCCTCCATCGGGGAGTCGAGGTACGAAGCGCGGACCGAGGCGCCGGCGTTGTTGATCAGGATGGTGACGTCCTGAGCTTGCTCGGCGGCGGCCGCCACGGATGCCGGGTCGGTGACCTCGAGCGCCAGCGGAACGGCATCGGGGTGCGTCACCGAACGTGGATCACGGGCCGTGGCGTAGACCTTGCGGGCGCCGCGCGCGTAGAGCTCCTCGACCAGCACCTTGCCGATGCCGCGGCCGCCTCCGGTGACGAAGACGTTGGCGTCCTTGATTGCTGTCACGACTGCCTCCACAATGAGAAACCGATCGGTTTCCTCAAACGTAAACCGATCGGTTTCATCATGCAAATTCAGTCGAGCAAAACCATCACCATGTGAGTTTCAAGACCGGGCCAAGGACGTCAGTCGAGCGAGGAGGCGCTCACCAAGTGGATGGGTGAGCGCACCGCGGCAACCGGTCATTATGGGTCCTGGTCACCTTCCAGCAACTTTCCGCGCTGGGACCGCAGCCTCAACACCGGCGAACCCGTGGAGAGCGCGACCACGGCCCGAGTGGCCCCGGGTGTGAGCGGTGGACGCCCTCGAGGTCGTCAGTGCCTTGGACGTGGCCGCAATCGTCGATCGGGGGATTCGCGGACGAGAGGTGGGAGTTTTCAGCCCGGCGATCACTACGACGCCGGGCCGGACCCTGTCGGCCGGGCCCTTCCTCGATGTCTGGCGCGGTGAACCAGTCGGCCGCTTCGCTGTGTCAGGAGGCGGCCGGGGCGGATTCGGCCGGGGTGCCGCGCCGATGGCGTCCTGGTGCGACGCCCAACTGGCGGGAGAAGGTGAACTCCGAGGTGTAGCCGATGGCTGTGGCGATGTCGCTGCCACGTCCCGTGCCAGGCCCTCGACCGTCCAGGGACGCTCGGGGGCCTCGTGCATTTCGGAGAGGGCGGTGCTGATATGTGGGTCCCGCAGGGCTGTCAGCCATGAGTGCTGTCCCGGTCGGGGGCCGATGTTGGGGTCCTCCAGCCAGGTCCGGATCACGTCATAGACCGGGGACCGCTGCGGGTGTGTTTGGGTGCGGGCAGCGTCAGCCGGCCAGCTGGTTGAGCTTGCGGATCTGCTTGTCGAAGACCCGGGCAGGAGCGATGCGGCGCAGTGTGCTTGCGCGTCCGGCCATGGAACCGGCGGTGTAGCGCAGCTTCGGCTTCGGGTCGGTCGCTGCCTCGACGATCACCTTGGCGACGATGGCGGGGTCGTCGCCGTCCTTGATCGCTGTCTCCATCATGCGGTCGAAGGCGCGCCGCTGGTTCGCGTAGACCTGCAGGGGCGTGTCGGGCCGCGGGCTGTTGGCCTCGAATCCGGTGCTGGTGTAGGCGGGTTCGACGAGAAGCGCCCGGACGCCGTACTCGCGGACCTCGTGGTCCAGGGACTCGGAGTACCCCTCGATCGCATGTTTGGAGGCACCGTAGACGGCCATGTAGGGCGAGGGGAGGAAGCCGACCACGGAAGAGAGGTTGATGATGCGTCCGCGTCCTTGAGCGCGCATGTGGGGCAGGACGGCCTTTGTCATGCGCATCACACCGAAGACGTTGACGTTGAAGATGTCCTGGGCCTGCGCGACGGAGCTTTCCTCAACGGCACCGATTGCGCCCATGCCGGCGTTGTTGACCAGGACGTCAATCTGCCCGAACCGCTCGATCACCTGCTGGACCGCGGCGGTGACCGACTTGTCACTTGCCACGTCGAGGTCGAGGAAGGTCACACCGTCGAGCGGGGTGACGCGTGAGGTGTCGCGGCTTGTGCCGGTCACGTCGAAACCCGCTTCGACCAGCGCGAGCGCGGCGGCCTTTCCGATGCCGGATGACGCACCCGTCACGAGTGCCACCGGCCGTTTTGTCGCCATCCTGGACTCCCCAGCTCATAAGAAAACCGATCGGTTTCGCATCACTGTAAACCGATCGGTTTCCAACTGCAAGCTCAAACAGGAAACTGATCCGGGCCGCGTCACGCCTCTTTCAGGTTGATCCACCCAGCAGAGGGTCCGCGTTCGGCCGTCGTCGGGGCCAGAGGCGTCCACTCCTAAGCTGCGCCGTACGGTGTGGAGCTCCGCGGCGCCTGATGGAGCATGGAAGACGCCCGCTGGTTTTCGAGTGGGCGCCGAAGGGGTGGAAGGGCTGCGGGAGGCCCTCGTGCGATGCGTATGCCGACGCGCAGGGGTGCGCCATCGCGGCAGCCGCCGAACTTCCTCCCGAGCACCGGGAAGCGTGAAGCCATGCGAGCTGCTCCGGCCGCCGGGGGACCGGCATCCACTCGTAGAGCACACCAGTCACCGCCGAGCCTGCTCGAAAAGGCGATGCGTCAGCGCATGTCTGCCGCATCGAGCAGGGTGACCACGGTGGGCGCGATGAGCCCTGTCAGGTCGTCGGCCCCGATCCCCGCACGGGCGCTGGCGCCGTCGAAGACCACGCTGAGCTGCCGGGCCAGCAGGTCTGGGTCGCTCGCGCCACCCTGTTCGGCCTCGGCACGGAAAAAGGCCGTCAGGTTCGCCTTGACCCGGTGCGCCACCCGGCTCGCAGGGTGGCTCTGATCCTTGAGTTCGATCTGCACCGCCAGGTACTGACAACCCCGAAACTCGGGCGCACCCGCCTGTGACTCCACCTGCTCGAATACGTGCAGGATCCGCTCGCGGGGTGAACGGCCATCGCCCGCCGCAGGCAGAAGCCTCGCCACGAAGGCGGAAGCGCGTTGCTCCAGGCTCGCCGCCAGCAGTTCGTCCTTGCTCTCGAACAGCTGGTACATGGAGCGCTTCGACACCCCCGCCGCCTTGCACAGCGCCTCGATGCCGATGCCGACACCGTCTCGGTAGGTGAGCGTGGCCGCCGCCTCCAGTAGCCGCTCTCGGGGACTTGGCTTCACTTCGGTGGTCATACTGCGAGGTTAACTCGGCTCCGGCCAAATGAAAACCGATCGGTTTACTGTGCCCGCGCCGACGGTGGCTCTGGCTGGTGCCCGGTCAGCTGGCGGCCGGGTAGCGGATGAGCAGCGACGCGAGGACCGGCTCGGCACCCACGGCCGCGTAGCCGTGCGGCACGTCGGACCGCCAGCTGAGGTAGCCGCCGGGGCCCGCCACCAGCGGTGCGTCGAGCGGACCCGCGCTGAGCGTGCCGGAGAAGACGGTGATGTGCTCGGTCACGCCGTGGTGGTGGGCGGGTGACGTCTGCGTGGCGCCCGGCGGCACCCGAATCCGGTAGAGCTCGTAGGTCACGCCCGCGTCGTCGAACACCTCCAGCAGCGTGGCCTCGACCGCCGTGCCGCGCACCAGCACCGGCGCGGCAGGGCCGGTGTCGAGGACGGCCGCGATGGGCACGCCGAGCTGGGCGGTGACGGCCCACAGCGTCTCGAGGGTCGGGTTGCGGACACCCGTCTCCAGGCCGGACAGCGTGGCCTTGCCCACCCCGGCTCGCCTGGCCAGTTCCGACAGCGAGATCCCGCGCTCCTGCCGGAGTCGGCGCACCTTCCTGCCGACTTCGCGCGGGTCGCCGCTCACGGCTGTCATGAGACCATCCTGCCCGATCCTGTAGTGTTCCATATATGGAACGCACGCAGCCCATCGTCGCGGGAGTGGTGACCGCGCTGGTCGGCTTCGCCAGCTCCTTCACCGTCGTCCTCGCCGGGTTACGGGCCGTCGGGGCCGACGAACGGCAGGCCGCCTCGGGGCTGATGGCGCTCTGCGTCGCCGTCGGGGCCGTCTCGATCGTGCTGGGCCTGCGGTACCGGATGCCCATCGCGATCGCGTGGTCCACTCCCGGTGCCGCGCTCCTGCTGACCGCGAACGGCCGGTTCGCTGAGGCGGTGGGCGCGTTCGTCGTCTGCGGGTTGCTCATCATGGCGGCGGGGCTGATCCCGTGGCTGGGCCGCGCCATCGAGGCGATCCCCGGCCCGATCGCCGCCGCGATGCTCGCGGGGGTGCTGCTCAAACTGTGTCTCGCGCCGGTCCAAGCCATGCTCGACGTGCCGTACCTGGCCGGTCCGGTGATCCTGGTCTGGGCGCTGCTCTACCGCTTCGCCCGCAAGTGGGCGGTGCCGGGGGCGCTGGCGACCGCGGCGGCGGTCATCGCGATCGCCTACTCTCCCGGAGACCTCAGCCTGGTGCCGGTGGTCGAGATCACACCGCCCGCCTTCAGCCTCTCCGCGGTGCTGGGCATCGGCGTGCCGCTGTTCCTGGTCACAATGGCCGCCCAGAACGTCCCCGGCATGGCCGTCCTTTCCGGGTACGGCTACCGCCCGCCGCTGCGCGGGGTGCTGCTGGCGACGGGGGCGGCCTCGGCGCTCGGCGCGCCCTTCGGCGGGCACGCCATCAACCTGGCCGCCATCACCGCCGCGCTGGCCGCCTCACCCGAGGCGGCACCGGACCCCTCCCGCCGGTGGATCGCCTCGGTCACGGCGGGCATCTCCATGATCGGTCTCGGCCTGCTGTCCAGCGCGGCCGCCGCCCTGGTCCTGCTGTCGCCGCCCGTCCTGGTGACCGCGGTGGCCGGGCTCGCCCTGTTCGGCGCGCTCGGCTCCGCGCTCTCGTCCGCCTTCACCGAGGCCCACGGCAGGGAGGGCGCGGTCGTCACTTTCGCGGTCACCGCCTCGGGCGTGAGCTGGCTGGGCGTCGGCTCGGCCTTCTGGGGCCTGGTGGCGGGCGGTCTCATGCACCTGCTGCTACGGCGGGCGCAGGCGGCCGGCTTGCGCTCCACCCTGCCGACCGACTCCAGGTAGTCGGGATCGGCATGTATGGCGGCGGCCATGCGCAGGTGCGGGAGCGCCTCCTCGAGCCGGCTGGCGCGCTCCAGCGTCCTGCCGAGCAGGAAGCGGGCGTAGTGATCGCTCGGGTCGCGCTCCGGCAGCCCGCCAGGGCCTGCCGCGCCCTGCCCAGCTGGGCGGAAAAGTTCGAACTTGCACCTCCCACACCAGCGAGAAGAGGCCCGTCATCAGCGGAACCGCGGTGACGGTCTCTCGCGTTCAGTCCGGCCATCCACGGCGATCACCGTCGTCCTACGGCCCACTCACGGCCAAGTTTTATGGCATGCCG
This sequence comes from Nonomuraea sp. 3N208, assembly GCF_052245935.1. Taxonomy (NCBI): domain Bacteria; kingdom Bacillati; phylum Actinomycetota; class Actinomycetes; order Streptosporangiales; family Streptosporangiaceae; genus Nonomuraea; species Nonomuraea sp. 3N208. Next base: position 55,416 of record NZ_JBQQBR010000060.1, on the reverse strand, counting down.
AGGTCTAATTAGGCGTTCGCTCGGCGGAGGCGTTCGGCTGCCTGTGCGCGGACGGCGTCACAGGACACCGGGGTGTCGCCGTGCACGGCCTCCCAGCGGGCGTTGTGCGCCGCCGGCCACAGGCTGGCCGCCCACGCGATCTCCTGCTCCTCCGCGGTGAACCGGCGCCCCCGGAGATCCTGATAAGCCGCCAGGAACGCGGCGGAGCTTTCGATCGGGGCCAGGGTCGGCGGCGAGGCGCTGGCGAACGCCCCGCACGCCGCACCCGCCAGTGCCGCCTCTGGCTGCCACGCCAGACTGTCCCAGTCGTGCACGGCCCGCACGTCCCCGTCGTGCCAGCGGAGGTTCTGCGCTTCGAAGTCGGCGTGGCCCAGCACGCACGGCAGGTCGGCGGCCAGCATCCGCTTGCGGGCCCGGTCGGCCGTGTCGACGACGTACGCGGGCACGGCGCCCTGGTCCCCGTCGTCCAGCTCCCCGATCGCCGGCCACACCCCGGAATCGGTGTGGTCCCAACGCACCCAGCGCGGATTCGGCAGCGGCGGTGCGATGGTCACGTCGGCCAGTTCGGCCATCAGCCAGGCGAACACCGCCGCATAGCGCACCGCGACGTCCGGCGAGTTGCCGCGCAGCAGTTCACCGCCCGGCCGGGACTCCTCAGCGTGCACGGCCAGCGTACCGACGCCGACCACAGGCGTGAGCGGCCGGGCGCACGGAAACCCCCGCTCCGCCAAGTGGGCCTGCGCGGCAACACACGACGCGGCCCGGCCGTCGTCCTCCCGCGCCTTCACCACGACGTCCCGCCCACCGGCCAATCGCAGCCCGAACACCGCCGACATCTGCCGCAGCTCGAACAGCACGCTGACCGGCTCGTCCCCCAACTGGTCCACACACCAGGCCGGCAGCCAGTACGGCAGATCATCCAACGGCACGGTGACGACTGTGCCATGTCCGCCGAATACAGCGGAAGCGACCTGGACGTGCCCACCTGGCACTCGATGACCCGAGGGGTATCGCGGTTGCCCCGGGATGTGCCGGGGGAAGCGGTGTTGCCGTCGTTTCCCCCGGCACGGGTGTCATCGGCGCAGGCCGAGCCGTTGGATGAGGCGTCGGTAGCGTTCGATGTCGGTTTTGCGTAGGTACTTCAGCAGTCGCCGCCGACGACCGTTGAGCATCTGCAACCCGCGACGGCTGTGATGGTCCAGCTGGTGGGCGCGCAGATGCGCAGTGATGTCGGCGATCCGATGGGTCAATAGCGCGATCTGCACTTCGGGTGAACCGGTGTCACCTTCGGTGCCCGGCGGTTCTGCTCGCCGTACCGTTGCGCCGATCCTTGGCTGGTTGATACGCAAAGCGCAACTGATTTATCCGTCCGGACTGCACTACCGATCATCGAAAGATTCGCTGAACCTGGTATATGCCGGATTTCGATGTCAACGAAGAAGTAAATGGCGACGGATCAAGCGGCGGCGGGGCCCTGCGCTCGGCCGCATGCTGCGTGTGCGGCCTGGGGGCCGTTCTCGCGCGCCCGTGCTCGGTCCGCTTCCACACGACGCTGCGCCTCTCCTCCGATACCGTCACACCATGGACGACGATGACGCCTTCATCTACTCGCCGTCGAGCAACGACGCCCTTCTCGTCGCGAGCGGTATCGCGGTATTGCTGCTCCTCCTCCCCACCATCATCTGGCTAACCGGGACGTTGCTGCGCGGCCGCAAATAGCGTCTTCGGCGGGGGCCTCGGGCTCCGGGAGGAGCGCCATTTCGATGCGTCGCATGGCTTCAGCTTGGCGACCAGACATGCGCTTGGCGTAAACCCGTAGAAGCACCTCCACGCTGTGGTCTGGCAATTGCATGTCGGGCGTTCGAGGTCGAATAGATGCTCTCGTGTGGGGCAGTTTCTCCGCCTGGTCGCTTCCGTGACGGGCACAAGGTCCACACCGGGTCACTCCCGGCACACTTGGCGGGCCACCTGCTCCCGCGCGGCCTGCTCCTCGGCGGGCTCGTTGGTGGAGGGCATCCGGGCCGGTGTGCAACTCGGCGTGGAACTGGCATGCCCCGTCGTCCACCAACTGGCGCGGCACGCCCTCGGTGACGGCAGTCAGCAGCTGGGAGAGGAAACTTACAGACGCACTAACGGAGGCCGCCGGACTGAAGCCGCCCTGGCGGCAATCCCGCGAATGTCCGGCAGATGGCCTGGTCTTACGTCCATCGCCTGGAACGGGTGTTGACCCTCACTCGCGTCAGGCTTGGAGAATCAGCGGCGTGGACGACGCACAGGATCGGCTCCAGATCGGGGAGTTCGCCGAGCTGGTGGGCCTCAGCATCCCGCAGCTCAGGCGGTACGACCGCCTCCGGCTGCTGGAGGCGGCCGGGCGCTCCGCCGAGTCCGGCTACCGCTACTACAGCCGCGGCCAGACCGGAGCCGCGCGGGTGATCGCCCTGCTCCGGTCGATGGACATGCCCATCGCAGAGATCCGCCGCATTGTGTCCGGCGCGGGCGAGCCCGAACGCCGGCGCATCTTCCGGGACCACCGAGCTCGCCTTGAGGCCCGGCTGGACGAGGTCCGCCGTTTGCTTGAAGCCGTTGACGCCATGACCGAGGAGAACGACATGGGCACAGAAACCTGCATATCGAGCTGGCTGCACCTGATGCCACGCATTCCGGTGACGAACACAGAACGCTCGATCGCGTTCTACCAGGAGGCACTCGGCCTCCGGTTGGACTGGCGCACGGCCGATGGCCGAGTCGCCGCCCTCTCCAGCGGCGACATCGAGACCCTGCTGCTGGTGCCATGGTCGGGGGAGGGGGCGCCACCGCCCCAGGCGGCTTACGTCTACGTCGAGGATCCCGATGCGCTGTGTGCAGAGTACGAACAGGCGGGCGCTGACATCGTGAGTCCCGTCGCCACCCGGGCCTACGGCATGCGGGACTTCGTGGTCCGTGACCCCGACGGTCACACCTTCACCCTTGGCCGTGGCACAGAGAGGCTGCGCGACGTGGCCGACCAATATGGCATCTCGCCCGACCAGATCGCCGTGAACCCTGACTGGCTTGAGCGGCGCAAGCCGCGCACGTAACTTCCCTCGTTGCGGTCGGTCCGACTTCGACCAGCTCCGGTATCCCCGCGATGTCGAGGGTCGGCGCGGTAGCAAGGAGTTCGGCGGTTTGGCGTGCCCGCAGCGCCGTGCTGGCGTAGATCCTGGCGAGCGGCTCGCCCGCGAGCGCCGCCATGCAAAGGAATGACTCACCGGGCTGACGCTGTGGTCCGTGGCTCAGGCCGATTCCGCGGCCTCACCGGCTTCCTGCAGGATGACGAAGCGGTGCTGGCTGGCCAGGAAGTGGCCGACGCCGACGATGCCCACAATGGGCCATTCGACGATCTCCAGCACTCCCAGTGCGATGAGAACCGCGTAGAAGGCGAGCTGCTCGGGCTTGACGACCATGATCCGCTCCTTCCGAACGATCCTGCGCTGTTCGCATGCCCTCTACGGATTCGGTAAACGGTCGCGGGGTGAAGGCTAAGGAAGAGCAGGGCAAAAGGTCGGAGCCGGACCCGAGCAGTCCACCGACCCAGACCGCATGTGGACCAGCATCTGCTACTGCGCACATCCGAGGTTCTACGACTACAAGCATCGCGACGGCACATGCCCATGCATCGCGGACCGCTGAATTCAAGGCCCGCCCTCATGGGTGACGTCATCGCGGGACTGGCCGTCGCCAACGGCTGGGCGGGCGTGGTCATCAACAGCGCAGTACGGGAGGTCGCCGCCCTGCGTGAACTGGACCTGGGTGCCAAGGCGCTGGGTTCCAATCCGCGCAAGAGCGGCAAGCAGGGCACTGGGGAGCGTGACGTCCCGGTCACTTTCGGCGGTGTCACCTTCCACCCAGGGGCCGAGCTATTCAGCGATGACGACGGCATCCTCGTGGCACGCGCCTAGATTTCCTAAGCGCGTCTGACCTTGGTCACGGCCAATACGCGGCCAAGCTGACGTGGTCAGGGGAGAATGACTTTCTCGTTCGCTCCGTTGCTGCGACGTCGACACCTGACCTGGGGTGCTTCCTCGGCGGAAGTCGTGTACGAGTGGCGGCGACCGTTGACGCCGTTCACGGTGATGCTGATGGAACTCGCCCACTACCCGATGATGCGGCGGATGCTGCTGGGGATCCGCGAGCGGGCCGAAGCCCGGTCGCTGACGGCCGGACGACCTAGCGGGCGACGTCGGCGGCGAGCAGCTCATCCAGTTCGGTGAGGTCGCCGGTCTGCGCGGCGGCGAGGAACGTCCGTACGAGGCGCTGATGCGCGGTGGTGCTCACCGGGTGGCGCCGCTCGGTGGCGAGGTGGTCGCGGGCGCGTCGCACGAGTTGCCGCGCGTGGTCTTCGCCCAGGTGGAGAATCTCGGAGATCCGGCGATAGGGGTAGTCGAAGGCTATACGCAGGATATAGACCGCTCGTTCGGCGGGGGTCAGTCTCTCCAGCAGCAGCCGGATCGCGGTGTCGACCGCCTCGCCTCGTTCGGCTGCCGTCTCGGGGCTGACAGAGCGGTCCGTTGTCTCGGGAAGCCAGGGACCGGCGGAGATCTCGTGGCGCCTGCGGGCGGATTGGGCAACGTTGATGGCGAGCCTAGAGGTGGTCAGCGCAAGAAACGCGGGCGGATTGATGACGACCGAGCGGTCGGCGCGTGCCCATCGCAGCCATGCCTCCTGCACCACGTCCTCGGCCTCGCCCACGTCTTGCAGGACGCGGAGCGCGATCGCGAAGAGCCGGGGCGCGGCGCTGACGAACGCCGAAGAGGCTCCGTCCCAACTTCTGATCGACCGGTCATCGGTCTGCTCCGCGTGGTCTCTGTGCGACTCCAACAGGTTCATGGTCACGATCTCGGCTCCGTTCCCACCCAGCATCCGGCGATGCCACTGTGATCACGGTCGTTTCTTGGGCCCCTCCATCGCGCCCTGGGGAGAGCGTGGTCGATACCCTGGCCCGGATGTCGGGGTGCCCACTAGGGCCCCTGGTAGGTGCCGGGGGCCAGTGGGCCGCGAGCACTGCCGCCTGCGCGAGGATGCCTGGCCCACCTTGTTCTCCACCCAGAACACCGTCGTGCACGTCATGTTGCAGGCAGCCGAGACCGGCATCGCCGCCACCGGTCCCGATGATCCGGCCCACGAGCGCCTATCGAGGATGCGCGACTTCTACCAGTTCCTGCTGGCTGAACTGCCTGGTCTGCTGCAGCGCTGGCAGCAACTGCCAGCCTCGCGCTCCTGAGAACCCACAGCGACGCGGACATGGTGCGGCTCTCCTGAAGGGAGCTCGTTCGCGCCCGTCATTGCTTTGAGGAGATGCCGAGCGAGGCCACGATTTCAGGGACCGCCTGCTTGGCGGTACGGCCGGCGCCGATCAAGGTGGCGGAGGCGGGCCCGGTCCAGTCGCCGTAGCCGAGCAGATGCAGCCGGGATTCGCCGGTGGCTCGGGTGCCATCGGTCGGGATGAGCCCGTCCGGGCCGCGTAGTCGCAGCGGGGCCAGGTGGCCCAAGGCGGGGCGGAAGCCGGTGCACCAGATGATGGCGTCGGCGGCCAGGGTGGTGCCGTCGCTCCAGGCAACCCCTTCCGGGGTGAGGCGGGCGAACATCGGCTCGGCCTTGAGTGCGCCTCGCTCGCGTGCGTCACGTACCGGGGGGACCGCGACGATGTCGCCCAGATCTGCGATGGAGGGGGCGTCCTGGCCCGTCCGGGCGGCGTTGTGGCGGCGGGTGGCCAGGTCGAACAGGGCGCGGCCGTCCACCTCGTCGGGCAGCAGGCGGGGCGGGCGCAGGGAGACCCAGGTGGTGTCCGCGACGGTGGAGAGTTCGGCGAGGATCTGCGCGGCGCTGTTGCCGCCGCCCACCACGATCACCCGCAGGCCGGCAAGGGACTCCGGCCCTCGGTAGCCGACAGTGTGAAGCTGGCGGCCGCGGTAGTCGCCCATGCCGGGATAGTGCGGGATGTAGGGGCGGGACCAGGTGCCGGTCGCGCTGATCACTGTTCTGGAGGCCCAGGTGCCGCGATGGGTCTCGACCATGAGCCGCCCTTGGCCTCTGCGCACCGCGTGGACGGCTGTGGGCCGGACGATCGGCAGCTGGTAGCGCTGCTCGTAGTCGGTCAGGTAGGCGATGGTGTCGGCGGCGCTCGGATAGCCGCCACCAGGAGGCGGGGGCATCATCCGACCGGGCAGCGAGCTGTACTGGGCGGGGGAGAACAGACGGAGGGACGGCCAGAAATGCCGCCATGCTCCGCCCGGCGCCTCCTGGGCGTCGAGGATGACGAAGTCAGCCTTGGCCCGGCGCAGGTAGTAGCCGGCGGCCAATCCTGCCTGGCCGCCGCCGATCACCAGGACGTCGACCGAGCGCTCAGCCGCGGTCATGCAGTGACGAGTTCCACGTCGACCGGTCCGGCAGACGCGGGCTCGGTCAGTGGGGCGAACAGGGCGCCCAACTTGTTCACCGTCTCAGGAATGATGCGGTAGTAGACCCAAGTGCCGCGCCGTTCGCCGTCGATGAGCCCGGCGGTGCGCAGCACCTTGAGGTGGTGGGAGATGGTGGGTGCGGTCAGGTCGAAGGCGTCGGTCAGGTCGCACACGCACGCCTCGCCGCCCGCGTGCGAGCCGATCATCGACAGCAGGCGCAGTCGTACCGGGTCGGCGACCGCCTTGAGCAGGCCGGCCAGCTCGACGGCGTCGTGCTCGCTGAGCGGCTCCCGGGCGATCGGGGCACAGCACGCGCCTGTGGTGGGGGTCACGACGCCACCTCCTGATTCGAAAACTGTCTAAATGATAGGCGATGGTAGGCGACCAGCGCGAATGCCGCGGCACATGCCGTGGTGATGGCTCCTATCACCCAGCCGTATCCGGTGGCCAGGGCCACCGCTCCCAGAGGAGCCAGCGCCTTGACGGCGACAGAGAACAGGGTGATGCGGCCCGACAGGGTGACGTAGGCGGCGATGCCGTACCGCTCGGCGAGCAGATGCGGCCGGGTGATGGTGCCGACACCGAAGCCGATCCCGAACAGCAGCACACACGAGATCGCGCCCGGTACGGTGTCGCCGACCATCGGGAGCAGTAGTGCACCGATGCCCTGCAGGGCGAAGATCCCCGCCGCGATGGGGGCGGCGGCCCCGCGACGGCGCAGGCCGGTGGTGACCAGACGGCCGGTGACCGATAGCACGCCGAGCAGTCCGGCGGTCGTGGCGGCGAAGACCGGAGTGTGGCCGAGGTGGATGAGGTAGGTGATGAGCAGCACGGAGACGGTGGCCACTGCGCCGCCATGCGCGGTGAAGGCCGCTGCCAGCAGCCAGAACGGCCGGGCGCGTCGATGGGAGTGACGCGAATCACCGTCACCGACGCCTCATCGTTGTCACACTCCCTGGCCCGATTCCGTCATGTGAGTAGGCAAGGTTAGGGGGCCTCGAATGCGTTCATTGTTGGCCAAGCGCCGCTCGTTTCAGTTCTCCCACTGGTCGTTCATGTTCGCGGAAATCGCCGTCTGGTCGTTCGTCGTTCTGGCCGTGACCGGGGCGGTGCTGATGGTGTTCTACGACCCCAGCATGTCCCAGGTGACCTATGACGGCTCGTACGGCCCGCTGCGCGGACTCTTCGTCAGCAAGGCCTTCGACTCGACCATGGATCTGAGCCTGGAGGTGCGCGGCGGACTGCTCATCCGCCAGGTCCACCACTGGGCGGCGCTCGTCTTCGTGGCGGCCGTCGTGTTCCAGCTGCTGCGTATGTTCCTCACCGGCGCGTTCCGCCGCCCGCGCACCGGGCAATGGCTGATCTGGGTGACGCTGCTGGCGCTGGGCATGGCCGCGGGCGAGACCGGCAATGCCCTGCCTGACGACATGCTGTCGGGTGGGAGCCTGTGGCTGATCATGTCCGTGCTGCAATCCATCCCCGTGGTGGGAACCTGGGCGATGTCGCTGCTGTTCGGCCCGGACTTTCCCGGTGACAGGATCATTCCGGTCATGTACGGGGGACACCTGCTGGTCGCGGTCGTCATGGCCGCGCTGCTGATCGCTCGTGAACTGCTGGTTCGGCGGCACGGTCACTCCCGGTTCATCGCCTCGCTGCCGGCGCGGCGGAGCGCACGCCCGACGATGGCGCTCGCGACGATCGGCATGCTGATCATTCTCGGGTTCGGGTTCCAGATTGCCCCTATATGGCTGTACGGCCCTGCCAAGCCGACGCACATCTCGGCAGGCTCGGTTCCCGACTGGTACATGGGGTTCCTCGACGGCGCCCTCCGGATCATGCCCGGGTGGGAACTCGCCATCGGGGACTACACGCTCAGCCTCGCGGTCCTCGTCCCCACACTGGTGATACCCGGGGTCTTCTTCACCGCCCTGGCCGCCTACCCGATGGCCGAGCGCTTCCTCCTCTCGCGACGCAGCCGCCGTGACGCGCTGGGCCGGCCCAAGACCACGAGCCGCATGGCCCACGAGACGCTCGGGCATGACCTGCTCGATCGGCCACGCGAGACGCCGGTGAAGACGGCCATCGCGGTCGCCGGCGTCACGTTCTACGGCCTGCTGTGGGCAGCCGCGGCCAACGACCAGATCGCCCACCAGTTCCACCTCGGCGTCGAGGCTGTGACGATCTTCTTCAGGCTCGCCGTGGTCATCGGCCCCGTCATCGCCTTCATCATCACCCGGTGGACCTGCCTCGCACTGCAGCAGACAGATCACCACGTGACCGAGCACGGAATGGAGACCGGGATCATCACCCGGTCCCCGGACGGCGGATTCCACGAACGGCTGGCCCCGGCACAGCAAGAGCACCGGGAACCGGCGATCACCTCAGGGAGATGACAGTGACACCGAACAGGCCACAGGTTGTGATCGTCGGAGCTGGGGTCGCCGGATACCAGGCGGCGCGTACCTTATCGCGCAGGGTGGGAGACGGCGCGGAGACCGTGCTGGTCAACCCGACCGGCGTCGCGCTGCGCCCGGAGCTGCTCCCGCAGGTGATGACGGGCGTCCTCAGCCCGGATCGGGTGAGCGTGCCGCTGGCCGAGACGCTGCCGAGTGTGCGGGTGGTGCTCGGCACGGTCACCCACATCGACGCCCACGCCCAGCGCGTGCTTTACGACGGCGGCGTGCTGGACTACGACCGGCTGATCGTCGCGGCGGGAGGCGTGAGCGAAGTCGCCCAGGTCTCCGCGGTCTCGGCGCACAGCGTCGGCTTCCACAACGTCGGCCAGGCCCTCCACCTGCGCGATCACATCCACCGGCAGCTTTCCCTGGCCGCCGCGAGCACCGATCCCTTCGAACGCGCGGCGCACTGCACGTTCGTCGTGCTAGGCGCGGGATACGCGGGTACGGCGGCGGCCATGTCCGGGCAGTCGCTGTCGCAGTCGATCGCCTGCCGTGACCCGCGGTTGCGCGGGCAGCCGATCCGCTGGATCCTGGCCGATCCTGCCGAATGGCTGTTGCCTGACATGCGGCACCGCCTGTCCAGGACCACGGCACGGATGCTGCGGTCGCGGGGCGTGGAGGTCCGGACGGAGACCTCACTCGGCCAGATCACCTCCCGCGGCCTGCGGCTGACCGGCGGCGAGTTCATCCCCACCCGCACGATCGTGTGGAGCTTCGGGGTCCGCCCCGATCCGCTCGTGACCAACCTCGGACTGGCGGCCGAGCAGGGCAGGATCAGGGTGGACGAGCATCTCGCCGTGCCCGGCCATCCCGAGATCTACGCCTGTGGCGACGTGGCCGCCGTCCCGGACCTCACCAGGCCCGGCAAGATCACCCCGATGAGCGGACGGCATGCCCTGCGCCAAGGCAAGCTGGCGGGCAGCAACGTCGCGGCCTCCATCGGGTACGGCTCGCGCCAGCCGTACCAGCACAGGATCCACGACTCCATCGTGGACCTGGTCCGGACGTCGGAGCAGCTGCTGCGTGTGGCATGAGTCGCCGGCCTCTACAACGGTCACCGGTCTCGGACTGATCCCCTGGGGCGGGCGTTCGCCGCCGGGTGCGGCGCTGTCGCAGGGACTGGCCTGATCACGTTCCGAGAGCAAGTTCTGCTGGTGGCGTGCACGGACAGGCGCCGCACCTCCTCCTCGTCGGCTTGGCCGCCCCAGTGGTAGATCAGCACGCCGTCCTGCGCGCCCGGCGCCCACGCCGGCCCAGGCTCGCCTGCCTCGTCGGGCAGGTCCTCGCCGCCGCCGTCACGCAGGTGCAGGTAGATGGAGGGGCCGGTCTTCAGCCAGAACCCGACCTGCGCACCCACGACGGCTACGACTGGGTCTATGTCCTCAACGGAACGCTCCGCCTTGTACTCGGGGAACACGACCTCACCCTCAAGCCCGCGGAGGCCGCTGAGTTCGACACGCGCACCCCGCACTGGTTCGGGGCCACCAGCGCTGGACCCGTCGAGTACCTGAGTCTCATCGGGAAACAAGGCGAACGCGCGCACGTCCGTGCAGCACCGAGACATGGCCTGGCCGAGTAAGAAAGCTCGGGGACCTCACAAGAAGTAGCGATCCGGGGAACCGCCGCTCGTGCACGATGGTTCTCGTCCCCGCTCTGGAAGTCTCTGCGGGACTGCTGGAGCCGTCGGTCGGCTGATCGAGGAGACCCCCGTCCGCCGCACCGCGGCCGAGATCCCGGATCGCAGTGCGCCAGTAGAGTCTGGTGCATGAGCGACTCTGTTGCCAGCGTTGAGGAGCCCGCCGTCAATTCGCCGCAGGAAGCGGCGACGACCGTGGTGATGATGTGCGGGATCGCCGGATCGGGCAAGACAACTTACGCGCAGTCGCTCGAGCAGCGCGGCTATGTCCGTCTCTCGATCGATGAAGCGATCTGGGCACGATTTGGGCGCGACGCCGCCGAATTCGATCCAGAAGAGTATGAGCACCACAAGGCAACCGCTGAGGAAGCCTTGTGGCACGAACTCGTGGACCTGTTGGAGGCCGGTCGGCCGGTGGTATTGGACTACAGCTTCTGGAGGCGTGCTACTCGCGACCGATACAAGGCGTTGATCGAGAGCCATGGTCGCCGATGGGAGCTGATCTACCTCAAGGCAAGCCCGGAGACGCTGCGTCGGCGGCTCATGCTACGCAACACGATGCATGGAGCCAATTCCGTCACCGTAGCCGAAGGACTTCTCGACAGGTATCTGACCGGCTTTGAGGAACCGGTTGATGAGGGAGAACACACGGTTCTGCAGAGCTGATGTGACCGTCAGGTTGGATGGCCTGCAGCCAAAGGGCCGCCAATCAATGTGCCCGCTGCAGGCCCCTTCGCATGTTCAGACGCGCCATGTGGCCGGTCGCCGGCCCCGCTGCGCTGCTGATCAGTCGAGGCAGAACTCGTTGCCCTCGGGGTCGGTCATCACGATCCAACCGGCGCCGAGCGGGGGAGCGGGCTCGTAGCGCCGGTGCCGGGTGGCGCCGTGGGAGACGAGCCGCTCGGCCTCCGCCTCCAGGGCCGCCATCCGCGCGTCGCCCTCGAGCCCGGGAGCGGCCCGCACATCGAGGTGTACGCGGTTCTTGACCTGCTTGCCCTCCGGCACCCGCTGGAAGAACAGCCGCGGCCCGGAGCCCTCGGGGTCGACCACCGCCGAGGCGTCGTTGCGGCTCTCGGGCGGCACGCCCATCGCCTCCAGGGCCTGCTCCCACGACTCGAAGCCCTTGGGCGGGTCCTGCAGCTGGTAGCCGAGGGCCTCGGCCCAGAACGCCGCCAGCCCGGCCGGGTCTGCGCAGTCAAAGGTGATCTGGACGTCGCGGGCCATCTCAGCTCGCCTCCCGTCGGGTCTGCTGGTGGGTGTGCAGGTGGAGATCGCGGAGCAGGCACACCTCGGCCAGATGGTGGATCATCTCGCGGTTGATGTGCAGCATCAGCGCCGCCAGAGGACGCTCGGCGTGCTCTCCCTCCGCCTCCCCGCACGGGCGGGCGAGGCCGGTTTCGCCGAGGGACTCGACCCCGGCCAGCCACGTAGCGTACTCCGCGTCGAGCTGGGCCAGTGCCGCGGTCGCGGTCGCGGCGTACTCGAACGAATGGTAGTCGGTGGGCGCGCGACCGAAGTGCGCGGCGTTGCGCATTGCGAGCACGCCGACGATCACGTGCCCGAGTCGCCAGGCGATCGTCGTGAACGGCGGCGGGTCCGGCACCGGCATCGCGAAGTCGATGGTCATCGTGCCGGACCCGGCCTGCACCGGTGCGGCGCCGGTGCCGCGCGGGCGCACGCTCCAGCAGCCGGGCGCCGTTTCCCAGAAGTACTCGTCGTCAGTGAGTCCTTCTAGGCGGTCGCGCAGTTGCTCGGTCCAGTGCCAGGCGAGCTGCTCTCGGAGCAGAGGGTTCCAGGTCTGGTCGGTCATGGTTTCCACCCTCCCGCAGATAGCGGACAGGATCGTTCCGTGATCTGTGGAACGATGAGCACGTGACCGTCGAGGCGACGACCGAGCGGGTGTTGCGGCTGCTGGCGCTGCTGCAGCACCGGCCGTCCTGGACCGCCACCGAGCTCGCCGCTGAACTGAGGGTCACCGACCGCTCGGTGCGCCGCGACGTGGAGCGGCTGCGCGCGCTCGGCTACCCCGTGCACGCGACGGCGGGCGTCGGCGGCGGCTACCAGCTCGGCGCCGGCACCCGGCTGCCGCCGCTGCTCCTCGACGACGAGGAGGCGATCGCGACGGCGGTGTCCCTGCGGCTGGCGTCGGGAGGCACGGTCGCCGGGGCGGGCGAGGCGGCACTGCGGGCGCTTGCGAAGCTCGACCAGGTGATGCCGCCCCGGCTGCGCGCCGAGGTGCGGGCGGTGCACGGCGCCACCGAGACCCTGGTCGGCCCTGGGGTCGAGATCGACCCGGAGCTGCTGGTGACGCTCGCGCGGGCCTGTCGCGACGCCATGCGGGTGCGGTTCCTGTACGCCGGCCGCGACGGCGGGGAGCACCAGCGCACGGTCGAGCCGGTGCGGATGGTCGCCACCCACCGCCGCTGGTACCTGATGGCCTGGGATGTCGACCGCGACGACTGGCGCACCTTCCGGCTGGATCGGATGCGCGAGGTGGTGGCGACGACCTGGCGCTTCCGGGCGAGGGAGCATCCGGACCCGGTCGCCTACGTGCAGCGGTCCGTGACCGAGGCGCCGTACCGGTATATCGCCCGGGTGCGCGTGCACGCCCGGCCCGACCGGGTGCGGGAGCTGGTGCCGCCGCAGGTGGGGCGCGTCGAGGACGATCACGATGGCTGGTGCGTGCTCGTCGTCGGCGGCGAGGACCTGGACTGGCTCGCCATGCACGTGGCCCGGCTGGGTTTCGAGGCGGAGGTGCTGGAGCCTCCGGAGCTGCGGGAGGCCGCCGCCCTGCTCGCCCGCCGCCTCGCGGCGATGGCGGGGACAGGCTGACGGACCCGGTGAACCTGAGTGGTCAACGCATTAGTCTGATTCCCGGGACGACTCGGACGGAGGCGTGGACGCAGATGAGCGAGACCGATCCGCATATCCACGTCGAGCAGAAGGTGATGCAGGCCGGTGCCGCCTTCCGCAATGTGATCGCGTCGACGTTGGGCGCCGTGCCCGACGCACCGAGTGTCGTCACCACCGGTTGCGGACTTCAGGTGCCCTACGCGATGACCTCTCCTCGTCCGGGAAGCGTCACCTGCCTCGCCTGCCGTGAACACGCTTCCCGGGAGCACCTGCGCTTCGCCGAGCAGGTGGAGCGCCTGAGCCGGTGGCCTGGCGCGCCCGTCACCGGCGACCAGGCGGCCAAGGCCGCGGAATGGGCCCGCGACCTCGCGAAGAGATTCTCCGGCTAGCCAAGCGAGCGTCTCGATGCCCGATGCGCGTCTTGAAGTGCCATCCGATGTCGGCGCATCAACCAGTCACACGCACATACCAGGATCATCTCGATCTATGCGACCCGGCTTCCTGACCACGTCACGCGGGCCGCGACGAAGCTCTGCCCTTGGAAGAGCACCTCGCCGCCCAGTTCTTCGGCGAGCTGTGCGCTGGTCAGGTAGCGCTTGTAGATGCGGTGTCGAGAGCCGTTGTTCAGCAGCCGCTCCACCCATTGCTCGGGTTCGACTCCGGGGCGGAGGGCAGTGTCGATGACAACCAGTTCACCGGCCACGCGCCGTGCCTCGGAAAGGAAGGCCATCCGCTCGTCGACTGGCAGGTGGCCGTAGAAGTGGCCCGTTAGCACGCGGTCGAAGGCTCCGTCGGCGATGGGGAGGTTCAGTGCGTCGCCAACTATGGCCACGCCTGCGGGCAGTCGTGATTGGGCTAGAGCACTCATCGCGGGGCTTCGGTCCAGCCCGACGGTGACTCCGCGAAGGTGCCGCGTCAAGAAACCGGTGCCACAGGCGACGTCGAGAGTTCGCGCCGTCGGCAGGCCGCCCACCAGGTCCACCAGGTGCGAAACCTCCAGGTGCCATGCGGGTGGGTTGAGCGACGCGAAGCGACCCTGCGCCAGGTACCACTCGTCGTACTCTTTGGCGCGTTGCTCGTAATAGGCAGCGGTCGCAGCATCGCGGGCGAACGCGGGGGCTCGATCCGGCACGACCCAAGTGTGACGCATCGCGTGCGGGCTCGGTAGCACCGGATGCCTGGGCGTGTGTCCTGTGTGCCTCCGCACATCTGTTCTCAAGCGGGCGAGCCAGTCGAATCGATCAAGGGCTTGGAGCGCTGGGTCGGAGCAGGATGCGTGGGCGGGAATCGGTTCTCCCGGTGGCGCGGGGACGACCCGGTGGACCCGGCCGAGGTCGACGCCCAACGCCAAGCCGACACCGATCACCTTGGCACCGACCCGGCGGCCGCGTTCGCCGCGATCGCCGACCGCTGTCTGGCGGCCTTCAGCGCCCCCGGCACACTGGAGCGCGAGCACGCGTTCATGGGCGCCAGCGTGCCCGGCACCGTGCTGGCCTCGATCAGCCTGCTCGAATTGCTCATCCACGGCTGGGACCTCGCCACCGGCGCCCATCTGCCCTACCCGGCCGGTGACGACGTCGTCCAAGCCGTGTGGCACTTCGCCACCACCAACCCGGCGGTGGAACAGAACCGCGGCAGCCAGTTCGCCGAGGCGCTGCCCGTCCTGCCCACGGCCCCGCTGAACGTCCGGCTCCTCGCCCACCTTGGGCGGCACGCCCAACCGTGAGTTTCCGCCCGCTGGCTCACCACAGCCGGCGGGCGAGGACATCACGCCGGCCACAGTCGGCAACGGTCCGCTCGCCCCTCGCTGCCGTTCCTGTCCAACACCGTCCGCATGCACCGCAAGCTGCTGTCGGCCGGCGTCGATTTCCTCGGAGAGCGTCACTCACAGCTCTCGGCGTGCTCGGCTTCAGTCGGTGGCCAGGCCGACGTGGTGGCCGACGTCGTCGTGATCGGCGGCGGCCAGCACCGCTTGGAGCAGGCCGGGGAAGCGGGCCTGTAAATCGTCCCGGCGCAGCCGCACATAGCAGCGGGTGCCTTGCTGCCGGGTACGGGTCAGGCCGGCGTCGCGCAGGATCCGCAGGTGATGGCTCAAGGTCGATTTGGCGACCGGTGCCCGTAGCTCGCCCCAGCCACGCTCGGTGCCGTCGGCCAGCAGCCGGACGACCCCTACCCGGATGGGGTCGCTGAGTGCGGCCATCACCTCGGTGAGTGTCATCTCGTGGGGTTCCGGATGCCGGGCTTGTCGCACATGTCCCATGGTACCTTGTTCGATGTTTCACGAACATCGAACGAAAGGCCATGTGATGACCGAGACCTCAGCCGACCGCGTTGTCATCGTCACGGGGGCGGGCTCGGGGATCGGCCGCGCCATCGCGGTCGCCTTCGCCCAATCAGGCGCCCGCGTCCTGGGCGTGGGCAGACGCCAGGCAGCACTGCACGAGACCGCAAAGCGGCACCCGAACATCGCGACCCTGACCGCAGACCTGCACGACCGGGATGCCGCCCAGACGGTCGTCGACGCCGCCTTCGCCCGATGGCAGCGCCTGGACGTACTGGTGAACAACGCCGGAGCCACCGCGGTCATGCCGCTGGCCGAAACCTCCGCCGATCGCATCGCCGAACTCTTCACCCTCAATGTCACCGCTCCCAGCCTGCTCGCCCATGCGGCCCTGCCCCATCTGCGCCGCAGCCGCGGCACCATCGTGAACGTCTCCAGCACCTACGGCCATCGCCCGCTGCCCGGCGCGGCTCACTACGCCGCCTCCAAGGCCGCCTTGGAACAGCTCACCCGCAGCTGGGCCCTGGAACTGGCGGCCGACGGCGTCCGGGTCAACGCCTTGGCCCCCGGCCCCACCGAGTCCGAGGCGCTGACCGCCGCGGGTCTTCCCGACACCGTGGTGGAGCAGATCAAGCAGGACGAAGCCACTCGCATCCCTCTGGGCCGGCGCGGCGAGCCGGACGAGGTGGCCACGTGGATCCTGCACCTGGCAGACCCCTCCGCCACATGGCTCACCGGTCAGGTCCTCACCATCGACGGCGGCCTCGAACTTCTCTGATCCAAGGCCTCTACGGTCGGGAATCGCGGAGGGCCGCCGCCTGCTCATCCAGCCGGCGCCCCAGCTGACTTCGATCAACCGGCAGCTACGGCAGATCCGGGCGATCGCGGCCATACCCGCCCGACTTGCCAGAAATGCACTGGTAAACGCAGAGGGTCGAAGACGCTATATTCACAGGCGCTGATATCGACGAATGCCGATGTGCAGTGCCGGTGGAGCTGCTTGAGACGCTGGAATGTTGTTCCCCGCTGGCCAGTGAGCCGCTCGACACCGAGCAGGCGCTCCGGCTGGCTCGGGTGTTCAAGGCCTTGGGCGATCCGGTACGGCTGCGCATCGTGTCGATCGTGGCCAGTCACGCGGGCGGCGAGGCCTGCGTGTGCGACCTGACAGCCGGCTTCGATGTGTCCCAGCCGACCACCACCTCAAGGTGCTCAAGCAGGCAGGCCTGCTGACCAGCGAGCGGCGCGCCTCATGGGTCTACTACCGCATCGTCCGCCGCACCTGTGGCTGGGCGAAGTCGTCGCCACCGCAGGTCTGGTTCTGGTGATCTTCTGTCTGGTGCGCGCGGGCCGGGCCGCCGTCGCTGGTCGGCTTCGTCGCAGCCCAGTTGGTCGGCGGAGTCGTCGGCTTTCTGCTGGTGCGCGGCCTGTTCGGGCGCGTCGAAGCCGTCGTGCAGGAGCCTGTCGTGCCGCGTGCGGAAGGTCCTGATTCCGCTGCCGGCGCGGAAGCCCACTGAGGTCTGCCTGGCGGGAATAGCTGTTGGCGGGCTCTTGACGGTAAGCAAATAGCTCAATGATTATTGAGTCAATGGACATTGAGCAGAATCCGTCGCTGGTGGCCCGGGCGCGCGTGCATGCCGCGCTCGGCGAGCCCGCCCGTCTGGCGATCGTCGATCATCTCGCTCTGGGAGACGCTTCTCCTGGGGAGATCGGCCAGAAGCTGGGGCTGCCCACCAACCTGCTGGCGCACCACATGAAGATCCTCGATCAGGCCGGGCTGATCCGGCGGCGCCAGTCGGAGGGCGACCGGCGGCGCAGCTACCTGCAGCTGGTGCCGGGGGCGCTGACCGGCCTGCTGCCGGCGCCGCTGCGGCTCGCGCCCCGGGTGGTGTTCGTCTGCACGCACAACTCGGCCCGCTCCCAGCTGGCCGCGGCGCTGTGGGCGGGCAAAGGCAGCGTGCCGGCCGTCTCAGCCGGCACCAGCCCGGCGGCACGCGTACACCCTCATGCCGTGGCCATCGCCCGCCGGCACGGGCTGTCCCTGGCCGTCGCCCGCCCCCGTCACCTCGATGAGGTCCTGCGTCCCGATGACCTGGTCGTCGCGGTCTGCGACAACGCCCACGAAGACCTGGCCGATCAGCGTGGCGGCGGTGACCGGCTGCACTGGTCGGTCCCCGATCCGGTCGCCGCAGGCACGGACACGGCCTTCGAACACGCCTACGCCGACATCGCCGGCCGGATCGACCGGCTCGCCCCGGCGGTCCACCTCCCGAAGGAATGAGCGATCATGCCCCACACCTACCACCGCGACGATCTGACCGTCGACCAGCAGCTCGCGCTGAACACCGCCGCCCGCCGCCTGCGTGACGAGTTCAGCGGCGTCTTCGGCACCGAGACCATCGAACGTTTCCTGCACACCGGCTACGACCAGTTCGCCATGCACAGCACCATCGCGAATTTCCTGCCGCTGCTGGCCGAACGCTTCGCCCGCCAGCGCCTGCACGCGCTGGCCCGCGTCGAGGGCCACGACGACGGGCGGCCGATCGTGCTGTTCCTGTGCGTGCACAACGCCGGCCGTTCCCAGATGGCGATGGGGTTCTTCCAGCACCTGGCCGGAGACAACGCGCTGGCCTGGTCGGGCGGGTCGGAGTTCGCCGACCAGGTCAACCCCGCCGCGATCGCGTCCATGGCCGAGCGGGGCATCGACATCTCCAAGGAGTTCCCCAAGCCGTGGACCGAGGAGATCGTCCGCGCCGCCGACGTGGTGGTCACCATGGGCTGTGGCGACGCCTGCCCGGTCTTCCCCGGCAAGCGCTACCTGGACTGGGAGTTGGTCGACCCCGCGGGCAAGGGCGTCGAGGACGTACGCCCCATCCGCGACGAGATCGAACGCCGGGTCCGCGCATTGCTGGACGACCTCGGCGTTCCCGTCGGATGATCGAGGATCCAGCCCGTACTCTCCCGAGCGGCGCAATCGATAGCGAGGTCCCCGATGACCGTCGACGTTCGCACCTCCGATTTAGATCCTGACGACATCAGCTCCAACCCCTCCGCTAACCGCGCGTTCAAGGACGTGGTCGCCGCCCGGTTCTCGCGCCGGACGGTGCTGCGCGGAGGCACCGCCGCGGCGGTGACCGGTTTCCTGAGCCTGGCCGCCCTCTCCCTGAACGAGGACACCCCGGCCGAAGCGGCGACTGGCAAGCCGGGCCCACTGCTGGGCTTCACCCCGGTAGCGACCAGCCCCGCTGACACCTTCACCGTTCCCGACGGCTACACCGCCCAGGTGCTGATCCCGTGGGGGACGCCGCTGCGATCCGACGGACCCGAATGGCGCAAGGACGCCTCCAACACCGCCGCGGAGCAGGCCCAGCAGATCGGCATGCACCACGACGGCATGCACTACTTCCCCATCGGCCATGGCCCGCACGGCAACCGCCGCGGCCTGCTGGTGCTCAACCACGAGTACGTCGACCGGACCCTCCTGTACGCCGACGGCGACGCCGAGATCACCGCGGAGAAGGTGAACAAGGCCCTGGCCGCCCACGGCGTCAGCATCGTGGAGATCGCCCGCGGCAAGGACGGCTGGCAGCGCGTCGACTCCCGTTACAACCGCCGCATCACCGGCACGACCCCAGTGGGGTTCTCCGGCCCGGTCGGCGCCGCGCATCCCCGGCTGCAGGCCAACAACCCGCCCATGGGCACGATCAACAACTGCAGCCACGGCGTCACCCCCTGGGGCACCTACCTGGCCTGCGAGGAGAACTGGAACAGCTACTTCGGCACCCAGGACGCCTCCTGGGCCCCCACCGCTGAACAGGCCCGCTACGGGATCAATAGGGAGGGCTTCGGCTATCGCTGGCACCTGGCCGATCCGCGCTTCGACATCGCGGTCAACCCCAACGAGGCCAACCGCTTCGGCTGGGTGGTCGAGATCGATCCGTTCAGCCCCGCCTCCACCCCGGTCAAGCGCACCGCACTGGGACGGATCAAGCACGAGGGTGCCACGACCACCGAATCGCGCGGCAGGATCGTCGTCTACACTGGCGACGACCAGGACGGCGACTACATCTACAAGTTCGTCGGCAATGCCCCTTGGAAAGCGCTCAAGGCGATCGGCAAGAGCCCGCTGGACCACGGCACGCTGTACGTCGCCCGCTTCGACGACGACGGCACCGGCCGCTGGCTGCCCCTGGTTCACGGCCAAGGACCCCTCACCACGGCGAACGGCTGGGCCGACCAAGCCGACGTGCTCCTGCGTACCCGCCAGGCCGCCGACGCCGTGGGCGCGACCAAGATGGACCGGCCCGAGTGGATCGCCGTGCACCCGCATACCAAGGACGTCTTCGCCAGTCTCACCAACGGCAGCGGCTGGCCCGGCGCGGCCAACCCGCGCAAGCCGAACCCGTACGGCCACATCATCCGCTGGCGTGAGACCGGCCGCGACAACACCGCCACCTCCTTCGGCTGGGACATCTTCGTGCTGGCCGGGGACCCCGCCTACGACCCGACGGTGAAGCTGGACGACAGCGACATCTTCGGCTCACCAGACGGGCTGTGGATCGACGGCGACGGACGGCTGTGGATCCAGACCGACATCTCCAACAGCTCCCAGAACCGGGCCGACCGCGGCTACGACCGCATCGGCAACAACCAGATGCTCGCCGCCGACCCGGCCACCGGCGAGATCCGCCGCTTCCTGGTCGGTCCGCGTGGCTGCGAGATCACCGGCGTCATCACCACTCCCGACCAGCGCACCATGTTCGTCAACGTGCAGCACCCCGGAGAGGCCACCAACGCCTGGGGCACACCCACCCCGGCCAACCCGCGCGCGGTCAGCAACTGGCCCGACTTCGACCCGGCCGGCCGCCCTCGCTCGGCCACTGTCGTGATCCGCAAGTCCGACGGCGGCGTGATCGGTACCTGACCCGCACCCGACCAGGCTCCCAGCAGCCACCTGAGCGCCGACGCCGCCGCTCTCGACAGCGGGAGCAGCGGCATCGGCTGTGGAACTCAAGAGTCCCGGCCTGTGCGGGCGTAGCCGGCATTGGAGCCGGGCCTGCGAGCGGTGAGGAGCTCGTCAGCCGCAGCAGCTGCCGCCGCTGGTGGCGGAGACGGTGGCCAGCGGTAGCGGGGTGGCCAGCAGACCGCCGCTGAGGCCGGTGGCCAGACCCACACGCTGTTCCTGGGCTTCGGCCAGGGAGGAGGAGCATACGCCGGTCTCGGGCAGGTCGAGCTGGACATCCCGGGCCGCCTCCCAATCGCCGGCCAGTGCGGCCACGACGGAGCGGGCCTGCTCGTAGCCGGTGGCCAGGAGGAAGGTCGGGGCGCGGCCGTAGCTCTTGACGCCGATGGCGTAGTAGCCCGGTTCGGGGTGGGCGAGCTCGTCCGCGCCGTGGGCGGGGACGGTGCCGCAGGAGTGCTGGTTGGGGTCGATGAGCGGCGCGAGCTGACGGGTGGAGCCGAGGATCGGGTCCAGGTCCAGCCGCAGTTCGGCGGCGATGGACTGGTCGGGCCGGTAGCCGGTCGCGCTCACGATCCGGTCCACGGTGACGGACTGCTCAGTGCCGGACGGGTCTCGGCTGATCACCTCGATGCCGTTGCCGGTGGCGTGAACGCGGTGGGTGAAGAAGCCGGTCAGCAGCTGGATGCGGCCGGAGGTGACCAGAGCGTGCAGGCGGGTGCCCAGGGCGCCGCGTGCCGGCAGGGCGTCGGCCTCGCCGCCGCCATAGGCGCGGCCGGCGTTGCTCGCGCGGATGGCCCAGGTGATGGGCGTGTTGTCCAGCTGGGCCAGCGCCAGCAGCGTGGTGGCTGCCGAGTGGCCGGCACCGACGACCATCACGTGCTTGCCTTCGTAGTGTTCGCGGTCGACGCCGAGCACGTCGGGCAGGGCGTGGTCGATCAGGTCGGCCGCCGCCTGCTCGCCGTGGGCGGGCAGGCCGCTGGCGCCCAGCACGTTCGGGGTTTCGTAGGTGCCGGAGGCGTCGATGATGGCCCGAGCCTGCAGCTCCTGGCCGTCGGCGAGGTGGATGAGGAAGGGCGCCTGCTCGCGGCCGTTGGTGCGGACCCGGTCGTAGCCGAGTCGGCTGATCGCAGTCACCTTGGCGCCCAGGCGTACCTTGTCACCGAACTGCTTGGCCAGCGGGGCGAGGTAGTCGTCGATGAGCTCGGCGCCGGTGGGCAGCCATTCGAGGTCGGGCGCGCTCCAGCCCTCGGTCTCCAGGAGGCGGCGAGCGGCGGCGTCGATGTTGTACCTCCACGGGCTGAACACCCGTACGTGCCCCCACTTGGCGACGGAGGCGCCGGCCTGCTCGCCTGCTTCCAGTACCAGGAAGTCCAGGTTCCGTTCCGCCAGCTGGGCGGCCGCGGCCAGCCCGATCGGTCCGGCGCCGATCACCACGACCGGCAGCTCGCTCGGCCGCGTGGCCTGCGTGCTGGACTCGAGCTCGACGACGGTAGGACCGCAGCATCCGCTCATGACGCGTCTCCTCATGGTTCCAGCGGGCACCGGACCCGCACTGTTTTGAAGTCTGTCTAATCAGCTTCGTGAGCAGGATGCCCGACAACTTAGAAAGATGTCAAATTAGATTCTTGTCGAATCAGCGTAGCTGGAAGCGGATGCTCAGGCACGTACGCGCTGCGAACTGTCGCGCAGCCGGCGCGCCAGCGCCTCGACCACGTGACGGGCATCGGCGCCGACACCGCGCAAGGTGTTGGAGGAGGGTGTGCGCTGCCATTCCAGGCCCAGGTAGCCCAGGCCGGCATGGCTGAGCGACAGGCCGTGGCGCTGACGAGGCCGCCCGTCCGTCGTCAGCGCGCCCAGGCCTGCCAGATACGGCAAGCTCGGCTGGTAGCCGGTGGCCAGCAGCACCGCATCGACGCGCTCGCGACGGCCGTCCGTCCACTCCACCTTGTCGCCGTCGAGGCGGGTGAACATTGGCCGGCGCCGGTAGCGGCCCTCGTGCAGCGCTTGGCGGTATCGGCCGTCATCGAGCACGAGTCCGGCGGGCGGGGCATCCGCACGGGCCAGTGGCAGTCGGTCGAAGCCGGTCACACGGAACCAGAAGTGGACGTCCCGCCCCAGGGGGCGCTGGGCTACGAACCGTATCGGCGCGCGGCTGGCCAGTGTGACCCGCGTGTGGGCGGCCAACTCGTGAGCGATCTGGACTGCCGAGTTGCCCGCCCCGACCACCATTACGTGCTCGCCGGGCAGTGAGGCGGGTGAGCGGTAATCGGCGGCGTGCAGCACCTGTCCGGCGAACGTGTCCAGGCCGGGGAGGGCGGGCAGGTTCGGGCAGGTGAACGAGCCGCTGGCCGCGATCACGATGGGCGCGACCAGCTCCTCGCCGCCGTTCATGCGGACGAGGAAACCGTCCCCATCGGCCTCCCTGATGGTCTCGACCTCCGTGACGCGAGCGTCGGTACGCAGCTCGGCGCCCCGATCGGCCAATGCGGCGGCGTAGCGCTCCAAGTAGGCGACCACCTCATCGCGCCCGGGATAGCGCTCGGGATCGCCGCCGAAGGCCATTCCGGGCATGCTGCTGTAGCGGGCGGGTGAGAACAGCTTCAGGCTGTCGTAGTAGCGCGGCCAGGAGCCGACGGGGCGCGTGGAAGCCTCCAGGATCAACGGTTGCAGGCCGGCTGCCAGGGCCGCGTGGGCCGCCGCCAAACCTGACTGCCCTCCACCGATGATGAGGAGGGAATCGATCTGGGATGTCATGGTGTGCAACGTATCATCGATTCATAATACGTCAATATGATGATGTGAAGGTATGGTTGTCCTGGAGGCGATGTGAGATGGCCGAGACGACAACCGATCTGGCGAGCCGGCCGGTCGGCGGCACGCAGGACACGGTGCTCGATCAGGCGTCAGGCTGCGGTCCTGAGGACTCGTGCGCGGTGCCTGAGCTCAGCCAGACCGCCCACGACTTCCTGAAGGCGCTGGCCAGCCCGGGACGGCAGCGGATCATGCTGCTGTTCGCCCGGGGCGCCGAGCTGTCGGTCAACCAGGTCGCCGAACGCGCCGGCATCAGCCAGTCCGCCGCCTCTCAGCAGCTCGCCCTGCTTCGGCGTGGCGGCATCGTCACCTCCCGCCGCGACGGCAAGGAAGTGCTGTATCGCGGTGACCGCGACAGCGTCGCCCGTCTGCTCGGTGACCTGCAGGACTATCTGCGCTTTTGCTGCTGACCCGGGAAGGTGTCCCTGCTTCGGAGCCCTTGTGGATCGCCGAGGTCGAACCCGCCTCTGGGGCTACCCGCTCACGGCGACAGCGGACCGCTGACCGGGCCTCGTCGCCGACGTGGTCCAGTTTGCCGACCTGCACAAGCCGAGCAGGCCAAGGCCACGGGCCGAGGTCGTTCCTCCAGTCGGGCCGCCCGGCCGCCGCGCTGTCTTTCCGATGACGTCATCGGCGCCGGCCGATGGTGAGGACGGCCGACCAGTGGCGGGTGAGTTGTCCGTCCGGACGTGGGGAGAGGAGGCGGCGTATCTCGCGGTAGAGGTGCCTGCGCTTGGCCGGCTCCATGGCGATGTGGCCCGAGAACGTGTCGAGCAGCGCGATGTATTCGTCTGCCGTGTAGCGCAGGGCCCATACGTAGCGCCGCGTCCCGACGACCGCGAAGTGTCCGGAGGCATCGAACTCGGCGGCGATGGGGTCGGGCTGGTCCTCGGGCGGTAGAGGTGGCCACGGGCCGTCATGGCCTTCGCCGATCTCCTCGTAGACCTTCTGGATCTCGGTGAAGAACGGGTCGTAGTCTGCCGGGAATGCGTGGTCGGCGTTCCACACGGCCAAGTGGCCGCCCTGGGCGAGGAGGGAGGCTGCCTTCGCGTACTTGACTTCCGGGTCCACCCACTTCCAGGCTGTGGCCGCATAGACGAGATCGAAGAGGACCCCTGCCGGCGGCTCCCAGTCTTCGAACGATGAGGTGATCACCGAGACGTCGCCGAATTCGGCGAGGTGGTGCCGTGCCTCCGCCGCCAGGGCGTCGCCGAGTTCGATCGCGGTGATCCGAAAGCCCATCCGGGCCAGGGGCAGCGTGGCTTTTCCCGGGCCGCATCCGACTTCGAGCAGGTGCGCAGGTGATTCGATACCCGAGATCGCGAGCAGGTCGGAATACAGCTCGGCAGGGTAATCAGGGCGCGCCTTCTGATACAGAGAGGCGACGGTGTCGAACGTGGATCTCAGGCGTTCGCGCGACATACGTCAATCCTGGCAGCTAGGCGGCGCTGCCCCTCGTGGAGCGAAGGGCCCCGCAAGATGCGCCAGATCAGATACGACAGCAGCAAGCCCGCGCCGGAGAGGATCAGCCGGACGGCACGATCGGGCTCAGCCTACGCAGGTTCGAACCTTGCACATGGCACACGTCAGTGCCACGGAGGAGGATCAGACTTCACGAGGGGCCATGGTGGCGCTCGACGGCCGCCACGGTTCGCGCGACATCGCTCGCGATGATCGCGTCCACCAGCTCCACGTGCACCTCCAGTCGCAGGCGGAGATAGTCCCCCTTGCGGGTGTCGTCGTCAGGATCGGCATGCTCTGACATGTCGGTGATGAACCGGGTCATGCTCAGGTAGACGGCTTTGGCCACATGGTTGGGGCTGATCTCGGCGATGCGCTCGTGCAGGGCCCAGTTGGCCCGCATGAAGCGGTCGGTGCTGGTCATCGCGCGTTTGAGAGCGGCCATGTGCTTGCGTAGGTCGGAAATGTCCTGTCGGCTCCGGTGCCGCGCCGCGTCGGCGGCGATCAGTGGCTCCAGCGCGTCGCGTACGGCGATGGCGTCGGCCACGGTGGTGGGCATCCGCCGCACGGTCAGCAGGGTGTGCCGGAGCCGCACGATCGGGTTGGGCTGGGCCACGAACAGACCGCCACCGCGCCCGGGGCGGATTTCGACGCTGCCGCGGTCGTTGAGCAGGCGCGCGGCTTCGCTGATGGTCGCGCGGCCGTAACCGGAGCGGTCGCGGAACTCGTCCATCGTGCCGATCAGGTCGCCCGGGCCCAGGCCCTGTTCGACGATCATCGACTCGATGTCTGCCGCCAGCGCCTCCGCGCGAGTCAGGGGTTCAGCCTTAACCACCCGAACAGTTCTACCAGATTCCTAGCCATTCCGGCAGCCGGGCGGTACGCTCCGCGAGAACATAACACCCTAAACATCCGGGTGATTAAGTTCGTCGACCCGCCTGCTGGCCAGCGACTTCTTCCGTGCCAAGGAGGGTAGCGATGAATCGATTGCTCGTCATCGGAGGTGCCGCGTGACCCCGCTTCTGCGTCAAGTGCTCAGCCAGGTCGACGGACCGGATCCGCGGCTGAACGAGATCGTCTCCGCGCTGGTCACGCATCTGCATGCCTTCGTGGAGGAGATGCGGCCCACCGAGCGCGAGTGGCTGGCCGGGCTGGACTTCCTGATCGCGACGGGGAAGATGTGCACACCGGACCGCAACGAGTTCATCCTGCTGTCCGACATGCTGGGGCTGACCTCGGCGGTCGACGACGTCAACCACGCCGGACCGGAGGGCATGACCCCGTCCTCGGTCGAGGGCCCGTTCCACTCGCCGGCGCCTCCGCGTGAGCTCGGCGCCTGGATCAGCTTCGGTCCCGAGCGGGAGCGGGCGGTCCCCACGGTCGTCCACGGGCGCGTGCTGGACTGCGACGGCACCCCGCTCGCGGGCGCGGTCGTGGATCTGTGGCAGGCCAACGACACCGGTCTGTACGACACCCAGGACGACGCCCAGGACCGCGGCAACCTGCGCGGCCTGTTCACCGCCGACGCCGAGGGCCGCTTCTGGTTCCGCACCATCCGGCCGAGCAGCTACCCGGTTCCCACCGACGGCACCGGCGGCAGGCTGCTGAAGTCCATCGGCCGCCACCCCATGCGCCCGGCCCACCTGCACTATCGCGTCACCGCGCCGGGATACCGGACGCTGACCACCCATGTGTTCCTGGCCGACGATCCCTACCTCGAATCCGACGCCGCGTTCGCGGTCAAGGAGGAGCTGATCTGCCGTCCTCGGCCGCGTACCGAAGGGTGGGAGATGGACGGCCCGTACGAGGAGATCGAGTTCGATCTCAAGCTGGTGCCTCTCGACTGGAAGGAAGGACAGTGAAGCTCGCCGGAGTCCGGCTTCCCGGAGACGACATCGTGCACATCGCGCGTCTGGACGGCGACACCGTCCAGATCGTGACCGACGTGGCACGCTTCTGGGCCGACGCCCGCGGCTGGACGGCCAGGGCCGCCCAGCTCACCGGCCACGCCGTGCCGGTCGAGTCGGTGCGCTTCGCGCCGCCGGTACCCGCGTCGGCGCGGGTGATCTGCGTGGGGCTCAACTACCGCGCCCACGCCGCGGAGGGCTCGTTCGAGGTGCCCGAGCACCCGACCTTGTTCGGCCGCTGGACGGCCTCGCTCAGCGTCGGCGACGTGCCCGCGCCTGTCCCGGCCGGGGAGCCTGGCTTGGACTGGGAGGGCGAGGTCGCCGCGTACGTCGCCGAGCCCCTGTGCGACGTGGACCCCGGCACCGCGCTCGCGGCCATGTTCGGCTACTC
The DNA here is from genome assembly GCF_052245935.1 of Nonomuraea sp. 3N208. Lineage (NCBI taxonomy): Bacteria > Bacillati > Actinomycetota > Actinomycetes > Streptosporangiales > Streptosporangiaceae > Nonomuraea > Nonomuraea sp. 3N208. The sequence continues at coordinate 28,220 of NZ_JBQQBR010000060.1, read as the reverse complement.
CACCTTCAACGACCTGACCGCCCGCCGCGCCCAGAAGCTCACCACGCAGTGGACGCTGGGCAAGAACGGCGACCGTAGCGGCCCCATGGGGCCGATCGTCACCGCGGACGAGGTCGGCGACCTGCGTGACGGGCTGCGCGTCCAGACGCGGGTGAACGGCACCATGGTCCAGGACGGCAACACCCGCGACATGATCTTCCCGGTGGGGGAGGTGCTCTCCCTGATCAGCCGTACCCTGACGCTCAACCCTGGAGACGTCATCGCCACCGGCACCCCCGACGGCGTCGGCTACGTCCGCACGCCGCCGTGGCTGCTGCAGCCGGGCGACGTCGTGGAGGTCGAGATCGACCGGCTCGGCACGCTGCGCACCCCCATCGTGGGAGCCGACGGCCGCGCCCAGCCCGGGGACATCGCATGACCATCCCGCATTGGATCAACGGCAAGCGCACGCCGGGCACCGAGGGCTCATTTGAGGGTGCGTACGACTTGCTTGCTGGGCTTGTAGGCGGCCAGGGCGACGTTGAGCACCAGGACCGCGATCGCCAGTGACGGTAGTGATGCGTTGCGCGGCCTGGCCGCCTCCCATGGCCCACCTTCGCGTCGCCGTTGATAGGCACGGACATGGACGATGAGGGAAGTTCCGGCGCGGCGTCGAACCAATGGTCGTGTAGTGGCATCCAACAAGATCACAGCATCAGAAGGGACTCATGTGATCATCTGGTTGAGCGGCACCTTCGGGACAGGCAACCATGTCACCGTGGATGGGTCTTTCGCTAGGCGACCGGGGCTGCGCATGACGCAGGGTGCCCTCGCAGCCGTGAGCGTGTCCCAGGCATGGTGATCCGCAAACGCGCCCCACGCTCCACGCAGCGAATCGACGTGACCTGCCTGCCCGAAGACGTCGTGGCGCTCATCGACGCCCTCGAGCCTGGTGAGAACTTGGTCCTCACGCGTGACGGCGCGTCGATCGCGACGATCTCCAGCACCATTGACGTGGTCCAAGGCGCCATCGTCGATCGCGACGCGCCAGATGAGGCCAACGATCAAGCACCGATCGACTACGAGAGCGTGACAGTCGTGGCCACCGCGATGGAGCTGTCGAGCGCGGCTCGGGTTGCGCTATCCACCCAGCTGGGGCCGGACTACGTAGTGCTCGATATGCATGCAGCTCCCGCAACGACCGATGTGCTGCTGGTGCCTCCAGGCAGCCCGCAGCTGATCACAGCGCTCCGATCGATGTTCCCGAAAGCTCGCGTCATCGTCACCGAAATCGAGGACCACGAACTCGGAGTTCAGTACCACGGCCCGGTCCGACGACTACTTGACGCCGGCGCTGATGCGTATCTACCTCCGGCGACCCTCCCACACCTGGCCAGGCAGCTTGACTACACGCTGAATCAAGGGCGCGAGATCGCTGGCGGGGCCGCGACACCACTGCAGATCGCACCGACCGTGGAGCCGGCAGATCCAGACGACGAATGACCCCGCGCCTCTTCGCTGGACCGTCGGGTGGCGGATCACCGTAGCCATTGGAGTTCCGGGCCATCGTGGGTGGCTGGCCTTCAAGCAGCGACGATGGGACCAAGGCGGGTGAGGCCAAATCTCGTCGGCCGAAGTTCCGGCGATCACGGGGTGGGGTCACCGCTCGCTGGTATGTGGGGGCCAAGATTCACCCTGGAATCAATGCGAAGAGGCCGCCGATAACCCGGCGCCTCCAGGCGGTCCGGATGAACACAATGGCGAGGCTCTCCGCAATGAGTCTTTCGCCTTTCCCGAACGCATGGAGTTGACCTTTGCGCGTCCGACGTCCTATCTTGGATCAGTCGTTCCAAGATGGGAGTCGCGAGATGCCGGACATCAAGCATTTCGACCCCGACGTCGCCCTGGACCAGGTGGTACGCCTGTTCTGGGAGCGCGGAGCGGACACCACGGGGATCAACGACGTGGTGGCCGTCACCGGATTGAGCCGCTCCAGCCTGTATGCCACGTTCGGCGGGAAACAGCAGCTCTACGCGGCCGCTCTGCGCCACTATCTGGAGCGGCAGTCACGGCCGGTATTCGACGCTCTGGCCACCGATGGGCGGGGATTGCCCGCGATCGCCGCCTTCTTCGACCGGCTGGTGCGGTCATGCTGACGAGACCGACATGATTGACGACCGCTCGCGTGACGGGCGAGGACGAGGACCTCAGCTGGGGTGACTGCCACAGCGGCCACCAGCGACAGCAACACTCGCCCCGCGGTCCCGAGCCCAGGGCTGATCAGGGACGGAGGCCCAGGAGACGGTGGCGTTGTCGCCTGCGTCTCAGCGCACCACCGATCGGCGGTCAGGTCAGGCCGAGCGCGTGGCCGGCTCTCAGGGCCGTGGCGTCATCGGGTGCCGCCGCGAGCCAGGACAGGCCGTGCTTGTCCGCACACAGCAGCGATACCTCGTCGACCGTCGCCAGCCAGCTCGGCGCCGGGTCGAGGTCACGGGCATTCCCGGCTCGGGGGAATTCCTGAGACGAGGCGATGACGAGCAGCCGGCGCCCCCCTGGGGCGGCGTAGTCGTAGACGGTGGCCGGGATGCCGGCCAGGTCGCGCTGGGTCGTGCCGCGCCAGCCGTACGTTCCGATGGTCTTCATCGCGGGAACAGGTTCACGGTCAAGCGTCAGGGCGTCGGACTTCAGCAGTGCGGCAGCGGCCACCAAGGGCGCGGGCTGGCGGCGCTCGATCACCTGCGGGATGACCACGGCGGCCAGGACCATCAGCGCCGCGGCAGCTGCGGCCAGTACGTACGGCCAGCGGGCGCGGTGCCGCACCGAGGACTCGGCGGGGACGTCGGCAACCGCCCGGATCCGCTCCCGGGTCGAGGCCGGCGCCACCTCGCGCAGCGACTCGGCCAGGATCCGGCCCTCATGCGCGGTGTTGGCCTCACTCCAGCATGCGCGGCAGTCCAGCATGTGCCGCTCGAACCGGATGCGGCGCAGCGTGCTGAGCTCGCCGGCGAGGTAGGCGGCGGCATCCCTTTCAGGATCGTGGCGCATTCGGCCTCACCCCCTCGATGGTGTGCGCCAGCTTCTTGCGGCCGCGATGCGCCCGGGCCAGCACGGTGCCCCGCGGGCTGTTGGTGATGGCGGCGACCTCGGCGGCGGTGAACCCGCACAGGTCCATCAGGACCAGGGCGATCTGCTCGTCGACGGGAAGCCGTCGGATGGCCGTTTCGACCAGCGAGTGGTTGATCGCCTCGTCCTCCACGTCCGCCGGCCCTGGCGGGTCAAAGCCAGGCTGCCAGCTCGTCTCGGCACGGGTGGCGGTACGGCGCAGTCGGTCGCGGCCCAGGTTGAGACAGATGGTGGCCAGCCACGGCGCCGCCTTGTGCGGGCGGCGGCCGTCCTGCCAGGCTGCCCACGCCCGCGTATAGGTCTCCTGGACCAGGTCCTCGGCGTCGGCGGCGCAGGTGGTGAGCCGCCGGGCCAGGTTGTACACCAGGTCCGACGCAGGCATGGTGGCCTGCAGGAACCGCTCCTGCCGCCGGGTCATGAGCCGGTTCCGTCTCAGTGGGTGGCCCGGTTGGGCGAGCCGATCGCCAGGAAGCCCTCCGGGCGACGGACTCCGGATCCGTAGAAGAAGAACGCCAGCACCGTGCCGAACACCACGTGAGCGAACAGCTCGAACGGCTGGTTGGCGTCCCGGAACACCGGGAACAGCAGCGGCGAGAGCACCAGGAAGTTGACCACGTACAAAAGTGCGCCGTACACGGTGCCGACCAGGGCGATGGTGCCGTTGGAGCGCAGCCACGGGACGATGAGCGCGAACACCAGGCCGAAGGCCATGGACAGCACCATGTGCACCACCAGTCCGACCCAGATGCTGGTCTGCCCCGCCATGATTGCTTCCCGGCCGCCCTGCACCATGCTGGCGATCATGTGCAGCGGCATATCGGCCTTGCCGGGCGGCTGGGTGGAGGCGAACCACATGGTGACCCCGGCAAAGATCAGGCCGGAGATCAGGCCACCCACCGCGCCGCGAGCCAGCCGAGTTGCCAGAGGTTCGATGGCCATCGCGGGCTCCTTGTGCGAGCTTGTTTTTCCTGCTACCCCTACGGACGGATGACAGGCGGCGCTGATTGCGCCCAACCTCAAGCCCCAGCGCGACCCGGCGCACCCGGCCACAGGATTCTCCGCCCGGTCTCCATCTGGGTCTCAAGGCGACCCGGATGTCGTGAGCATTCCGGAAGGAAAACATCCGGAACCCGCCTTAGCATGCGGACCATGACCGACGACACCGTCATTAACGAGCCGTCTCTGACTGCCGGCGAGGTTGAGATGCTGCTGTTCGCCCTCGACCGCTCCCGTGCCACGTTCGCCTGGAAGACCGGCGGGCTGGGGGCCGCCGCCCTGAACCGGTCGCACCCACCGAGCACGATGACCATGGGCGGGTTGATCAAGCACCTGACCCGGGTCGAAGAGGAGACGGCGGCCTGGCGCCTGTTCGGGGAGCGGCCTACGCCTCCCTGGGACACCGCCGAACACGGCTGGGAATGGGAAACCGCTGCCGAGGATACGCCCGACGAGCTCTACACCCGCTGGCGCGAGGCGGTTGCCCGCACCCGGGCCGCTGTGGCAAGGGTGCTGGCCGACGGCGGCCTCGACCGGCCCGCCGGGTTCACCGTCACCGAGGACGGCCAATCGCCCAACGTGCGCCGCGTCCTGGTCGACGTCCACGACGAATACGCCCGGCATGTCGGCCACGCAGACCTCTTCCGCGAGGCGATCGATGGCCTGGTGGGCGAGGACCCGCCCCAGCCGAACGGTTGAGATCGGCGCCCGAGGCGGGCGCCCCGTCAGCCACCAAGCCGTCAACCACAGGGGCGAGTTGTGTTGCAGCGCTGCGTGCGGTGTCAGTGCTGTGCATGCCGCGCTCTGGCCATGGTGGATGCCATACGCATCCCGGTGTGGGAGTACCGCGAGTACTCTTTCGACGCCAACTGGGCGATGCTCGCTGCCGCGGGAATATCGGGATGTACTCCGTGAGGGAGAGGGCGAGCCGAAGGAGAACGCCAACCTGATACTTCTTTTCGGAACTGTCCTAAATGGAAATTCTGCATGTCATATAAAAGTGTAATCAGATTGAGTTGATCAATTGCGTTAAGGGTGCTTTTCGTAATTCGCGGGAGGATGCTAGATTGCCCTGCCGGCGTCAAGGGGGTGCGCATGGGTGGGTTTCCGGATTCTCAGCCCCCAGTTGCTTGTTGTCAGCAGGGGGATGGCGGGGGTTAGGTTTGATATTCCCGTTGGGCGCACCGAGATCGGCAGCATGCCCGGAGCGGGGATCCGGTTGGAGGTCGACGGTGTCAGCCGGCGGCACGCGTCGCTCGATCGGACCGGGGACCACGTGGTCATCAACGATCTCGGGTCGCGGAACGGGACGTGGGTCAACGGCCATAAGATCGTCAGTGGTCAGGTGCTGTGTGACGGGGACCAGCTGCGGATGGGGTATGCGGAGCTGCGGTTCGTGCAGCCTGCCGGGGCGGCTCCTCCGGCGAGTTACGGGTTCGGGGACGTACGCGGGCCGGTGAACGCCGGGAGTGGCGTCCAGTACGTAGGCGGACATCACCAGTCGGCCGGCAGAGACATCTATGGCGACAATTACGACATTCAAGTGAATGCCGATTATGAGCCGTTCGACGAGGTCTTCCAGGGGAAAGGGTTTGGGCGCGTCCTCCTGATCCTTGGCACGATGGTCGCTCTGGCGGGGTTCGGCATTTGGATGTCCCTCATCTTCGGAGCCATGGCCTCGGACGATTTCACAAATCCGTTCGAAAGGGAATTGCTGCCGGGGATCCTCATGGCGCCCGCGGGTTTCGGTCTTGTAGTGGCCGGTGGCGTGCTCGCGGCGATCGGCTCGTCCATGTCCAAGGCCGCGCGTAAGCGCGCGCAGGAGCGCAATCGGCGGCGGCGCGGGCCGCGCCGTTAGGGAGAGGTGGCGGTAATGGGGGAGACCTTCCGTTTCGGGAATGTCAGCGGGCCGGTGAACGCGGGGAGCGGCACGCAGTACGTTGGCGGGCATCACCAGGTCGCCGGGAGAGACATCCACGGCGTCGCGGGGAATCAGATCATGCAGGCCCTCCACGCCGACCTGGAGGTCATCAGGAGCGCTCTCGGCGAGCTGAGGCTGACCGCGGCCGAATGCCAGAACGTGGAGCGCGAACTGTCCGCGGTCGAGGACGCGGTGCTAGTAGAGACGCCCGACAGAGAGCAGGCGGCCGGGCACCTCGAGGCGCTCACATCGGGGCTGGAGCGCGCCGGAGCGCTCGCCGACGCAGGCACCACATTGATCGACGCCCTGGGCCGGATCGCCCAGTGGCTGGGCCCGCTGGGCGCCGGAGTGATCGCACTCCTCGGCCACTGATCCGGGTTCCGCGAACATCTCACGCCCAGGCGCGACGGTCGGGCGGAAGGCGGCGTCCACGGAGGCGCCGACGCGGTCAGACGGCGGAACTGTCGGTGCTGAATGCTTGAGTGGACGCATGCGTTACGGCATCGACGTCGCGATCCTCGGTGACCTCGCCGAGCCGGCGCGCTTGGTTTCACTGGCTCGGGAGGCCGAGGCCGCCGGATGGGACGCCGTGGTGGTGTGGGATCACCTCGCCTTCGCCTGGGGCACGCCATCGGCCGACCCGTGGGTGGTGCTGGCCGCCGCGGCCCAGGAAACCTCTCGTATCCGGTTGGGCACGGCGGTGACCGCCGTGGCCCGGCATCGTCCGGAAACGCTGGCTCACACCGTGGCCACGTTCGACCGGTTGAGCGGTGGCCGGGCGATCCTCGGCGCCGGGCTGGGCGGGGTGACCGCCGAGTTCACCGCCTTCGGCTCGCCTCGGCCCAGGGGGAGCGTGCTCGACGAGGCGCTGGACGTCATTTCCTCGCTCTGGTCCGGCGCCGAAGTGCGCCACAGGGGCGCCCACTACACGGTCGATGGGGTACGGCTGTTGTCACTGCCGCTCCAGCGCCCCCGGGTCCCTGTGTGGGTCGGAGGCTCGGCTCCGGGTGCTCTTCGTCGTGCCGCTCGCTGGGACGGCTGGATCGTCGGCGGTGACGACCAGGAGTGCCGCATGACGCTGTCACCAGAAGCCCTCGCTGTTCAGGTCGGCGAGGTGCTTCAGCACCGGCCTTCAGATGCGGATTTCGATGTGGCGCTCATCGGGGTGAGCGAGCCTGGCTCCTCGGTCAAGGCGTACGCGGATGCGGGCGCCACCTGGTGGCTGGAGCACCTCCATGGATATCGGGGTTCCACGGAACAACTCGTGCAGCGCATCAAGGCGGGTCCGCCACGTGAGACATGAGCTGCTCATCGCCATGTGGTGAGGCGTCTCCAGCCTGATCCCGGTCGCTTTGAAGGAAATTTCCAATTTTTCTCCGCGTGCGGCGCCGACCGGGAATGATCGAAGATCGGCCGTGCGCCGCGTGAGCGGGCCGGCCGACCGACCAACGATTGGAGCAACGTGCGAAGAAGATCTTCTCTGCTCGTCGCCGCCTTCGTGGCGATGGCGGCGCTGTTACCCGTCTTGCCGGCCGGGGCGGCCGCTGAGAACGGCGTCTCGGCGGTCAGCGAGAGGGGCGGCATCGCATGGCAGCCCTGCGATGAGGAGCCCGCCGCTGAGTGCGGCAAGCTGACCGTCCCGATCGACTGGTCCAAGCCGGACGGGCCCACCGTCGACCTGGCCGTTGCCCGGCGCAAGGCCACCGACCCCTCCGCCCGGGTCGGGTCCCTGGTGCTCGGCGCGGGTGGCCCGGGCGGATCGGGTGTGGAGTTCGCCTACAGCTCCCCCGGTTTCTTCACCGAGGAGATTCAGAAGCGGTTCGACATCGTCGGTTTCGACCCCCGCGGCGTGGGCCGCAGTAACCCGGTGATCTGCTCGGCGTCGGTGTTCAACCAGATGCCGTACGCCGTCATCAAGAGCCAGGCCGACTTCGACACGTGGACCGCCTACAACAAGAAGCTGCACGCCGATTGCCGGGCCCGCACCGGGCCCCTCTACGACCACGTCGACTCGGTCAACGTCGCGCGTGACATGGACGCCCTGCGCGCCGCGCTTGGCGAGGAGAAGCTGACCTTCTACGGGGTCTCGTACGGCACGCTACTCGGGCAGATGTACGCCGAGCTGTTCCCGAACCGGATCCGTGCCCTGGCCCTGGACAGCAACATGGACCACAGCCTCGGCGTCAAGGCGTTCCTGTACACCGAGGCCGCCGCGGTCGAGGACGCCTTCGACCAGTTCGTCGGCTGGTGCGACCAGGAGCCCAGTTGCGCCCTGCACGGGCAGGACGTCCGCGCGGTGTGGGCCAGGCTGCTGGACAAAGCACGCAAGGGCGAGCTCTACTGGCCCGGCGTTCCGGATCGCCCGATGACCGAGCTGCAGGTCCTGTGGAACGGCGTGCTGGGCACCGAGGGGCCTGCCTGGCAGCTGATGAGCGAGGTGATTCGCGCCCTGGACGGTGGCGAGCCGCCGTCTTGGATGCCGCCGCTGCCCGGCCGGCAGCCCGTGTCCGGGGAGGTCGCGCACCTGCCGACCGTGATCCTCTGCGAGGACTACAACCTCCGGGTGCGCAACTATGACGAGTACGCCGAGATCATGCGGAACTCCGCCCGTTTCGCCCCGGACATGCGCTTCAACCCGATGCCGATCGAGGATCTGCCGGTCTGCCTCAACCACCCCACCACCAACCCGCAGCACACGCTGCGCTACACGGGCAGCGCTCCGATCCTGCTGGGCAACTCGATCCACGACCCCTCCACCCCGTGGATATGGTCCGCCAACGTGAACCGCCAGCTCGGCCCCAAGGCCGTGCTGCTCACCTACGAAGGCTGGGGCCACCGCATCTACGGCAAGGACGAGTGCAGCACGGTACCCATCGACAACTACCTGATCTCGCTGACGGTGCCGCCGCACGGCTTCCGCTGCCCCGTGGGCGGCAGGGTCGAGACCACGCTCAAGCGGCAGGCCGAGCTGTGGCCGACGGACGGGCTCCCCTGGGGCGGTCCGGTCGCGCCGTCGTCCCGCTCATAGCCGGGCGATGACCACACCGGCATAAGCCGGCATCGCGTCCATGGCCGACATACGGGGCCAGGACAGTGTCCATGTGCTCCAGCCATTCAGTTCCGTGCTGAGCCGGTCGCCAGGACTGGCTCAGCACGGCGCTCGAGGCCATGACCAAGCCCTTCGCTCCTGAAGACGCACGAGTACACCGGTCGTACCTGTCGGGAGGTGTCAGGTAAAGCTGCCAGCCTGGATCGCGTATTCACAAAGGAGTGGGGACTGCATGAGCGACATCGAAAAGACGCTGGCAGAAATCGAGCAGCGCATGCTGGACGCCGACGCGGCCTATGACGAGGGGTTTTTCGCGGAGCACTGCGCCGATGACTTCGTCGCCATGGGAAATTACGGCATCGTGTCCAAGCAACAGGTTCTCGACATGTACGCCAAGGGAAGCGGAAACCCCGACCGGCGCAACCAGGCACACGACATCGTGGTCAAACCGCTCGGCGACGCCGGAGCCGTGGTCGCCTACAAACTGACGAGCACTACCGGCGATGAGACGTCCTCGTGGTACGCCTCAACGGTCTACCGCCGGACCCCGGATGGCTGGCGTGTCGTCCTTCTCCACCAGACGCCCATGTAACGTGCGGCCTGGCCCAACCTGCTTCGGCATGATGGGCCCTCTCCAAGAGATACGTCCGGTGGACGATGACGGTTGCGTGTCAAGGCAGCGCCGGATGGGCTGTCCGTCGTGGACAGGGTGTGGCCCCCTAGTGAGCTACTCGGCGTCTGGGGTTGGTGCCATTCCATTCGGTCAGCGGGGCGCAGTGCCATCTCCACCCCACCTGCCGCTCTTGGCCGGGGAGGTCGGCGCGGCCGTTGGCCCACAACAACGTCTCCCACGGGTCCGTGTCCGCCGGCGCCCACGGAAACAAGCGACGCAAGGTGGCTGCCGCTGACTTCTCGGCAGGGAGGAAGGTCTGACCGACGCCGGAGCCGACGTCGGCGGTGTGCACGAGCATCTCGTCGCAGGCCATCGCGGCGAAGCCGGACGGGTCCGCGAGACCGAAAGGATGCCATCCGCGAGTTCCAGGAGCACTGGCGTCGATGACACGCGCAAGGACCGTGGCGTATGTGGTCATCGTGGCGATGAGGTCGTCTGGCTTCGACTCAGGGCGGACGTGGATGTCCGTGGTGCTGAGCTCCCGCTCGCCGGCGGCAAGATCGGTGGCGTACCACAGCAGGCAGTCGCTTACGTGAGCCACGGCCCGTGCGACGGTCCAGTCCATCCCGGGAATGGGGGTTTCCGCCCAGTTCCGATCTGCTGCCGAACGCAGGAAACTCTCGCATTCGGTTGCGGTCTGCAGCACCATGCTTCCGTCCATGCGGTGGATCATCGCATACGGCACTGACAGAACTCCCGCGGGCGAGGGTCGAAGAAGGCGGGCGAAGCCGGGCCTTCGAGATCCCGGCCGGGGCGACCGGCTCCTCCAAGGGCGTCGCGTTGACGGAGCTCTCGGGAGTCGGGCATGATCTCCGCACCGATATTCATCCAGAGGATCTGAGGGACCTGGCCCGGTGACGGTCCGGCAACCTGCCCGAAGCGGCAAGGTGCCAACGCCAGGAACGATGAGGGGGTTTCGATGAGCCTGCGGCTCGATGTTCCCGTGCTGCACGGATCACTGGTCAGGCTGGAGCCGCTGGCGATGCGGCATGCGGCGGATCTGGCGTGGGCGGCGGAGGAGGATCGCTCCGCCTACGCGTTCACCCTGGTGCCTCGGGGTGCGGACGTCGAGGCGTACCTGCGGGACCAGAGGGAGCGCGCGGGGCTGACGCCGTTCGCGCAGGTGCGGGTGGCGGACGGTAGGGCCGTCGGGTGCACGGCGTTCTGGGATCCTCGCAGCTGGCCGGGGCGGGAGGAACTGCGGGCGATCGAGGTGGGGTGGACGTGGCTGGCGGCGTCGGCGCAGGGCACGGGCATCAACGCCGAGGCCAAGCTGCTGCTGTTCACGTACGCGTTCGAGGCGCTCGGCGTGGTGCGGGTCGATCTCAAGACCGATGCGCGGAACACGCGCTCGCGGCGGGCGATCGAGCGCCTCGGCGCCCGGTTCGAGGGTGTGCTGCGGAACTGGTCACCCTCGTGGGCGCCGGGCGAGGAAGGAAAGGTGCGGGACTCGGCCATCTTCTCCGTGGTCGCCGATGAGTGGTCGGAGGTCAAAGCGGCCCTGAGCGCCCGGGTCCTGAGTCGCCGCTGAGCTGTCCGATACCTGCCAGCGGCCCCTCTGACGAGCCACGACACTGGTCTGCATGAGCATTCTCGTTGACGCGGACCCGCACGCCAGGATCGAGCCCAGCATCCTCTACTTCGGCACGCCCGTGGTGTTGCTCTCCTCCTTGAACGAGGACGGCACCCCCAACCTGGCCCCCATGTCGTCGGCCTTCTGGCTCGGCTGGCGGGGCATGCTGGGACTGGGTTCACGGGCCAAGACGGCTCAAAACTTGGTCAGGACGCGGGAATGCGTACTGAATCTGCCCTCCGACGCGCTCGCCACCGCCGTTGACCGGCTGGCGCTCACCACCGGCTCCAATCCCGTTCCTGACCGCAAGTGGGAGCGGGGATATCGGTACGTGCCGGACAAGTTTCAGCGGGCCGGGCTGACCGCCACGCCCTCCGAGACGGTGGCGCCGCCGCGGGTGGCCGAGTGCCCGGTCAGCATGGAGGCCGTGGTCGAGGCGGTGCATCCGGTAGGGGACGACGGTGGGACGCTGGCGTTCGAGGTACGTGTGCAGCGGGTGTGGGTGCACGAAGAGATCAGAATGGCCGGGACGAGCGACCGCATCGACCCCGACGCCTGGCGGCCGCTGATCATGAGCTTCCAGAAGTTCTACGGGCTGGGGGCGCAGGTCCATCCGTCCACGCTCGCCACCATTCCCGAGCATCTCTACCGAGGCGAAGATCTAGCGCGAGCCCGCGACCTCTAGCAGCGTCAGCCACGTACGGGGCCCGCAGAGGCGCTCGATGTCCGCGCGTGGCAGCCACTCGGCGCGGGTGCTCTCAGAACCGGCCGGCGGGCGGGTCGGGGCACCCGGGCCCGGGTGGACGGCGCGGAACATGGCCATGTACGCCAATGACGGGTAACGGTACTCGGCGGGCGGAGCGTCAAAGAGCTGGATGCGCTGCCAGGCGAAGATCGACAGGGCGGCGGACGGGAGGCACAGGCCGGTTTCCTCGTGCAGTTCGCGGGCCGCGGCGTCGATCGCGCTCTCGCCGGGCTCGAGGTGGCCGCCCGGGATGTCCCAGCCGCGCCCTTCCCGATCCACCCAGGTCATCAGGGTCCTGCCCAGCTCGTCCGAGACGAACGCGAACGCCGACGTGGTGCTTGCCGCGGGCGGAACGGTCCGGGAGAGCATGACGTCGAGGCGGTGCGCCACGGGGATCCAGGGCACGGTTTCGGTCGCGATCACATGGGCCACGAGGTCACCTTCATTCCCGTTAAAACGTGATGTCAAGGCATTATCAGGGTGCAACCCTATTCCCCCTCGAAAGAAGGGAAGAACGCCCTGTATATGATCCGTAACGCTGCGAGGTTGTGGACCGTTCTCATACCAGCTCTGGCGCTGCTCGCGCTGGGGCTCACCTGGGGCCGCGAGCTACCGGTCGCGATCGCGATCGTCGCGGCCCTTCTGTTGGCCGGGGCGGTGCTGGCCGCGGTGCACCATGCCGAGGTCATCGCGCACCGCGTCGGAGAGCCGTTCGGCTCGCTGGTGCTGGCGGTGGCCGTGACGGTGATCGAGGTGGCGCTCATCGTCAGCCTCATGATCTCCGGCGGCGCGCAGACCGGGGCGCTGGCCCGCGACACCGTGTTCGCGGCCGTGATGATCACCTGCAACGGGATCGTGGGGTTGTCCCTGCTCACCGTCACCTTGAAGCGGCGGATCGCGGAGTTCAACGCCGAGGGCACGGGCAAGGCGCTCGCCACCGTGGCCACGCTCGCCACGCTGAGCCTGGTGCTGCCCACGTTCACGACGAGCGCACAAGGGCCGGCGTTCTCGCCCGCCCAGCTCGCCTTCGCGGCAGTGGCCTCCCTGGCGCTGTACGGGTTGTTCGTGGTGACGCAGACGGTACGGCACCGCGACTACTTCCTCCCCGTCCCCAGGGACGGCGCGCCCCTCGACCCAGAGGAGCACGCGCCCAGGCCGTCCGGACGCACCGCGCTGACCAGCCTCGGGCTGCTGCTGGTCGCGCTCGTGTCGGTCGTCGGCCTGGCCAAGGTGGAGTCGCCGGTCATCGAGCTGGCGGTGTCGTCGGCCGGGCTGCCCCAGGCCTTCGTGGGCGTGGTGATCGCGCTGCTGGTGCTGCTGCCCGAGACGATCGCCGCACTCAACGCGGCCCGGCGCGACCAGGTCCAGATCAGCCTGAACCTGGCGCTCGGGTCGGCGATGGCCAGCATCGGGCTGACCATCCCGGTCATCGCGGTGGCGTCGATCTGGCTCGAAGGGCCACTGCTGCTCGGGCTGGGCGGCACCCACATGGTGTTGCTGGCCCTGACCGTCGTGGTCTCGACGCTCACCGTCGTGCCGGGCCGGGCGACGCTCATGCAGAGCGGGGTGCACCTGGTGCTGTTCGCGGCGTTCGTGTTCCTGGCGATCAGTCCCTGATCAGTTGACGCCCTGGCGCATGGCGCGGTTGCCGAGGTAGAGGCCGGCTGCGGCGATCAGGCAGGCGGACGCGGTGCCGTACAGGATCGAGGGGTCGGCGAGGTCGCCCGCGAACAGGGCTCGCTGGGCGTCCACGATGTACGTCACCGGGTTGACCTGCCCGATCGCGCGCAGCCACGCCGGGGCGCTCTCCAGCGGCAGCAGCACGCCGGACAGGAGCAGCAGGGGGAACATGATCGACTGGCTGACGATCCAGAACAGCGTGCCTCCCGGGGCCGACTTGATGGCCAGGACGAATGAGAAGGCGCCCAGCCCGACCCCGAAGACCACCAGCTGGGCCAGGCCGGCCAGCACCCCCGCCGGGTGCAGCTCGAAGCCCAGCGGCAGCGACATCAGGATGATCAGCACGGCCTGGACCAGCAGGACGATCATCGCCTTCATGGCCCTGCCCACCAGCATCGCCGTCCGGTTCAGCGGTGTGACCAGCATGCGCTCCATCGAGCCGCCGATCAGCTCGACGAGCAACGTGTAACCGGCGGACATGGGCCCCGTGAGGCACATCATGACCAGGATCCCCGGCACGAACCATTGCCACGACGAGCCGACCGCCCCGTCCAGCAGCGACCCGAACAGGAACAGGAACAGCAGCGGCTGCCCCATCTCGAACAGCAGCCCGGCGGGGTCGCGCAGGGCGGGCTTGAACTCGCGCGAGAAGACGGTGGTGGTGTCACGCAGGAATGTCGTCATCGGTGAGGCTTCTCCCGGTGAGAGTGAGGAACACGTCGTCGAGGGTGGGACGGGTGGTCTCGGCCGTGGCGACCTTGATGCCGGCCCCGTCCAGGGCACGCAGGCACTCGGGCAGGGCGGCGGCCGCGTTGGCGACCCGCAGGCGTACGGTCGTGCCCGCCGCCGTCCCGCCGCCCATCCCCGCGGCCCGTCGCGCCTCCTCCTCCGTGCTGGTGGTGAGCATGATGTGGTCGCCGGCCAGGTCGTTCTTGAGCTGCTCCGAGGTGCCGTCCGCGATGATCCGGCCATTGTCGATGATCACCACCCGCTCGGCCATGGTGTCGGCCTCCTCCAGGTAGTGGGTGGTCAGGAACAACGTCGTCCCGTACGTCTCGCGCAGCCGCAGGATGTGCTGCCAGATCTCGGCGCGGCTCTTCGGGTCGAGGCCGGTCGAGGGCTCGTCGAGGAAGAGCAGGTCGGGGCGGTGGACGAGGCCGAGCGCGATGTCGAGACGGCGGCGCTGGCCGCCCGAGAGCGTGCCCGGCTTGCGCTTGGCCAGCGGTGTCAGGTCGAGCAGGTCGAGCAGCTCGTCGGCGCGGGCCGTCGCCTCCTTGACGGGCAGGCCGTAGCAGCGGCCCTGGGTGACCAGCTCGTCGCGGGCGAGGAAGTCCTCACCCGCGCTGTTGCGCTGGCCGACGTAGCCGATGCGGGAGCGTACGCCTGCCGGGTCCGTGGCCACGTCGTGCCCGGCCACCGTGGCGGTGCCCGAGGTGGGCGGCAGGAGGGTGGTGAGCATGCGCAGCGTGGTCGACTTGCCCGCGCCGTTCGGGCCGAGGAAGGCCACGAGGCGGCCGGCTTCGACATCGAGGTCGATGCCGCGGACGGCCTCGACGGTCTCCTTCTTCTTGAGCTTGAACACTCGGGTCAGGCCCCGGGCATGGATCATGGTCGGCCTCCTGCGGGCATGGCGAAGAAACCCCAGGTCGGGGCGCTCGATTGAGGATCGAACCAAGTTTGGGCAGCAAAAACCGCCTTTGGCAAACGCGAACGTCAGGTTCATAAACGGCCCCTACCTGCCGAAACTCCGCCGGGGCGGCGCACTGATGACGGCCAGTTTTGGGCCTCTGACGTGCGGTTTCTCCGAAGGTGGCGGAAAATTTCGAAGTCGGTTACGCGGGTGGAGGATCGGCGGATATTTCCGGACTTGCGGAATTGTGTGAAGCTCCGCAAGGATCTCCGGCGTGAAACGTGTCTGGTTATGCGCAGTAATCGCGGCGCTTGGGATGGGTGGCGGGGTCGCGGAGGCAGCCGATGGCGTAGCCGGTGTCGACGTCAGCAACTGGACCGGCGACATCGACTGGGAAAGCGTCGTCTCCGGGGGTGGCAAGTTCGCGTTCGTCCATGCCACCGAGGGGACGAACTACCGCAACCCACGATTCGACGCCCAGTTCGGCGGTGCCGCGGCGGCCGGCCTGGTCCGCGGGGCATATCACTTCGCGCAACCGCACGAATCCGATGGGGCAACGCAGGCCGAATATTTCCTCCAGAACGGCGGCCGCTGGGTCGCCGACGGCCAGACGTTGCAGGGAGTGCTCGATATCGAGGACAACCCGTACAAGGACAAGAACGGCAAGAACAACTGTTACGACCTGTCCACGGAAGACATGGTCAGCTGGCTCACGGACTTCACGAAGAGGTACCGCGCGCGAACCGGCCGGCACGCGATCATTTACACCACCACGAGCTGGTGGCAGACCTGCACGGGCAACTCCACGAAGTTCAAGTCGAACCCGCTCTGGCTCGCGCGCTGGGGGAGTGATCCCGGGGAACTGCCGAAGAGCTGGAAGAAGCACACCTTCTGGCAGTCGGCGGACAAGGGGCCGCTGGTCGGGGGCGGGAACTCGTTCAACGGCTCGGAATCCCAGCTCAAGGCGATGGCCAACCCGCCGGCCGAGGTGTCGGTGACGGGAGCGGCGAAGAGCAGGAAGACGTACACGGTCACCGTCGCCAACACCGGCCCGCACCCCGTCACGAACGTCAAGCTCTCCGGGCGGGCGTTCGGCGGGCAGCGGGTGGTCAAGGCGCCGGGGTGCACGTACAGCGGCACGGCGGTGCGCTGCACGATCGCGGACCTGCCGCGCGGCAAGAAGGTGACGTTCACGTTCACCACCAAGCCGCGCAAGTCGAAGGGCGCGGTCGGCATGAACGTCGCCGTTGGTTCGGTGAAGCTCACTCTCAGAGCGGCTGGATAAGGCCGGATAAGGCAGGATAAATCCCAGGGCCCGACAGCAGCTGGATGGGGACGGGATGAAGCGGCGGTTAGCCGTGGCGGCGGTGCTGATCCTGCTGACCGCCACGGCTTCGATGCCGTTCGCCACGCGCGTGCTGCCGAGGATCGTGCAGATCGCGTACGAGATCGAGCGGCGCGACATCGTGTACTCGTGGGGCGGCGGCCACGCGGAGCGGCCCGGGCCGTCGAGGGGAACCTGCAAGGGCTACAAGGGCCGGATCAAACCGTGCCCGGCCGCGAAGACCCGCGGGCTCGACTGCTCGGGGTTCGCCCGGTGGGTGTACGCGCTGGCACACGGGGAGGACGTGCTGGGGCCGGGGAACACCAATGATCACGTACGGATGATGCGGCGGGTCGACGCGGCCCCGGTACCCGGTGATCTTGTTTTCTTTGGAAAAATCAGCAAAGGGACCGTTAAGACCCACCACGTCGGCATCTACCTGGGACAGGGCAAGATGATGAACGCGCCCGAGACCGGAGCCGTGGTGCGGATCGACGACATCTCGCGCCTAAAGGACTTCGCGGGCTTCTACCGGTACTGAACGTCTGCCGACTCGGTATGGCTGTAACGCCTGTGGCGTGGCAAAAATTGAGAGGCCCTGCGGCTACTCTGTGCCGCTATGGAAAGGCGATGGGTCGGCTGCGACGGCTATGAGGTCGTGGGCGCCGTGCGAGCCGGGCGGCAGGTGCTGCGGGTGCGCCGGCATGGATGGGTCGTCGCGGACTGCTCCTCTGTGGCGGAGGTGGCCAGACACGTCGATTTGGCCGATCTGTGCGAGGTGATCGAGCTCCCCATGGGGCGGTCGGCGGAGAAGATCGTAAGAGCCGGAACCAGTTCGCATCATCGCTGAGTGCCGTGTATGGTTACACCTGTCCGCAGCGCCGGACAGGCCCCTATAGCTCAGTCGGCAGAGCGTCTCCATGGTAAGGAGAAGGTCAACGGTTCGATTCCGTTTGGGGGCTCTCGTTCTGAACAGAAAGACGCCCGGACCAAGATGACTTGGGGCCCGGGCGTTTCGCATTTGTCGATCCTTTCGCCGGTGTCCTTTCGTCGGTGTGCCGGTCAGCCTGCCATCTGCTTGTGCGGTTCTGGGCCGTCGACCGCGCGGCGTCGCGAGGCGAAAAGGCCGAGTCCGGCGGCGACGACCGACGTGGCGAGTGCGAGCACGCCGACAGCGTCGGCCCGGCTCCCGGCGGCGGACGCGAGCGCGAGCACCACGAGCGGGCAGATGAACTGACCGATGAAGAAGGTAGCCGTCCACAGGCCGGTGCCTCGACCTCGGTCGGCGTACTCGAGCTTGGACATGGCGAGGGTGAGCAGGCTCGGCAGCATGACGCCGCAGCCGAAGCAGTTGATCACAGCGCCGATGATCAGCACGGCGGCGTTGGGGGCGAACCAGATCACGGCGAAGCCGAGGGCGCACACGGCGAAGACGGCGGGCAGCCAGACGTCCGGGGTGCGACCGAGCTTGGTGAAGGTGACGGCGCCGGCCACTGTCGCGGCGCTGGCGACGGCGGTTGCCAGGCCGATCGTGCCGGGGTCGGTCACGCCGATGTCGTCCAGGAGGTAGGACATGTGCACCGTGAGGGTGTAGAAGACGACGCTGCCGAAGACGGTCAGAGCACATGTCCCAGCCAGCGGCCGCCAGGGGAAGGGGCGCTTGGCAGGCTCCGGCGCGGAGGCGGCCTCGGTGGTCCCACCCTCCGCGGCACTCTTCGAGATGGTGGTCGGGCGGGGCGTGGGGAGGAAGGCGGCCATGGCGGGGGCGAGCAGCAGGCTCACGGCATAGGCCCAGAACGGTGCGCGCCAGCCGGCCGCACCCGCCGCGCCCCCCAGCGCGAACACGGCCGGCAAATGGGCGCTGCGCGGCCTGTCGAAGGCGGCGGCCACGGAACTGGGTCCGCACGGCATCCGCGTGAACACCATCCACCCCGGCTTCATCGAGACCGAGATGACCGCCTCCGCCCACCCCGCCTTCCGCGCGGCGAACATCTGCGAGACCCCGCTCGGCCGTACCGGCACGGTGGACGAGGTCGTCCCCCTCGTCGTCTTCCTCCTGTCCGAGGAGGCGTCCTTCATCACCGGAGCCGAGATCGCAGTGGACGGCGGCCTCACCGCGCACGGCGGCGTCAAGCCCATCTCCGACGCGCTGCGTCCAGAGCCGTCATAAGGGCTGTTTCAGAAGCCGATCAGTTCGGGTGGCTCGGCGACGGACCGCAGCATGGCGGGCAGGGCGGTGCGCAACTCGCCGATCGTCTCGGGTGGCAGGTCGAGGCGGACCTCGAAGGTGGTCTCGGTCTCCAGCAGGTCGGCGGCCTCAGGAGTCAGCTCCAGCCGGAGCACCGCGCCGTCCAGCGTGATGGTGCGCACGCCCCCGATGGTGCCGCGCGGGCCGTGGCGGCCCACCCCGTAGGCCTCCTGGTGACTCTGGACCAGCAGGAACTCCGCCTGGGGATCGTCGGCCTGCACGGCCAGGTAGATCAGTGGGTGGCCGCGCTTCTGGCTCTCGTCGAAGGCGCGGGCGGTCATGGTCGTGGCCGGGAGGTAGGTCAGCTCTCCGGTGATCGGCGGTGGTGGCGGCTGGTCGCCGAGGTGCTCGCGCCACCGGTCGTAGCGGTCGCCGTACGTGGCCGGCAGCCCGATGGGCGCGGCGGTCGGCGACGCGGCCAGGAGCCAGCCGGGCGGCTCCTCGCGGGGGAACATGGTCAGCTCCGCCAGTGCCGCCACCCCCGGCACGTGCTCGAACGGCGGCGCGGAGGAGTCGACGCGGCCGGTGTAGCCCCTGCTCCCGGGCGAGAACGCCAGCTCACAGGTGTACCAGGTGCCGGCGTCGGCTCTGTAGGACAGCTCGCGGAGGCGCTGAAACGGCTCGTCCATGCCCTCCGCTGCGCTCTCGCGGCCGTCGCGGGTGACGGTGGTCAGCGCGTATGCGCCGACCTGGGCCCGGCGGACGACCAGTTGTGACCAGCCCGGCTCGGCGGCGGCGCGCGCTTGATCACCGATCGCCATCCGCATGGCGTGACCCTCGTCGCTGCGCGAGCGCCAGCGTCTCTTCTGCTTCCTCGCCATGATCATCCTTTCTGGCCGGTGCCGCTGGTGAGGTGCTTGTGCAGGCGGCGGATCTCGCGGAGCAGGCCACTGTTGCCCCTGCGGGCGGCCAGGTCGCGTACCTCGGGGATCTCGCCGCGTGCCCCGGACCACTCGGCGGTCGCGATGGCGAGTGTGACGAAAGCCGCCAGGCCGTTGCGCGGGCGCCCGCCCGGCACCGGCAACAACGCGGGCAGCGCGGCGGCGGTGATCCGCCACACGTACGCGTGGGCGCCGCGCCTGGCGGCGGCGTCGAGCGCGGTGACCATGTCGATCATCTTGACCTCGCCACTGGCCACGAGGAGCCCGGCCTGGTGGCCGATCTCGGACGCGGGCACGTCGTCCCGCGCGGCGACCTCCAGCAGGACGTCGACCGACTCGGGCATCTGCGGATCACCCAGGACGCGGGCGAGCAGCGCCGAGCACGCCGCCCCGGCGGGCCCCTCGGCCCTGGCGAGATCGCGGGCGAACTCCGGGCCGACCGGGCGCTCGCCCCAGTGCCGCCTGAGCACGTACGGCATGAGGTGTGCGGCGGCGACCTCGCGATGTGAGGGCAGCATCGAGGGCCACCATTCGCGGTGCTCGGCCTCGGCCCGGCTCTGGGGGACGCTGAGCATCAGGTCGACCAGCGGCAGGCCGGTGGCCGCGGCGGTGACCGTCGGCACCAGACGCACGTCGTGATAGTGGCCACGGTCGTGCCAGTCGTGGTCGTCGCCGGCGTCCTCCCCGCAGGCCCACTCCAGCCGGATCTCGACCTCCGGGCACGTCCAGGCGGCGAGGATCTTGCCCGCGGCGGACGTCAGGCGGGCCGCCCGCTCTGCGGCCTCGGGATCCGGGGTCCGCGGCAGGCGCAACAGCGCCTGCTGGAAGTCGGCGGCCAGCGGCTTGACCCCGGCCGCCTCGATGACCTCCAGTCGCCGGACCAGCTCGGCCGCCGCCACGTGCCCGGTGCTGTGTGTGGGCGTGGCCAGCAGCAGCGGCGGAACGGTGCCCTCCTCCACGGCCCGCAGGATCTCTGCGGCCCGATGCAGCAGGAGCCGGTGCGGGGCCGCCAGCCCGGCTTTCGGCATGAAACTCTGCCAGGCGCGCCGAGCGAGCGCGTTGAAACCCAGGGACTGAGCGGTGCGCAGGAGCCATTGACCGGGCCGAGTCCAGTTCTCCAGACGGTGCTGCCAGAAGAGATCGCCGAACAGCCGTGCGTCCAGCGCCGCCGCCAGGCCTGCCCGGTCGCGGCCGATGAGCGTGACGAAGCCGGCGAGCACGCGTTCCCATGCGCGCCAGGAATCCGGCCCCTTGGTGATCAGTCGGCGGAGCTCCTCGACGGACTCGATCGGGGAGCTGACGCTGTGCACGCGTTCTGGCGCGGCGGGCAGCGGCGGCGGGACGAATGCGGGCTCGGACCCGGCCACTTCGCCGCCCCCGAAGGCCATGGCGGCCTGGTGGCCGAGTCGGGGTGGAAGGAGCTCGATCGCCTCGCGTATGGTGGCGCGCCCTTCCTCGCTCATGCCGCCCGCGTGGGCGAGAGCCAGCTCGACGGCCTTCTCCTGAAGCTCGGCGGACTCGGCGGCGAACGCGCGGGCCAGTGGCGCGGCGATCACGTCGGCCAGCGCGGGTGTACGCCGCAGTGAGCGGTCGAGCCACGACAACCCGGCGCGTACCAGCTTGCGCTCAGGGCGGAACAGCAGCGACTCCCATGCCTCGGCCAGGTCGTCGGTGGTGAGATCGTCGCGGCCACGCAGGCGCTTCATGGCCAGCTCGGCGACCGGGCCGGGGGAAGTGGGCAGCAGGCGCAGGTAGTCGCGGGTGTAGGAGGCCGCCTCGGCGGGCGAAGGGTCAAGCGCCTCGTGCAGGCGTACGAAGAACCGCAGGTCGATGGCCGTGCCACCGAGCAGGAAGCGGCGCACGCAACCTTCGATCAGCGCCTCGCGCTTGACGCGGCCGGCCCCGGTCAGCTCCAGCAACGCCCCCAGCCAGCCCGCGTGCGGTTCCCGCTCCCACTGCAACAGCCGGCCTACGCCCTCCGCCTCGAACAGGCGCGGCACCAGATGGTCGACCAGCGGGTCGTCGCCGAGGCGCGGCGGCCACTGGCTCACCCACCCGGCCACCAGCGGGTCGTGCGGTGGCGGCTCGATGCCGGTCTCGCGGAGCAGGGCCAGGGCGAGTGCCATGCCGCGGTCGTCGGCGACGCGCATCCGCAGCACCAGGCGTTCGGCCAGGTCGGCGCGCCAGGCGGTGGGGCGGTCGGCGATGACCGCCAGGATGAGGTCCACGTCGCCGTCGGGGCCGTCCCATTGGGGGGCGAAGTCGCGCCGGTACAGCCAGGACGCCACGGTCGCCGCGCCACCGAAGGTGGCCGCGCCCGCCACCCGCAGCACGATCCCGTAGTCGACCAGGCCGTCGTCCCACCGGTCGAACCGGCCGCGCAGTTCCTTGCGCAGCTCTGGTAATCGGGCCGCGACCTCCTTGCGGCCCTCGTCGTCCAGCGCCTTGAGCCGCTCGGCGAGCCGGTCGGCGTGCCGCGTCTCGATCAGCTTCTTGATCTCGTCCCAGTGATCCATAGCCGGGGACATTAACCAGCCGTGCCGACACTTTGGCCCGGCACAGGACTCCCGCGACGGTGGGGGTGACCGGTGCGGGCGCTTGCCTGGCCGAACAGCCGCGCACGGCTCCGGCGGGGAGCCCGGGGGTCGGGCACGGCGGTGATCGCGGAGCCGAAAAACCCGCAGAATGCGGGTGGGAGTCGGCTATATGGTGCGTCAGTGGACACTCTGGAAAGCCTCGTCATTGTCCGGCGGCTACGTGTTCCCATCGACGCTTCCGCCGACGTAGCGCCCGCCGGCTGGGGAGAGGTGGCCGCCCGCCAGCTCGACGCCGCGCTCCTGAGCGTCGGCTTCAAGTGCTCGGCACCCCTGCTCGAACGCCTGGCGCGACTGCCCGGCGAGACGGTCGTGGACCTCGGCGTACGCGTCCTGGCGGCGGTCCGCGGCCTGGTGGGCGACCATGTCCAGCACAACGCGTACTTCATCGACTTCCCCAAGAACGTGCCGGACACCCTGGAGTTCTGGGCCGGCCTTCTGCGTGAGGCCATGCTCGACCCGGTCGCCGCCAAGCGGCTCCAGCCGCCGACGCTCGACCTGCTGACCCTGCCGGGCTACGGCCGTTACCAGCACGCCTACACCGACCTGCTGGCCGCGCACGCCGAGCTGATCCCGCTGGCAGGCGACCGGGTGACCGTGCTTGAGCTGGGCGGAAGCCTGGAATCGGAGGCACGCGAGCTCTACTTCTCGCTGGCGGGCTCCCAATCGCCGCTGGCCGCCGAGGACCTGGCGGTGTTGCGGTCGCTGGCGTCGTACTGTGCCGACGAGCCGGAACTCATCCCGGTGCGCGAGAACCGCGCCATCGTCAATGAGGTGCGGCTGGCCGCCGGCCGGCCGCTGCTCGTGGACACGGTCACCGACGTGCTCCGGCTCGCCTGCGGCTGCTCCGGCGGCGATGTCACGCTTGCCGCTCCCACCAGGTTCCGCTCGTTCCGCCGCGCCGAGCGCCGCGCCCTCCTGCAGGCCTTGGACGCGGTCGCCACCCCGGCCAAGCTAGGCGACGTGGCCCGTCATCGCGAGCAGTGGAAGCGGCTCGGTGAGCGGCTGCATCCCCACGACTACCCGCACCTGACGCGGGCCGCCCACGTCTTCGAGGTGGCCAGGGGTGTACGCGAGGCGGCCGGCTTCGACAGCCGGGTCGAGGCCGCCCTGTCGGCGGGCCGTACCGCGGATGCCGTTCAGCTGCTGGAGAAGGCACCGGGCGCGTTGCTGCGCCGCCTCGACCACCTGCTGCGGACCGGCCTGTCCGGGTCGGCCGTGATGGACGCCGCGGAACGAGCCGCCGCCGGTGCTTCCTGCCGCGTTCTGCTGTCCCTGCGCGAGCACCTGCAGAACCGGCTCGCCCCCGCCGCCGGCCGCATCTTCGCCAACAGGTACGGCAGGGCATGGGCTGCCCCCGACACCCGATCGCGGCTGGAGGAGGACGTGCTGGCGCGGGCGCTGGACATCCTGGACCTGGAGATCGCCCGCCGCCTGCCCGACCCAGGCGAGCTGATCGTCGATCCCGACGTGCTCGATGTGGCACTGCCGTTGTCGGGCAAGGCCGTCGCGCCCGGGCTCGGCATGCTGCCCCGGGGCTCGCTGTCGGCCGTGGTCGGCGAGCTGCTCAGGTTCTTCGTCCACTGGCGCGAGGCCGGGCGGCGCACGGACTACGATCTGTCCGCTCTCATGCTCGACGCCTCCTACGGCAACCCGACGCACATCTCGTGGACGAATTACTCCAACGGCTTCGCCGAGTACTCCGGTGACCTCACCGCGGCGCCGGACGGCGCGTCGGAGTTCATCAACATCCGTCTCGCCGAAGCGACCCAGCCGATCATCATCCCGCAGGTCAACATCTACGTCGGGGAACGGTTCGACGAGGCCGCCGAGGCGTTCTTCGGGTACATGACCAGGGACGCCGCGCAGGAAGGCAGGCCGTTCGAGCCGCGCACCGTACGCATGAAGTCCGACCTGCGTGGCTCCGGCCGGGTCGCGCTGCCCCTGGTGTTCCTGCGCGGCGACGACGGAGCATGGCAGGTGAAGTGGCTGCATCTGTACCTGAAGGGGTATCCCGGCTTCAACCAGGTGGAGGGCAACCGGGTCACTGCCTCGCTGCTGGTGCGCTCGATCGTGGAACGCGACTATCTGCGCGTCCGCTATCTGGCCGACCTGCTGCGGACGAAGAGCTCGGCGGCGGGGGCCACCACCTACATCGGGCTGGAGGCTCCGGCCGAACTCCCGCCGGGCACGCGGGTGTACACGCCTGGGACTCTGCACGAACTGATCCCGGCCTGATACGGTTGAGATCGTCGTGAGGCCATTCGAGGGCTTCCTTCTCCCTTTCGGACCGGGAATGCCCGCAAGGGCGCCTGGCTTGGTCTAGCTCTCGAGCCTTCCTCACGACCAGCTCGTTCTCCCAGGCGACGTCCTGTGTTCATCGATGGGTAGCGGCAAGCCCCTAGATTCCGATCTCGTGAAATTCGATGACACACAGGCTGTCAAGGAACTCTCCCGGCGTTCCCTGCTCGCCGGCGCGCTCTCCGCGACGGGCCTCACCGTCCTGGGCGGCACGCCGGCCCACGCGGCCGCCCGGCCGAGCGGGCGACCGGCCCGCGTCCTGATCGCCACCAATGAGCCATGGGGCACCTACCACGTGGCCCCTCTGCTACCCGAGGCACGCCGCCTGGGCTGGGAGGTCGTGCAGCTGGTGCCCGATCTGTCCGGGATCAAGCCGGGCGACCCGGTCGCGGTGGCGACCCCGGACCGCATCCCACCTGCCGACCTGCTCGTGGTGACGGGCGCGGGAGATTGGCCCGCGGATTGCGCCGCGCGGCTGCCCGGGCTGCCGATGATCGCCAGCTCGCTCGCATACCAGCTTCCGGTAGAGGCGCCCCGCGCGGCGGAATTCCGCTCCCGGCTCAGGGCGATCACGGCGTCCTCGCCGGCCGAGGCGAAGGTGTTCGACGACTACCTGGGCACGCGCCGCCCGATCACGGTCGTGGGCACGCCGCAGACCGACGACCTGCCCCGGCACACCCCTGAACCCGGCACCGTGCTGGTGCTCACCAGCGTGACCAGGTCCAGCCAGACCGGCGGCTCCGCCCCGGGCACCGAGCTGCTCCTGGCCGCCGCCGAGCGGCTGGCAGCGGTCGGCAAGCACATCCTGGTGGGACTGCACCCGCGTGAGGACCGCTCGTTGTGGGAGCGGTACGAGATCAGCTCCGTTCCCTCGGTCCAGGCGTCGGCGCGGGCCGAGGCCGCCATCGGCATCCCTGGTACGGTCTTCCCGGTCGTCGCAGCAGTGGGCGTACCGCTGGTGGGCTGCTTGGATCCGCGCCTGCAGATCCCCGACTACCTGCTGAGCGTGTGCTCGCACACGGTCACCGCTGCGGACGCCGCGGTGACCGCTGTGGCGCAGGCCAAGCCGGTCCCGCGTGACGTGCTGTACGAGGCCGTCGGCCCCATCGGCGGCTCGGCCCGCCGCCTGCTCAAGGTGTGGCGCAAGACCGGCATCCGGGTCTGACGCCCAGCGCGGCTGAGGGTGCTCCGGGCCATTGGCGGCAGGTAGTATCTTGTTTTCGGATTTCGGTTCTCGGAGCTGCTGAGGCATACTGCTGGGAGCACCCCGCTCGATCAGGTGAGTTACGAAACTGCTCCCTGCTTCGGGTATCCTCTACAGGCCGGGTCCATACCGGCTCAAAGGCGGAGTAGCTCAGTCAGGCAGAGCAAACGGCTCATAATCGTTGTGTCGCCGGTTCAAGTCCGGCCTCCGCTACTGTCCAATCCCAGGTCGACCGGCCTGGGCATGGGCGTGTCCATGTCCCAAACGTAGAAAGGCACTCCCAAGTGGCTGCCACCGACGTTAGGCCGAAGATCACGCTGGCCTGCCAGGAGTGCAAGCACCGCAACTACATCACGCGGAAGAACCGGCGTAACGACCCGGATCGGCTTGAGCTGAAGAAGTACTGCCCCAACTGCCGCACGCACCGCGCGCACCGCGAGACCCGATAGCTCTCCGGGGGCTTCTCCATCGTTCATATTGCACAACCGGCGTCCTGGTGTGGACGCCGGTTTGTCGTGTCTGCACTCCGGTGCCCGGCTCACCACGCGGATGGTCAAGCATGCGCGCCGTAACGGCGGCGCGCCACTGACCGGTCAGCGGGCGTTTCCCTGGACTGACGTCAGCCGGCGACGGCGGGTGGCCGGCCACGGCAACGCGTAAAGACCGGGTGTGAAAACCGGAGTACGGCGGGGTGGGGCGCACGGCGGGTGGGAAGCACGGCGCGGCGGGAAGCGCGGCGGGGCGAGAAGCACGGCGCGGCGGGGTGCAAAGACCAGGCCAACCTCCGGCGACAGCCGAACCTTGTTCTGTTACCGTCGGCCTCAGCAGCGCTCGGACGAAGGACATTGCGAGGGAGCACTGATGGCCTTGAACCGTGACTTCGTGGGCAGGACCTACCCGCCCAGCGCCCCCTACGAGGTCAGCCGGGTGAAGATCAGGGAGTTCGCGGCCGCGATCGGCGACGGCAACCCGATCTACCGCGACAAAGGGGCCGCCCAGGCCGCCGGGTACCCCGACGTGATCGCGCCGCCGACGTTCCCCATCGTGTTCAGCCTGCAGAGCGGCGGCGACGCGCTGGCGGATCCGGATCTTGGGCTGAACTTCGCGATGGTGGTCCACGGCGAGCAGCGTTTCGAGTACGTACGCCCCGTCTATGCCGGCGATCAGCTGGTCACCCGCGCCACGATCACCGACATCAGGACCGCCGGGCGCAACGAGCTGCTGACGGTGCGCAGCGAGGTCACGACCGTCGAGGGCGAGCCGGTCTGCGTCACCTACAACACGATCGTCGAGCGCGGAGGGGCCGGCTGATGGGCGCCACGGTGAAGTACGACGAGGTCGAGGTCGGGCAGGAGATCCCGGCCGTGGACTACAACGTGCGCAGGCTCAACCTGGTGATGTACGCCGGTGCTTCCGGGGACTTCAACCAGATCCACTGGAACGAGCGGTTCGCCAGGATGGTCGGGCTGCCTGACGTGATCGCGCATGGGATGTACACGATGGCGCAGGCCGGGCGGTTCGTCACCGACTGGGTGGGGGATCCCGGTGCGGTGGTGGACTTCGGGGTGCGGTTCTCGTCGATGGTGGTCGTGCCCGATGACGATCAAGGCGCGATGATCTCGGTGAGCGGGGTCGTGGAGGAAAAACTCGAGGACAAGCGAGTGGTCATCGGCCTGACGGCCAAGTCGGCCGAGGCCAAGGTGCTGTCCAAGGCTCGCGCGGTGGTCCAGCTGGCCTGAAGCGCGCCCAGCCGGCCCGGCTGTCGTGATGCGTGATGATATGTCGGGCAGCTCTCGGGTACCCAAGCCTTGAGATTTGTCACATCATGGCGTCATGGCGAAGAGACCTTCCCAGGGTAGGGCAGCAACGCTCCGACGTGCAGCTTTACCACCACGTCCCATCGGCTCGGGCGACTCCCCAAGGCAGGGTTGCTGTACGCGCGTCTCAGCGAGTCATGGGATGCGGCGGAATCGGTACCGACGCAACTCGCGAACGGCAACAAATACGCCAGCGAGAATAATGTCCTGGTCGTCGCCGAATTCAAAGATGACGGGTATTTGGCGTTTCATGAGGTAACGCGCGACGGATTCGATGCCGCGATTGAAACCATCGAATCCGAACCTATCGATGTAGTAATCGTTCGCGATATCGATCGGCTCGTTCGCAACCTAGCGATCTTTGGTCTCGCGTTTCTGGACGTTTGTGTCAAGTTTCACGACGCCCGAGGGAGCCGCGCTTGGGCGGCGTAGTCGTCGACGTGCCGGGTGATGGTCTTGAGCGCGGCGCGGAGTTCGGGCGG